>JAZNNW010000101.1:0-5457 GCA_045580485.1 Candidatus Avilachnospira sp. | reverse complement strand
TCCATTTCCGCATTTTGTAAGGCCGGATTTGATTTGATGGGCGTAAAAACAGCGTATTCCTCTCTTACATATTTTATGGATAATCCGGTCATCAATTTTGTAATTAGGTCATTGGTCATAATCGGCGGCATTGGATTCATGACATGGGATGACATTAAGGCAAATAAGCATCATGTCCAGAAATACAGGATGCAGAGCAAAGTTATCCTGATAACTACTGCAATGTTGATTTCACTTCCGGCTCTGTACTTTTTCTTGTTTGAGTTTGGGGACAAAACGATGGGCGAACGCATTTGGAGTTCCCTATTCCAGTCCGTTACGCCGAGGACTGCGGGATTCAACACTGCAGATTTGACGCAGATCAGCGAAACAGGTACAGCGATTACTATTATGTTGATGCTCGTCGGCGGTTCTCCCGGATCAACGGCAGGCGGTATGAAAACCACAACACTTGCTGTTTTGTTTTCTACCGCAATCTCTGTATTCAGACGCAGGGAGCATACACACTTTTTCGGGCGCAGAGTGAATGACGATGCTATCAGAAATGCAGCAACAATTCTGATGATGTATGTCATCCTGTTCCTGACAGGCGGGTTCTTGATTAGTCATATTGAAAGTCTTCCGTTGCTTACCTGCTTATACGAAACAGCATCCGCAATCGGAACAGTCGGATTAACGCTCGGCATTACACCAAATCTTGGAATTGCATCTCAGATTATTCTGATTGTCTTAATGTACATTGGCAGAGTGGGAGGACTTACACTGATCTTCTCGGCACTCTCAGGGCATCAAGGAAATACGGCACGACTGCCGCAGGAAAAGATAACAGTTGGTTAAGGAGGCGTCTACTATGAAATCTATATTGTTAATTGGGCTTGGTCGTTTTGGCAGACACATTGCCCTAAAGTTGAATACTTTGAACCATCAGGTGATGGCTATTGATCACAATGAAGAACGTGTGAATGCGCTGCTGCCCTTTGTAACAAATGCGCAGATCGGTGACAGCACAAACGAAGAATTTCTTTCTTCTCTTGGCATTGGAAACTACGATGCCTGTATCGTAGCGATTGGCGATAATTTTCAAAATTCGCTGGAAACTACATATCTTCTGAAAGAACTTGGTGCAAGAAAAATTATTGCCAGAGCATCAAAGGAAATGCAGGAGAAGTTTCTCCTGCGAAACGGTGCCGACGAAGTAGTTTATCCGGAAAAGCAGCTGGCAGCATGGACAGCGATCCGTTGTTCCTCTGAACATATTCTGGAGTACATTGAGCTGGATGATGAATATGCCATTTTTGAGGTAGAGATACCATCCGATTGGAGCGGCAAAAGCATTCTGGAACTGGATATTCGAAAAAAATACGGCATCAATATCCTCGGAGTCAGGACAAACGGAAAACTGAATATGAACATCACTCCAAACACAGTATTTGGACATGGTACATCCGTTTTGGTACTTGGTCAAGAAAAAGCGGTCCACAAGTGTTTTCGTACTTGATTAAAAAAACCGATAAAAGGTGAAGGAGGTGTTCCTGATGAAAGACTTATTATTGATTCCCATCATGCTGGCAGTATTTGTCTTTGGTTATTTTGTGATGGCAAAAATTGACAGCTTTATAAAGGAAAACCTCCGCCTGATCCATGCAGAAAACAGACAAAACAGAGCGCACATCCGTATTGCAGCGGAGTCTCCGATGCTTCTTGATTCGATTGCAGCACAGATCACAGCATATTCTCGTGTTAACCCATTTGTCGAGTTTTTTCTGAGTTCGGGAAAAGCAGAGCGCATCTTGCAAAAACTCACGGACGGTACATTGGATATCGCAATCCTGGCAGAAGAAAACAATCTTTCTTTGAATGAATACTATGGGAAGCTTCGGATTCCATGTCGCACGGGAAAGGTTTTATCTACGACGCTTGGTTTATCCGATAAAAGCATCGATGAAGAAAAATGGGCTTTTGTTGTATGGAATAAATCGATACAGTCAAAGGCTCGTGACAGTGTATTATTTGCTATAGAAGCAGAGTATTACTCATTGAAATGCGGATATGCGGATTATTTGGAGTGAACGTTTACATCTGACCGGTAGAAATGAACGTTTTACTGTGTTAAAATAATAAAAACGGAGGTGAGGATGATGGCACAGAACTTGCAGGAACAAAAAAGAATGAATTCGGATGAGCACATCCTTGCCTGTCTTTCTTCTGCTCCTTCCAATGCAAAAATTATCCGAACAGCGGCACGAATGGCCAATGCCT
Source organism: Candidatus Avilachnospira sp. (assembly GCA_045580485.1). Lineage (GTDB taxonomy): Bacteria > Bacillota > Clostridia > Oscillospirales > Oscillospiraceae > Avoscillospira. The sequence continues at coordinate 3,198 of JAZNNW010000101.1, read as the reverse complement.
TTGGCAGCCAGTTTACGGCGTTGTTTGTGGAAACACCGGATTTTTCTGTAGCCTCGGAAGAAAATCAAAAACGTTTGCAGGAAAACCGAAAGCTGGCAGAGCAGCTTGGAGCCAATATTGAAACGGTATATGGTGAAGACATTCCATATCAGATTGCAGAGTTTGCTCGCATATCGGGCATTACAAGAATCGTTCTTGGACGCAGTGCTGTTACCCGCCGGCATCTGTTTGGAAAGCCGACTTTGACAGAATTGCTCCTGTCCTACGCTCCGGATATCGACATACATATTATTCCGGATAGAACCGTTGACACCACATACCATCCCAAAAGAGCGAAAAAGAAGCATCATAATCTGCATGTACTGAAAAACACATTCACGAGTCTGCTCATTTTGCTTTTTGCAACGCTATTAAGTCTGCTTTTCCATGAGATCGGTTTTACGAGACCTAATATCATCATGGTCTACATACTTGGGGTGCTCTTAACATCCATTGCAACATCACATCAGGTATATAGTTTGATATCTTCTATTGCCAGCGTGTTTGTTTTCAATTATCTGTTTACGGAACCTCGCTTTTCGCTGACAGCCTATGAAACCGGTTATCCGGTCACTTTTGTAGTTATGTTTCTGACCGCTTATATTACCGGTACATTTGCCATTCGTTATAAGGAGCAGGCAAGAGAATCCACGAAAATAGCACGCCGCACAAAAATCCTGTTTGATACGGATCAGATGCTTTCCAAGGCGCATGGACGAAGCGAAATCATCCATGTGGCTGCCGAACAGGTCATGAAGCTGTTGGGAAGAAGCATTGTTATTTTTGACAACTTGAGCGGAAAATTATCAGAGCCGATCCTGTTCCATACAGAAGCGGAAAATACATATGATCTGGAAAAAGAACAAGAGGCTGCAGAGTGGGCATTAAAAAACAATCATGTTGCCGGTGCCACGACGGATTTCTTTCCTGTGAGCCGCTATCTCTATCTGGCGATACGGGCTAATGAACATGTATATGGTGTGATCGGAATTGATGCATCTTCCGGGGAACTTGATGCGTCTGAGCACGATGTTCTCCTTTCAATCCTCGGTGAAACCGCATTGGCTTTGGAAAATGATCGAAATGTTCGTGAAAAAGAAGCCGCTGCCATTTTAGCGGAAAGCGAACAGCTTCGTGCCAATCTGCTCAGAACGATTTCCCACGATCTGCGTACTCCGTTGACTACCATTTCCGGCAATGCCGGTAATCTGCTTAATAATGCAGACCGCTTTGATCAAGAGACAAAGCAACAGATTTACGCCGATATTTATAATGATTCCATGTGGCTTTGCGATCTGGTTGAAAACCTGTTATATGCCACACGAATCGAAGATGGGTGTATGATGCTGCAGACATCTACGGAGCTGCTCAGCGAAATGATAGAAGAAGCGATGCAGCACATCGGCAGGAAAGCAGCAGCCCGTCCTATCAGAGTTGTTCAAGAAGATGAGATTCTGTTGGTCAAAGCCGATCCCAAGCTGATCGTCCAAGTCATCACCAATATTGTAGATAATGCATTGAAATACACGCCTGCTGACACTGCGATTACACTGACGGCAAAAAGGACAGACGATATGGCGGAAATCAGGATCGCAGACACAGGCAAAGGTCTTTCGGATGAAGAAAAAAGGAAAATTTTTGATAAATTTTACTGCGGCAAAAATAAAATAGCGGATAACCGCCGCAGTCTTGGCTTGGGACTGTATCTCTGCAAGGCAATTGTTGAGGCGCATGGAGGAGCAATCCGTGTTGAAGACAATCAGCCGCAGGGTGCTGTCTTTAGCTTTACTCTTCCGCTGGAGGTTATTTACCATGAATAAATTTCAAATACTGGTTGTTGAGGACGATGCGCCTGTACGCAATCTGATCACCACCACATTAAAAGCGCATAATTACCGTTTTATCACTGCACCGAATGGAGAAGGTGCTGTGCTGGAAGCAGCTTCCCATAATCCTGATATTATTCTTTTGGATTTGGGTTTGCCGGACCTTGATGGTGTCGAGGTCATCACCCAAATCAGAGGCTGGTCGAATGTTCCTATCATCGTAATCAGCGCCCGCAGTGAGGACAGCGACAAAATTGATGCATTAGATGCCGGGGCGGATGACTATCTTACGAAACCGTTTTCTGTTGATGAACTTCTTGCTCGACTGCGTGTTACGCAACGACGTTTGGCACTGATACAGAATAGCACTGCACAAGAATCCTGCTATGAAAACGGGCAGCTTTGCATTGACTATGCAAAGCGTTGCGTATATATGGCAGAGGAAGAACTACGTTTGACTCCGATGGAATATAAACTTCTGTGTTTGCTTGCCAAGAATACGGGCAAGGTGTTGACACACAAATACATCCTTACGAATGTATGGGGTAGCAGTCTGGAATCTGATGTCGGTTCTCTACGTGTCTTTATGGCAACGCTGAGAAAAAAACTGGAAAAGAGTCCGGGATCGCCGCAGTATATCCAGACACATATTGGTGTTGGCTATCGTATGATGCGAGTGGAATAAAACAATATGCATTATAACAGCGTTTGGGGGCTTGTGCTTAAGATGAGCACAAGCCCCCTTTAACTTCGACATAACCTGTGTCGAAGTTGCAATTTTCACTTCGGTGCAAATTGCGGCAAAGCGATTTTTAACTTCTGCCTAAGTTGGGCAGAAGTATTTTTGTTATACACGATCTGCTTATGCTTCAGCGGCTTCCTTTACTGCCAGTGCGATGGAAACATCGGGTGCATTGTAAGGGATCAGCACAGCCTGCAGAGCGTGATAGATGTCAGGTTTGCCGGGCCAAACAGTACCGATCACGTTGTTCTCACGATCCAGCTGGTGGAACCAGGAACCGTTTACGTGGTCCAGAACCTTTTCGTCCAGATACTGCATAAATTCAGCATAGTCTGCGGCGTATTTTTCCTTCTTAGTCACGTTGTAGAGAACTGCAGCGGTGTTGATGGCTTCGGCCAGAGTCCAATGCATACGATCGTGTACCACGGGCTTTCCTTCCCAGTCGGTGGTGTAGCACACGCCGGGTGCACCGTCTGCATTCCAGGCATCAGCAACTGCTCTGTTGTAGAGATTCTCGGCCGCTTCGATGTAAGGTGCAGCCTTGGCAGGATCTGCCTTGTGTGCGGAAAGAGCCCACTGGGTGACCAGGCG
>JAZNNW010000100.1:0-1690 GCA_045580485.1 Candidatus Avilachnospira sp. | reverse complement strand
TACACCTATAAAGAGTGCGCGAGAGACAAGCTCTATGACCGCACAGCAACCTGCCGGATGGTAAGGTGCTAATGCTTGAACGATGGGGCTATATGGAATGTCTGCTCACAGTCCCGTCGTTATCGATGGGGCTGTTCTTTTTTGCGCTCTTGTAGGAATATCAAAACAGGAGTGTAAAACTTATGCGAACCATCAGAGAACTTATTGGCAAGGAAGAAAAAGTCTATATTGTGCTGCGGAGCAAGCCGATCCGCTACCGCTTTATGGCGGATGCGGCTTTGGAAGGAATCACCTATGGGGATGGCATTTCCGCAACGGACCGGGAGGCAGATGATATTATGGCTTTGCAGTCCGATGGAACGATTTGTTTCCTCGGTTGGGCGGGTCATGTGTGTTACCACCACAGCGAAGGAAGTATCCTCCGCATCGATTATGAAAAGTACATCAAAGATGCGTAGGACTATATCATTCAACCTCGGCAGTAAAGGAATGGCAGTAAGCGATGCCGGAAAGCACGAAAACCACGCACGGGAGAGCCACTCCGTTACCCCACATCTTGTACTCGGCGGCATCGGAATGGGGTTCACGCAGCCACTTGGCTATCTGCTTCAGAGACTTGGGCTTTGAGGAACCTCCCACGATCCTGCGATGTGTTTCAAAGATGTCGTACCAGTAACGAAGGTCATCCGTGGTCGGTTCGATGCCCAGGTCATCACACCACCAGTCGGGGAAACCCTGCAGTCTGGCACACTCGGTGGGAGTCAGCCTGCGGACGGTGTATCCGCTCTGAATTGCGCCGGGGCCTTTGGCAACGAGGGTGGGTTGCAGTTCCGGCTCGAAGGTCGGTGCGAACTTGGCATTCTTACCCTGGTTGAAAGTGTCTCTGCCAATGCCGTAGCAAACGGTGGTGGGGTCTTTATAGTCACGGGCGAGAACCGTAGGAGCCATGTTCTCGGAAACCTGAGCAAAGCTACCTGTGGTCATAGAATAAACAGCATGGCGGTCGACCGTATTGAGGGTATACATCACATCGGATTCCTTATAGCCATCCCCTTGATGAGAGGGGCGCGTTCCGTTGCCCTCGATGACAATCGTTCCGCCCTGGTTACAGGTGGGATTGCCGCCATTGGCATCCAGGGTTCGTGAAGTGTCAGCATGGTAGAATCCAACATGAGGATTTGCGGATTTCATGCCGTTGCTGTCTTTGGAAGAGATACCGAAAGCCTGCAGGACGCAGTTGAAGTGGTTCTTGTCAGGCATCCGCTGATTGCCTCCGGCATTGTGCGCCGTGAGCGTGGGCGCAGTCTGCTGACCGTCCCAATTGCAGGAGGGTTGTTCACCACTGACCACGAAAGGCTGATTGTTGCCGCCCATGCCGTAAGTGGCAGATACCGTAGGAGCGGTATCCACAGGTCCGGTGTAACGGGTGTCCTGGCTGTGGTTCTCATATACGGTGGCGGGGACAACACCGGCTCGGAGCGTAGGAGAAGTTTCTTCCTCATAGCCGATGCTGCGGCTCCTGGCAGAATGCTCGGTACAGAATCCAGCAGCATCCATCACCACGGGAGGATGATGTGCCTCGGCTCGGAGTGTGGCGGTGACCTCATCAGTGACATCCATACGGTTACCGCCCTGGTCGTTGAGAACGATGCCGTTTCTGCCGGTACTCATTCCGCAGTTCACTCCCAAG
>JAZNNW010000099.1:0-10886 GCA_045580485.1 Candidatus Avilachnospira sp. | reverse complement strand
AAGCGGTCTAAGTTAAACCGTGTTTACGTTGCAAGGTGGTTGCAAGTTATGGAACAAAGCAAATCATTGAACGAGGACGAGATCAAAGAAGTCCTTGAAGAAATCAGATTCTAAGGGAGATCGATCAGGTCTCCCTTTTCTGTTAATTGAAAGGGGGCAGTTATGCCGGATAAAGACGAACAGATTATTATTCTTGACGATTTTGAGAAGTCATTGAAAGAAGCTGGTATTGAGGTGATCATTCCCGATCAGGACGATGACAACCCTCAGATCGGCATCGGTGCGGTGGGTTACACTCCAAGAAAAACGGCACCTTCCTATAGCAATCCGTACTATCTGAAAGAAGGCAGAGGCGGATACAATCGCTGCATTCTGATCAGCGGAAACTCCTGTCTGCCGAACTGTGTCGGTTATGCACACGGCAGAGCACTGGAGATCGGCGGTTCCACAGGCAATGCAAAACTGCCTACCTGTAATGCGGAAGACTGGTTTGCAGTTGCCAAAGCGAATGGACTGAAAACTGGATCTACACCGAAGAGAGGTGCAACCATCGTATGGAGAAGCGGAAACTTCTGGAATGACTACGATGGTTGCGGTCATGTCGGAACCGTTGAGGAAGTCTATGCAGACGGTTCCATTCTTGTCAGCCAGTCCAACTACGGTGGCACTCGCTTCTTCCTGACAACACACAAACCACCCTACGATATTTTCGGACAGCACTTTGTCGGATTCATTTACAATCCGTATCTGACCACTGAAGATGCTGCACCGAAACCGAAGAAGAAAAAGACCGATCAGATCTTGACGGTGGGCAGTAAAGTCACCAGTTGGGGATTCTACGTTCAGGATCTGAGAAGAAGGAACGGTCAGTGGGAAATGTACAATGCATGGGTAGGTGGTTGGATTCCCTGTGCTCATGTGCATGAGGTTGACCGCAATGACGGGAAAATGGACAACATTCTGCACATCGGCTCGGGTGTCGCATTCGATGGCACTCTGACAGTCAGCAAGATCGACATCAAGAACAACCGTGCATTCCTGAAGGAGTTAGGCTACTGGGTTTACAGCCGTTGCTTAAATGAAGTGGAAGAAGGGAGATAAACATGGATATTCAGGATTATGTAACAGTGACTGTAATGGCAGCCGTATGGCTGATCATTCAGATCTTGAAAAAACCGTTATTCGACAGACTGAATCTGTCTGATTACATTCCGCTCTTTGCAGGGCTTCTGGGCATCGTGTTCGTATTTTGGATTAACGGAGCAATGGATTTCACGCTGTTCCTTGAGGGCATCGCAAGTGGTTTCTCCGCTACTGGATTAAACGAAGGCATCAATGCGGTGTTCAAGGGTGACAGCAATGCAGACTGACATCACATTCTCATTCGCCCAGCTGATCTGGCTGATCGGCGGGTGCACGGCTCTGTATGGGTTTGGCAAGCTGATCGCCAAGCCGTTCAAGGAGCTTGCCAATCACGAGCGGAGAATCACAACGCTTGAACACAATGAATCTGAGCGTAAAGCGACAGATCGGTATACAACCAAGGCACTGAACGCAATCGTCAATCACATGATCGATGGGAACGGGATCGACAAATTGCGAGAGGTCCGTGATGAATACCAGGAAGAGATCATCAATCATCATATTTGACTAGAGCCAGTCCCTCAGTGGATTGGCTTTTTTTGTTTCGACCACTTTCGACACGGCCTGTGGAACCAAAATGGACGAAAAATTTTATAAAAACAAAAACAGGATCTGCAGAAAACAGCGATAAAATGCGGACTTTTGACACCCAGTGACAACCAATGACAATATCGTTCGACTCCTGTTATCCGCACTATCACAAAAAAGTGCCCGTAATAAGGCACTTTTTCTTTTTCATGGCACCACAATGGAACCAAATCACTGCTTTTTAAATTCATTCAGCTTCCGGATCATGTCATTGTCGGTCGATTCCAGAAGGTGAGTGTATGTGTTTAAGGTCGTGGAAACATCAGTATGGCCCAGTCTTTTACTGACAGCAACGATATTCACTCCATTGTTTATCAGCCAGGTTGCATGGCTGTGTCTCAGATCGTGCAGTCTGATCCGTTTCACTCCGGATCTAACAATTCCCTTTTCAAACTGATCGGCGATCATGAACGGAGACAGACCGGCTTCTCCGCCGAAAACATAGCTTCCCGGCTCTTCTAAGAGCGGTTTGATCTGATCGAACAACTGGTCGTCCAGTTTAATTGTTCGTGCTGTACGGGTCTTTGTTGGCCTCAGACCGTCCTTCTGATTCCTCTGGGAGTATTTGATCGTGGCTGTGTGGTCTCCGATCTGATCCTTTTGGAGTGCAATGGCTTCTCCTCTCCGGCAGCCGGTCCAGTACAGGAAGCGGAAATAGAGCGCATAGATCGGGATCTCCACTGCCTGGATGAACTGATCGAACTCCTCTGGGGTCCATACTTCGAACTCTTGCATGGCTTCTTGGTCGCTTTCCCTGAGACGAGTCAGCACGGAAGAGTTGTCGGGCAGATCGTACACATCATGGCCGTACCTCAGGACGCTTTTTACATAGCACAGGGTACGGTTCTTTGTGGTCGTGGAGAATCTGTCATCCATTGCCAAGTTTGCTCTGAATCGGCTTAGAACCGGCTTCGTGAGCTGTTCTATCGGCAGATTGTAATAATCTGCAAATCTCCGTTCAAAGTGCTCTCTGTGCTTCTGCACGGCTCCTGAGGATGCTTGGTTGTGCGCTTCCCAGAGTGGGACTATCTCCGCAAATGTTGTCTTAGCTGATGGTCCGAAAGACATGGCTTCCCGTTCTGCAGCACTGGCATCCCTCTTGGTTTTGAAGCCTCTTTTTTTGATGGTTTTCCAAGATCCTGTGAGGGGATCTTTCTGTTTGAATGAGTAATACCAAGTATTTCTTTTTTCATCCTTGTAGATCGGCATAAGGCAGTTCTCCGTCAGTCTGATCGAGCACGGACTGGACAGAAACACCGAGCACTCCGCAGTATTCTTTGAGGCTCTTTGCACTCATAGTCCTCTCTCCGCTTTCCCATCTTGAGACTGTCATTTTTGATACGTTTAACCTATCGGCAACCTGTGGCTGATTCATTTTCTTGGCTTTTCGTGTCACTTTCAGAACATAGCCAAGTCTCTTGTTGAATTCATTTTCCATAGTAACCTCTCCGTTTATCTATTCTCATTATATCCAAAAGTGCGAAAAATTGAAAATTAGTGTTGACAGTATCCAATTAGGTTACTAAAATCGAAGATGTAACCCGACAGGTTACCTAATAGAAAGGAGAATCGATGGAGAACATTACATTGAATGTAAGGGCATTGGCAGCCAACATGAAGATCAGCATCGAGGCATTAGCCGATCTGTGCGGAATCGAAAAGAACCATCTCAAACAGGTCAGCGCAGGGAAAGTCGAGATGACAGCCTATGATCTGAAGCAACTTTCCAGAGTTACCAAAGTCCCTGCAGAACACATCTACGTCAAAGGCTGTGACGATTGCTAGAAAGGAGAAATCATGAGCAAACAGTTAACAGGCTATTACGGTGACGGAATCACATTCGGAATGGAAGTCGAAGCAACAGATGTCCGCAAGGCAATGAAGAAGACATTCTACAAAGACTTTCAGCCGTATCCGGAACTGCCGGATCTCGTCAAAACCTTCAGATGCATCAATGTGGGTGATCTGGCATGCGTCATGAACGAATGTGCTTGGCTGCTCCAGTCAAAGAAAATGACCCATGTACAGCTTGAAGAAGACGGACCGATGCTGAAGATCGTCTACGCATCATGAAGAAGTCACGCTTGGAAATACTGTATCAGGTATTTCTGAACAAGTCAGACATTGCCACACTGCTGCAGATCAGCCGACCGGTAGCCGACAGGATCTACAACGAAGCGGATCGGATCGACAGGATTGAACTGAAGTTCCGAGCCTATCCGAACAGGGTCCGGATCAATTCGGTTCTGAAGGCATCCGGCACCAACTGGAATCTGCTACTGAAACAAATTAAAAATGCGGACGCTGTACCAGAGCAATCCGCAAATACATGAGTGATCAATTTAGATCACTTCCATTTTACCAAAAGGAAGGACAAAAATCATGAAAATCAAATGGACATCCGGCACAGACGAGGAGCTGGAAGAGCTTCTCTACTATTTGGCCGACAAAGCTTTTGACACTCTTCTTTACACACTGATCATCATGGCGATCTATGCCGTATTCAAGAAGGAAGGCCTGTTATGACGTATCTCAGAATCAAGGTTCATGGCTTTGATGAAATGCCTAAGGAAGAAGACATCCACTTCGGACATGTCACGGTCATCAGTTTCGATGACGGACACATCGGATCGATCCTGTATACAGTCGAGAATGGATGGAACACAGTCAAGATCGAAAGCACCGGCAAGTACTCAACACAGCACGCCCAGTCAATCGCAGACATGAAGGCAGCCTATGACGGTTGGATTTCATTCAACAAGAAGACCATCATCAACGATGACTGGTGCGAACTGCTGAAAGGATTGGTCGAAGATGTCGGCATCGTCATCACAAACAGTCCTGAGAAGCATGAGAACGATTATGACAAAGAATACTGGGACGAACTGGATTTGTTCTATGGGAAAGCAGAGGATCTGCTGGACCATGCAGAATTCATTCAGAAGCTGAAGGGGTGGCAGTAATGAGCAAGATCAGAGTCTTTATCAAGGAACCGTTTGAACCGGGCCACAAAGCAACGATCTCAAACACACTGCCGAACTTACAGAACATTGTCGGCGGTTACATCGAAACGTACTCGATCGGATCGGACTTCACGATCATCTGCAATGAAGAAGGACGGCTGTTAGGTCTTCCGAGAAACTGCAAGCTGTTCGATCAGGTCTTTGTAGGGACCATCATCATCGCCGGTATTGATGGAGATGAGTTCAGCTCCTGTCCGTTATCAACAGAAGAATGCAAAGAGTTAATAGAGAGAGGAACATTATGATCAACACAATTTTGGGTGCTGCAGCATTGGTCATCTGCGCAGTGCTGTCTTACATCACGCTGAAGACAACGCATCACATCGAAGGCTTGGAAGATGTCCAGGCACGGGAACTGGAAGCCATCACAGCCATGAAGAACTATACAGACCACACCATTGACAACGTTGTTGACAACTTGGATGCCAAGACGACCGATGCACTGGAAAAACTGGACAAGATCGTTGAGGATCTGAGCAAGATCCAGAATGACACGACCGTTCTGAAGCGCAGAACCGAAGTCATCAAATCGTGGTATCAGAACGAACAGGAAGGCTCAGGGAACAATGGAGTGACATGGGCGACCGATTACCCAGTAGGAGAGGATCATGATTGAACTTGAAGAATTGTTTGATTTGAGCGGAATCGAATTAAGCGAAAGGACCAAAAAGAAAAAGGCTCCCATTATTCCAAACGAGTGCAGGGTTACATTGAACAAAAACGGCGCAAAAATGGGCACACGGTTCAGTTTTCTTGGATCATACGCTGAAGTAACAAGACCGTTTGACAATGTTGCTTATGGATTATCAGCTAATGGAGTCCACTTCTTTTTTGCCCAGGAAAAGTTCAAATCTGCTTCATTTAAGCTCCAGAAGGGGAAAACATGCGTATATTTCTGCGCAACACCGAAAACAGACAAAGAAGAAAAGATTTTACGTATGAAGTACGTGAACAAATCGTTCGAGATCGTCGAAATCGACAGGAAAGAAGATGTGCTTCACTTATACATTTCGCTCTCTAACAGCCAGCCTTTGGAAACATCACAGGAAGAACAGGAAAACGAATGATGGAAAGATACAGAGAACCGAATTTATTTGAATACGGATATCAAGAGGAAAAGAGGAAAACAATGACAGACAACACAGTAAAGATCAACAGTCTTGAGCTTGAGAATGTGAAGCGAGTCAAGGCTGTCAGAATCGAACCCACTGCTTCAGGACTGACAGTGATCGGGGGCAGAAACAATCAGGGCAAAACCAGTGTCCTGGATGCAATCACTTACACACTGGGCGGGGCTGATTACAAGCCTTCGAATGTGAAAAGAGATGGATCCATGGTCGATCCGCACATGAAGATCGTTCTCAGCAACGGAATCATTGTCGAGAGAACTGGCAAGAACAGCACTCTGAAGGTGACAGATCCGTCCGGCACAAAGGCGGGGCAGACATTGCTGAACAGCTTTATCAGCCAGTTCGCTCTCGATCTGCCGAAGTTCATGAATGCCAATGAAAAGGAAAAGGCAAGAACTCTTCTCAATATCATCGGTGTCGGCGATCAGCTTGCAAAATTCGATACTGAGGAAGACAAGCTCGCCAATGAAAGACTGGCGATCGGAAGAATTGCTAAGGAAAAGAGAGGTCATGCCGATCAGCTCCCTCAGTGGGACGGAGTGCCGGAGAATCTGATCTCAGCATCAGAAATGATTTCTCAGCAGCAGGAGATCCTCGCCAGGAACGGAATGCGTCAGCAGTGGAAGGCTGAATATGACCGCATTCTCATGGCATTGAATCAGACAGAGGATGAGATCAACAGCCTCAAGAGAAGACTGGCTGATCTGAATGCAAGAAAAGAGGATCTTGCCAAGAAGGCACAGGAAGCACAGCACACTCCGGAAGAACTGGAGATGGAATCCACAGCCGAACTGGAAAGAAACATCGGAGAAATTGATGCAATCAACGCTAAGGTCCGTGACAACCTTGCCAAAGAACAGGCACAGCTTGAAGCGGATGATTATCAGAGAAAATATGAAGCCCTGTCTGCAGAGATCGATGAGGTCCGCAAGAACAGAATGAAGCTTCTGGACGGAGCAGCAATGCCACTTGAAGGCCTCGGCATCGATCATGGATCTCTGATCTACAAAGGACAGCCGTGGGATAACATGTCCGGATCTGACCAGCTGAAAGTATCTGCAGCTATTGTCAGAAAGCTGAATCCGAAATGCGGATTTGTACTTCTGGACAAGCTTGAACAGATGGATCTTGAAACACTGAAGGAATTCGGGGCATGGCTTGAGAGAGAAGGCCTGCAGGCAATCGCCACAAGAGTTAGCACTGGTGATGAGTGCTCAATTTACATCGAAGATGGTTATTCCATCGACCATGAAGGAAACAAGACAGCAGAAACGCTGGTCAGACCGGCAGAGATGATGAAAAATCCTGAACCGGCTGTAGCAGCACCGAAATGGGAAGCAGGGAAATTCTAATGGCATTCGAAATTACAAGTGGCTTACAGAACAAGCCGTACAAGACAGTGATTTACGGTGTGGAAGGTATCGGAAAGACTTCACTTGCTGCTAAATTCCCTGATCCGCTGTTCATTGATACAGAAGGATCGACAGCAAGAATGAACATCAGAAGATATCCAAAACCGACTTCAGCTGCCATGCTCTGGGACGAGATCTCAGAAGTCATCAAAACAAAACCGTGCAAAACATTGGTCATTGACACATTCGACTGGGCAGAGCGTCTGATCATTCAGGCGATCTGTGACGGATCGCAGAAGAAATCCATCACCAGTTTCGGATACGGAGACGGATTCGTACAGCTGGAAGAACAGGTTGGAAGATTTCTGAACCATCTGCAGGATGTGGTAGACATCGCCGGTATCAATATCGTGATTACGGCCCACGCTCAGATCAAGGCATTCAATCAGCCGGATGCAGACAATTCATATGACCGCTATGAGCTGAAGCTTGGAAACAAGACAACAGCCAAGACATCAAACATGCTCAAGGAATGGGCGGACATGGTCCTGTTCTGCAATTACAAGACATTCGTTGTCGCCAAGGATGAAAAGGGAACCAAGCACAAAGGAACCGGCGGACAGAGAGTGATGTACACTACTCATTCGCCCGCCTGGGACGCAAAAAACAGGGACAATCTCCCGCCGGAGCTTCCGCTTGATTTCTCCAGTATTGCCCATCTGTTCAAAGATCAGAAGACATCAGAAGAGAAGGTCAAAGAGATCTTCGGTGCTGAGAATGTTCAGGTATTCGATTCAGTGGCTTCAGCTACACCGGTGCCTTCTGTTCCTACTCCCGAAGAAGCGAAGAGTGAACCGCTGAAATATGTATGGCAGCCTAAGCCTTATACAGAGGCCGAGGAAGCTGAGATCAGCCGTCTGCCGAAAGCTCTTCAGGATCTGATGAGAGCAAACATGGTTCATCCGGATGAGATTCAGAAGGCTGTCAGCGACAAAGGATACTTCCCCAGAGACATGATGATCGAGAAGTATGCTCCGGACTTTATCCAGGGCTGTCTGATCGGAGCATGGCCGAGCGTAATGCAGATGATTCAGGACGAAAGAGACTTGCCATATTAAGGAGGGCGAAATGACAACTTATAACAACAATCCATACAGTGGCTACAATCAGCCGACAAATTCAGCAGCACCGGAAGGAAACGAACTGCTTGATGGTGCAATGATTTCCGCAGCGGATCTCGGTGATTATGACAATCCGTATACACTTCTGCCGGAAGGCGATTATAACTTCACAGTCGTAAATCTTCAGACCAAGAGATTCACACCCGGTCCTAACAGCAAGATCGGTGCCTGCAAGCAGATCGTTCTGACGCTTCGGGTTGCTGATCCGAATGGAACGGCTCCAGTAGATCTTGAACACAACCTGTATATGTGGGGATCTAAGTCATGCATCGGAATGATTGCCCAGTTCTATGATTCGATCGGCAGCCATCGCAAAGGTGAGCCTCTCAACTTTGACTGGAGACCTGAAGCGATTATCGGCAAAACAGGAAAGCTGAAGATCAACCACAAAACCCATCGTGATGATGTCAATAAGCCGGTGGATCAGCAGAGACGCTACAACAACATCGCAAAGCTCTATGTGAAGGAAGAAACAGCCGGAACCCCTGTCTACACCGGCGGTTATACTCCCGGAACATTCTGATAAATGGCCGAATTAAGACCATATCAGGAAGAAGCCAGACAAGCCATTGAAAAGGAGTGGGCCAGTGGTGTCCAGAAAACACTGCTGGTCCTTCCTACCGGCACCGGTAAAACGGTTGTCTTCTCAAAAGTTGTAGAAGACAGGGTAAGAGAAGGTGACCGTGTGCTGATCATGGCACATCGTGGCGAACTGCTGAGTCAGGCAGCGGATAAGCTCCGCAAAATGACTGGACTGACCTGTGCGATCGAGAAGGCTGATGAATCATGTATCGGCAAGTGGGACAGGGTCGTGGTTGGCTCTGTACAGTCACTGCAGAGGCCTCAGAGACTCGATCGGTTTCCGGATGATTACTTCTCCACTATTGTCGTTGATGAAGCACACCACGCAATTACGGACGGATACAAACGGGTTCTGAACCATTTCCCGAACGCAAATGTGCTTGGTGTCACAGCGACACCGGACCGTGGTGATATGAAGAATCTCGGAGAGGTATTCCAGTCACTGGCTTATGAATACTCCATCGTCAAAGCGATCAGGGAAGGTTATCTGTGCAAAATCATGGCTCAGACTATTCCGCTCCAGCTCGACATGAGCAGTCTGAAAACACAGGCGGGTGATTATACGCTTGGATCCATTGATTCCGCATTAGATCCTTACCTTGAACAGATCGCAGTGGAAATGGAGAAATACTGCAAAGACAGAAAAACGGTTGTGTTTCTGCCTTTGATCAAAACGTCACAGAAATTCAGAGACATCCTGAACCGGCACGGCTTCAATGCTGCCGAAGTGAACGGAATGTCTGATGATCGGGATCAGATCCTCAAGGATTTTGAGAACGATAAGTACAACATCCTCTGTAACAGCATGCTTTTGACGGAAGGATGGGATTGCCCGTCAGTTGACTGCATCGTTGTATTAAGACCGACCAAGGTCAGATCTCTGTACTGTCAGATGGTCGGCAGAGGGACAAGACTCAGCCCAGGCAAAGAGAACCTGTTGCTTCTGGACTTCTTATGGATGTCCGAAAAGCATGAACTTTGTCGGCCGGCAGACATTATCTGCAAAAACAAAGAGGTTGCTCAGAAGATGACGGAGAACCTTGCGGATGCATGTATTCCGGAAGATATCGAAGCAGCTGAAAAGAAGGCAGCGGAAGATGTACTGAAGGAACGTGAAGACAGGCTCGCTGAACAGCTTCGAGCAATGCAGAAGCGAAAGAGGGCACTGGTCGATCCATTACAGTTCGAAATGAGCATACAGGCAGAAGATCTTGCCAATTATGAGCCTTCGATCGGATGGGAAATGGGACCGGCTTCCTCAAAACAGCTTCAGGCACTTGAGAAATACGGGATCTTCCCGGATGAAATCGAAAATGCCGGTAAAGCAGCGTTGATTCTGGACAAGCTTGTAAAGCGCAGAATGGAAGGCTTATGTACACCAAAACAGATCCGTTTCCTGGAAGGAAGAGGCTTCAGGCATGTCGGTGTATGGTCATTCCAGTCAGCCAGTCACATGATTTCCCGCATTTCTGCAAACAACTGGAGAGTACCTTCTAATATCAATCCGGAGACTTACACTCCACAAGGAGTCTAAATGGCAGAAGAAAAAGAAATCATTGAAGCCTTACAATTCATCAATCCGGCGAACTGCAGCTATCAGGAATGGCTGAATGTCGGAATGGCAATCAAATCTGCCGGATTCTCCTGCATGATCTGGGATGACTGGTCGAAAAGAGATCCGGACAGATATGACGGCGGATGCTGGAAGAAATGGGAATCACTCAATTCTTCCGGCATCACCGAAAAGACGCTGTTCAAGATGGCTATCGAAGGCGGATATCAGCCGGAAGGATACTTCGGCAAAGATGACAGTCCAGGAAGGGAATTGCATGATGGTGAGTCAATCGATGTCAGTGATTATTACAAAGTCATTGATAAGGACATGAT
>JAZNNW010000098.1:0-4826 GCA_045580485.1 Candidatus Avilachnospira sp. | reverse complement strand
CATGGTACTGGGTGAAGAAACCTCCGAAAGCACCCGGTTTGGACAGGACTACACCGTGGCTCCCAAGGAAGGCATTTCTTTGGCAGAGCAGCTTCAGGAGGCTGTCAAGCACATCCACGGCACCTACCAGGAAGCAGAACTGCCCGATCTGGGTGAAGGTGAAGAAATCGACACTTCCATTCCTGCTGACCCGGATGTAAAGAACTTCTCCTATACTCTGGTAGACGGTGAAGTGTACTACCGGGAAAACAGCCGCATGGTCAAGCCCCAGCTGAACGCAACAGCAAAGGAGCGTGTAAAAGGCATGATCGGCCTGCGGGAATGTGTCCGGGAGCTGATCGATCTGCAGATGGATGCCTATATTCCGGATTCTGTCATTCAGGAGAAGCAGACGGAACTGAATACCCTCTACGATGCCTTTGCAGAGAAATTCGGTCTTATCAATGACCGTGGCAACAAACTTGCTTTCTCCGATGATTCCTCCTATTACCTTCTGTGTTCTCTGGAAGTATTGGATGATGACGGAAAGATGGAACGCAAAGCGGATATGTTCACCAAGCGAACCATCCGTCAGGCCAAAGTAGTCAATTCCGTAGATACTGCCTCGGAAGCACTGGCTGTCTCCATTGGAGAACGGGCCTGCGTGGATATGGCTTACATGGAGAAGCTCACCGGAAAGACTTCCGAAGAACTGGCATCGGAGCTGCGGGGCGTTATCTTCCGTCTTCCCTTTATGACCGACTCAGAGGGCGCACCCCGGTATGTTACCGCAGACGAGTATTTATCCGGCAACGTCCGGGAAAAGCTGTCTGTGGCCAAAGAAGCCGCCATAATCGACCCGGATCTTTACAGTGACAATGTGGTTGCCCTGGAAGCGGCACAGCCAAAAGATCTGGAAGCCCATGAAATTGATGTTCGTCTGGGCGCTACCTGGATCGACAAAAAGTACATTCAGGAGTTCATGGAAGATCTGCTGGACCCGCCCTATTACATGAGAAGAACCATCAAGGTCAACTACTCACCCTTCACCGCAGAATGGAACATCACCGGCAAGAAGAACATTGGCTACCGGGATGTCAACGCCAATACCACCTATGGTACTTCCCGGATCAATGCCTATCAGATTCTGGAGGACAGTCTGAATCTGCGGGATGTGCAAATCCATGATATTGTGGAGGACTCCGAAGGACGGGAGAAACGGGTGCTGAATCAGAAAGAAACCACCCTGGCACAGCAAAAGCAGGAATCTATCCGGGATACTTTCAAGGACTGGATCTGGAAAGACCCGGAACGCAGACAAGCTCTGGTGCAGCAGTACAATGAGCTCTTCAATTCCACCCGGCCCAGAGAATACGACGGCAGCCATATTACCTTTGGCGGTATGAGTCCGGAAATTACTTTGAGGGAGCATCAGCAGAACGCCATCGCCCACATTCTTTACGGCGGCAATACACTCCTTGCCCATGAAGTCGGCAGCGGTAAGACCTTTGAAATGGTTGCCGCTGCTATGGAATCCAAACGGCTGGGTCTATGCAGCAAGTCCCTGATCGCCGTTCCCAACCATCTGACGGAGCAGTGGGCCTCCGAGTTCCTGCGGCTCTACCCCTCTGCCAATATTCTGGTTGCCCGGAAGAAAGACTTTGAACCGGCACGGCGAAAGACCTTCTGCGCCAAGATCGCCACCGGCGATTATGATGCCATTATCATGGGTCACTCCCAGTTTGAGAAGATCCCCATATCAATGGAACGGCAGCAACAGCTGATCCAGCAGCAGATTTGGGAAATCGAAGATGGCCTGGAGGAAATGAAAGCCAGTGGTGCTGAACGGTTTTCCATCAAAGCTTTAGAGAAAACCAAAAAGAGCCTGGAAACCAGAATGAAGAAACTGTTGGAAACAGGTCGCAAGGATGATGTTGTCACCTTTGAGCAGCTGGGCGTTGATCGTCTGTTTGTGGACGAGGCGCACAGCTACAAAAATTTGTTCCTCTACACAAAAATGCGGAATGTTGCCGGTCTGTCTACAACCGATGCCCAGAAATCTTCGGATATGTATATGAAGTGCCGGTACATGGATGAAAAGACCGGAAGCCGGGGTGTCATCTTCGCCACCGGCACCCCTGTCAGTAACTCTATGACAGAGCTTTATACCATGATGCGGTATTTGCAGCATGATATGCTTCAGGAAAGAAAGTGGAGCCACTTTGACTGCTGGGCTTCCCAGTTTGGTGAGACCAAAACCGTCATTGAACTGGCACCGGAAGGAACCGGCTACCGGGCAAGATCCCGCTTTGCCAAGTTCTTTAATCTCCCGGAGCTTATCAATATCTGGAAAGAAGCGGCTGATGTTAAGACCGCTGACCAGCTGAATCTTCCACGGCCAACCGCTGTCTATCACAATGAAGTTGCCCAACCTACCCCACAGCAACAGCAGATGGTCAAGGAATTATCTGAACGGGCATCCAAAATTCATTCCGGTACGGTGTCACCGGAGGAAGATAATATGCTGAAAGTGACCTCGGATGGACGGAAGCTGGGCCTGGATCAGCGGATCATTAACCCCAATCTCCCGGACGATCCCGGCAGCAAGGTCAATATGTGTGTCCGGAATATTCTGCGGATCTGGGA
This sequence comes from Candidatus Avilachnospira sp., assembly GCA_045580485.1. GTDB lineage: Bacteria > Bacillota > Clostridia > Oscillospirales > Oscillospiraceae > Avoscillospira. The sequence goes on along the minus strand of JAZNNW010000098.1, from coordinate 2,201 downwards.
AGAAGGAAAGGCTGACAAGCTGACTCAGCTTGTTTTCTGCGATATTTCCACGCCCAAGAAGCCCACGACAGCTAAGGGCAAGACCCTGGACAGTCCGGAGGTTCATGCTCTGGAAGCTCTGGCAGAGGTCCTGGAAGAAAAAGAATTCACCGTTTACGATGATATTCGCTCCAAGCTGATCGATGCCGGTGTGCCTGCGGAGCAGATCGCCTTCATCCATGATGCCAATACGGATGCTCGTAAAAAGGAGTTATTCGGAAAGGTTCGATCCGGACAGGTGCGTGTCCTCATGGGCAGTACCTTCAAAATGGGAGCCGGTATGAATGTACAGGATCGGCTCATTGCGTTGCACGACTTAGATTGTCCCTGGCGGCCCGGTGATCTGGAGCAGCGGAGCGGCAGAATTATCCGCCAGGGCAATCGAAATCCGGAAGTCCATATCTACCGGTATGTGACGGAAGGAACCTTTGACAGCTATCTCTGGCAGACGGTAGAAAACAAGCAAAAGTTCATCTCTCAGATTATGACCTCTAAATCTCCTGTCCGTTCCTGCGAGGATGTGGATGAAACAGCGCTGTCCTATGCAGAGATAAAAGCCCTGTGTGCTGGTGATCCCAGAATCAAGGAAAAGATGGACCTGGACATTGAGGTTGCCCGTTTGAAGCTGTTGAAGGCAGACCATCAGAGCCAGCAGTTCCGGCTGGAAGATAACCTTCTGAAATTCTTCCCGGAACAGGTAGAGAAGTTCAAGGGTATCATTGCCGGTATTGAAAAGGATATGGTCATACTTGCAGACCATCCCCATCCTACCGATGGTTTTGCCGGTATGACGGTCAAGGGCGATACCCTTACCGACAAGGACAACGCCGGTGCTGCACTGTTGGAAGCTTGCAAGGAAGCAACCGGCTATGATCCGGTTCCCATCGGTACCTACCGTGGTTTTTCCATGACAGTCACCTTAGAGGACTTCGGCAAAAACTACTATCTCCAGTTAAAAGGCAATCTCAGCTACAGCGTGAAGCTGGGCAGCGATGCCAGGGGCAATCTGGTTCGTATAGAAAACGAACTGGCACAGCTTCCGCTTCGTTTGAACGGAACCAAGGCACAGCTGCAGAACACCTATACCCAGATAGAAAATGCCAAGGCTGAAATCGGGAAGCCCTTTCCCCTGGAAGCAGAACTGCGGCAGAAGTCTGATCGTCTGGCAGAACTGAACATCCTTCTGGACATGGATGGGAAAGGCAAATCCCAGCAAATTACAGATGGAGCCATCGTTGCAAAGAGTGACCGGCCCTCTGTGCTGGGCAAATTAAAAACCCCGGCCATCCATGGGTGCCAGGGAAAAACACACAATCTGAATAAGGAGGAAAGATAAGTGGACAATGCGGCAATCAACGCAAAGTTGTATGCCAAAATGGAGGAATCCTTTCAGGATTTCTCCAACTGGCTTTTGAAACAACAGCCGGAAGAAATTTTGAACCATGCCTATGAATATGCCACGAAAGCAGATATTCTTGCCATCATGGAAACCACCGATCTGGACGATGCACAGGCGAATGCTCTGCTTGCGTTGGACGATCCTTTGGATGCTGTTTTCAAGGAATTCGGTGATTCATCCAGCAATTCCATGGATGTGCTGGTTTCCTTTATTGAGGACAAAGCAGATGAACTGGTATCCTTAAACCAATCTCAGGCTGATGTACAGGTCTACCCTTATTCTGCGGAAGTGGCTGAACGGGAGGATGATCTGGACTGGTATCGTCAATCCACAAAGCTCAATATAGCCTGCAAGGAAGCCATTGAAACTGCCATCTCCCGGCATTACAGAAATAACACCCTTGACCCTATTGCGGTGCAGAATGTTGTAGCACAGTTCGGCTGGCCCAGGACGGCATTTGTTCTCGCCAATACGGTTCGGAACAAAGACTGGGATGCCCGTATTTCCCACGATAATAAAGACTGGGCAAAGCGGATTCCTATATATCCAGACGTAAATACCTTTGGTGCGGATAAGCGGCTGCGTTATGTGGTGGACAGTCATGCCGGTCTGACTGACCTGTTCATCACTGCGCTTCGCAGAGAATATCAGCAGCAAAAGAATCAGCCGGAAAAGCCGTCCGTCCGGGATAAGCTGCAAGCCACAGTGAAAACAACTTCGCCGAGGCGTTCGGCGAAGATTGAAAGAGAGGCTCGGTAAGTGT
>JAZNNW010000097.1:0-53415 GCA_045580485.1 Candidatus Avilachnospira sp. | reverse complement strand
TACAAAGTAGCCATCTGTGAGCAGACGGAAGACCCTGCCACCGCCAAGGGCTTGGTGAAGCGTGATATCGCAAGGGTCGTCACCCCCGGCACCGTCACCGCCAGCTCCATGCTGGATGAGAGCCGGAACAACTATTTTGCCTGTGTCTACGGCGGCGAGGACTGCTGGGGCGTCAGCTTCTGCGACCTGTCCACAGGTCAGTTCTGCGCCACCGTGGCAGAAAATACCGACCGCCTTGCCGATGAATTGAACCGCTTTCAGCCTGCTGAGCTTTTGCTCCATGATAAGGCTGTGGCGGATCAGGAACTGAAGCTGGTTCTGCAGCATCAGCTTCGCTGCTGTGTGGATGTGGCAAAGGATGCCCAGTTTGATACGGTGGAGCTGGTGAAAGACCACTTTGCCGTTCTGCCGGAAAATCTGCCGGAGGCTGTCCTGCGGTCTGCCGGTGCCCTCCTGCAGGAAATGAAGAACAATCAGAAGTCCGACCTGAGCCATATCCGCGAGCTGGACTATTATGTCTCCGGCAAGTTCATGGATCTGGACTATACCGCCAGAAGAAATCTGGAACTGACCCAGACCATGCGTGCCGGTGAAAAACGGGGCAGCCTCCTGTGGGTTCTGGATCACACCAAAACCGCCATGGGCAGCCGTATGCTCCGCTCCTGGCTGGAAAAGCCCCTTCTGAACCCGCAGCAGATCAATAAGCGTCTGGACGCCGTGGAAGAACTGGTGGGCAAGACCGTGGATCGGGAAGAGCTGATCCTGCTCCTCCGGGAAGTCAGCGATCTGGAACGGATCATGGGTCGAATCGTCACCGGCTCCTGCAACTGCCGTGACTTCCGTCAGCTGTCCAACGGCATCGCCGAGCTGCCCCGGATCAAGGCCGCCCTCGGTACTTTTAACGGCAGCCTTCTGCAAATTCTGGCAGAACAGCTGGATGATCTCCATGATCTGAAAGAAGAGATCGACCGCACCATTGTGGACGATCCTCCCTTCACTGTCCGGGAAGGCGGTATGATCCGCCCCGGCTGTCATGAGGAGATCGACCGCCTGCAGGATATCCTCTCCGGCGGCAAGAATATGCTCCCCGCCATCGAAACCCGTGAAAAAGAGCGCACCGGAATCAAGAACCTCCGTGTGGGCTATAATCGTGTCTTTGGCTACTATATTGAAGTCGCCAAGGGACAGGTCTCCATGGTCCCCGAGGACTACATCCGCAAGCAGACCCTTGCCAACGGCGAGCGGTATATCACTCAGGAACTGAAAGAACTGGAGAACACCATCCTCACGGCAAAGGACCGTGTGGTAGCGCTGGAATATGAGGTCTTTTCTCAGCTCCGTGACCATCTGGCAGCCCAGTCTGCCCGTGTGCAGCAAAGTGCTTCTGCCGTTGCCGCAGCCGATGTTCTCAGCTGCTTTGCAGCTTTGGCAGTGAAGTATAACTATTGCCGCCCGGAAGTGGATCTCTCCGGCAGCATCGCCATTGAAGGCGGTCGTCACCCCGTGGTGGAGCAGGTTCTGAAGGATCAGCTGTTTGTCCCCAACGATACCAAGCTGGGTATGGAAGGCTGTCAGGTAGCCATGATCACCGGCCCCAACATGGCAGGTAAATCCACCTATATGCGGCAGGTAGCGCTGATCGTTTTGCTTGCCCAGATGGGCTGTTTCGTTCCTGCCAAAGCCGCCCGAATCGGAATCGTGGATCGGCTTTTTACCAGAATCGGTGCCTCCGATGATCTGGCAGCCGGACAGTCCACCTTCATGGTGGAGATGCAGGAAGTGGCGAATATTCTGAAGGAAGCCACCTCCCGAAGCCTGCTGATCCTCGATGAGATCGGCAGAGGTACTTCTACTTATGACGGTATGGCCATTGCCAGAGCCGTTCTGGAATATGCCGCCGACCGGCGGGTACTGGGTGCCAAGACCCTCTTCGCTACCCACTATCATGAACTGACGGTTCTGGAACAGGAACTGCCCGGTGTCAAGAATTTCAATATTTCCGTCAAAAAACGGGGCGGAGACATGATTTTCCTTCGGAAAATCGTTCCCGGCGGTGCCGACCGCAGCTACGGTGTGGAAGTCGCCAAGCTGGCAGGCTTGCCGGAGAAGGTGGTCTCCCGTGCCAGAGCCATTCTCAAGGAACTGGAGTCCGGCGCTGTGCCTGTTCAGACTGTTCCTGTGGAGTCTGACCAAATGTCCATGATGGACATGGATGCCCTTTCCATCCGGGAAAAGCTGGCTGCCATTTCTGTGGAGACTCTCACACCCATCGAGGCCATGAATGTACTGTATCAGCTGAAGCAAATGATACAGTAAGAAAGGAGCGCCCATGGCAAATACAAGATCCTATTCTCTCGGTCCCGGTCTGTCGAAGGCGGAGCAGATCGCAGGCTTTTGCTACTTGCCTGTGTATGTGGCGCTGCTGGGCTTTGCCCTGACATGGCTCAATGAAAAGTTGGGATTACATCTGACGGATTTACAGGTGAACATCGGTTATTTTGTCATAAACTGTGTCTTTACCTGGATCATTTTCCACAATTTCCTGCTCAGAAGTTTTCGGAGTATCCGCTTCTGGGATTTGGTGCAGGCATTGATTTTGGGCTTTGTCCTGTACTATGTGGGCAATTTCCTCCTGAGCCTGCTTATGGGCTGGCTGGGTGTTGAAATTCCCCAGTTCAACGATGAAGCAATTATGGATCTGGCTGCTCAGAATGAGACGGTCATGATCGTCTGTGCCGTGGTGCTGGCGCCTATGGTGGAGGAGACCCTTATGCGGGGTCTGGTCTTTGGCACCATCCGCCGGAAAAGCCGCATTATTGCCTACATCGTGTCCATGCTCCTGTTTGCCGCCATTCATGTGTGGCAGTTCGCCTTTTTCCATGACTGGCAGCAAATTCTGCTGGCAGCGGTTGCCTATCTGCCGGCAGGCATCGCCCTTGGCTGGACTTATGAAAAGTCCAATACCATCTGGGCACCGATCCTGTTACACATGACCATCAATGGAATTTCCTTTGGTGTGATGCGCTTTTTATAATAAGGCTCCCCTTGAGGGGAGCTGGCACGGCGAAGCCGTGACTGAGAGGTGTATACTATGGCGAAGATTTTACAACTTGACCGCCATGTGGCGGATCTTATCGCCGCCGGTGAGGTGGTGGAGCGTCCGGCATCTGCCGTGAAGGAACTGGTGGAAAATGCTGTGGATGCCGGTGCCACCCAGGTGACGGTGGAAATTCAGAACGGCGGCATGACCTATCTCCGTGTCACGGACAACGGCTGCGGTATCGCCCCCGAGGATGCCCCCACAGCCTTTCTGCGCCATGCCACCAGTAAGCTCCGTACCAAGGAAGATCTGGCGGCCATCGGCACTTTGGGCTTCCGTGGTGAGGCTCTGGCAGCCATTGCCGCCGTGTCGAAAATTGATTTACTGACCAAGACTGCCGACGGCGAAGGCGTCAGCCTCCGTGTGGAGGCGGGACAGGTTCTGGAGCAGGGACCTGCCGGCTGCCCGGAGGGTACCACCATTGTGGTGCGGGATCTGTTTTATAACACTCCCGCCCGGATGAAATTCATGAAACGGGACACGGTGGAATCCTCCCATGTGGCAGGTGTTTTGCAGCGGCAGGCGCTGGCACATCCCGAGGTGGCATTCCGTCTGGTGAAGGACGGCGAAACGGTCTTGCAGACTGCCGGCAGCGGTGATCTCCATGGTACGGTGTATCAGGTCTTTGGTCGGCAGCTGGCAGTGGACATGCTGCCCGTCAGCGGAAAATGGGAAGAATTTTCCGTCTCCGGCTTCGTGACCAAGCCCACCGCCACCAGAGGCAACCGGAACTATCAGCAATTTTTCGTCAACGGTCGCCCGGTGAAATCCCGGCTCATGACCGCTGCCTTTGAAGAAGCCTATGAAAACCGCCTCATGTCCGGCAGATTCCCCAGCTGCGTTTTGTGTCTGGAGCTGCCGAAGCAGATGGTGGATGTCAATGTCCATCCGGCAAAGACCGAGGTGAAATTCGCCAATGAGCGGGCGGTGTTTGATTGCATCCGCTATGGCGTCATGTCTGCTCTTAACAAGCATCCCGGCAGACCGGAGATGCAGCTGAAAATCGAAAAACCGACTTCTACGACTGCCCCCAGGCAGGAGACCTTCCGCACCATGAATACAGAGCAGTTCAAGGCCTTTACCCAGACCGTCGCCCAGAAGCCTCAGACCCCTGTGGCACCTCCCGTGGCAAAGGCATTGGAGTCCAAGCCTGTGGTCCGGCAGGAAGTACAGATTCCGACCAAAGCAGAACCCACCTTCCGCACTGCCACGGTCTATATGCCACCTGTGCAGGAAGAACCGCCCAAGCAGGAAGTACTGGAATTGCCCAAGGAGATCCCCTACAGGGTCGTTGGCGAAGTGTTGGACACCTATATTATCATCCAACAGGGAGAAGAAGTCCTGTTCCTCGATAAGCATGCCGCCCATGAGCGGATTCTCTTTGAGGATCTGAAAAAAGCCAATGCGCCCGTCATGGCCCAGCGGCTTCTGACCCCTCTGTCCGTGGCTGTCACCGTAGAGGAAAAGGCGGCACTTCTGAACGATCCTGCTCTGTTGGAGCAGTTCGGCTATGAGTGTGAAGACTTCGGCGATGGCGCCCTGTTGGTGCGGCAGATTCCTGCCGATCTGGATGAAAGTCAGGCAGAAAGCACACTGCAGGAGCTGGCGGTTTCCCTCATGGAGGGAGCCACCAAAGACCCCGCTGCTTTGCGGGATGAGATGCTCCATACCATCGCCTGCAAGGCAGCCATCAAGGCCGGTTGGCATACAGAACCCAAGGAGCGGGACAGCCTTGTAAAGCAGGTCATGACCAGAGACGATATCCGCTACTGTCCCCACGGCAGACCGGTCATGACGACCTTAACGAAAAAACAACTGGAAAAGCAGTTCAAGAGGATCTAATGAATCATCAAATCATCTGTGTCGTAGGCCCCACGGCCTCCGGCAAGACCGCCATGGCGGTGGAACTGGCAAAAGCATATAACGGCGAAGTCCTTTCCTGCGATTCCATGCAGCTGTACCGCCGCATGGATGTGGGCACCGCCAAGCCGACCCAAGCGGAAATGCAGAGCATCCCCCATCACATGATCGATGTGCTGGAGCCGGACGAAGTCTTTTCCGTGGGTCGCTATGTGGAAATGGCAGAGCCGATCTTGCAGGATATCCTTGCCCGGGGCAAGACCTGTATCGTCTGCGGCGGTACGGGGCTCTATGCCGAAAGCCTCATTGCAGGCCGCACCTTTGCCCCCTACCCGGAGACGGGTCGGCGGCAGGAACTGGAAAAACTGGCAGAGGAAAAAGGCATCGAAGCCGTTATCGACATGCTGCGGCAGTTCGACCCCGAAAGTGCCGAAAGACTCCATCCCGGCAACAAGCGGCGGATCATCCGTGCCGCCGAGGTCTATCTGGAAACGGGTAAGACCATCACCCAGCACAATCTGGAGACCCAGATGGTGCCGCCTAAGCACGAGGCCTTCTGGCTGGGTCTGGATTTTGCAGACCGGGCAGAGCTTTACAGCCGCATCGACCGCCGTGTGGATGTGATGCTGGAGCAAGGGCTTTTGGCAGAAATTGAAGCCCTTTTGAAAGAGGGCATCCCTGCCACCGCCACAGGTTTGCAGGCCATTGGCTATAAAGAGCCCATGGCAGCCCTCCGTGGCGAAATGACCATGGAAGAAGCGGTGGAAAAGATCAAGCAGGAGAGCCGCCGCTATGCCAAGCGGCAGCTGACATGGTTCCGCCGAAACGAACAGATGCACTGGCTGTACCATAGAGAGCCGGTCAGCTTGGAAAAAGCCGTGCAGGCGGCGAAAGAAATGCTGGAGCACTGAGCTTCGACAGCATTTGATATTGCAGACAGAGTAAAATCATGGGGATATCAAAAGAAAAAGGAGTATGCCCCATGACAAAACCCGAAAATTTACAGGATCGTTTCCTCAATCAGGCCAGAAAGGACAAGACCCCCGTCACCGTGTTTCTGATGAACGGCTTTCAGCTGCGGGGTACCATTCTGAGCTTCGACCAGTTTGCCGTGCTGATCTTATCGGAGGGCAGACAAAATCTCATTTACAAGCACGCCATCTCCACCATCCAGCCGTCGGAGGCCGTCAGCGCCAGAGCTGCCTGCTGAGGGGAGAAACGCCCAAGGAGGTATCATGAAACAGGGAAAAGTTTATACCAAGGTCGTCCTCTGGATCTTCCTTGCGGCGGTAGTCTGTTATTTTGGTTACTACATATTCTCCGCACTCTATGCACCCCTGACCACAGCGGTGGCCATGGAATACGAAGCCGGTTCCGGCAGCTATACCACCGGCTATGTCCTGCGGGATGAGACTCTGGTCCGCACCCGCCACGGCATCACCACCATGGTGGTCTCCGAAGGAGAGCGGGTGTCCCGGGGTCAGACTTTGGCCACCGGCTATCTCAACAGCTCTGCTCTGGATCGGGAAAACCGCATCGAGGAGCTGGAAAACCAGCTGGAGCAGCTGAAATATGCCGCCTCCTATTCTGCCGATGTGTCCAGCCAGAACATTCTGGATACAGAGATCCAGTCTCAGCTGGAGCAGATGTGCCGCTTTGTGGCACGGCGTGATATGAACTCTGCCGCCGACCGCAGCCCTGCCATCAAGGGTCTGATTCTCCGTCGGATGTCCTCGGAGAAGGACAATGCCGCCATGGATCAGAGAATCGCTGCCATCAAAGAGGAACTGAGCAGTCTCCAAGCCGACACTTCCGGCGATACGGTCACGGTTACGGCATCCCAGAGCGGCTATTTTTCCGGCTCCGTGGATGGCTATGAGACCATCCTCACCGTGGAAGCCATGCGTTCCATGACCACAGAGAGCTTTGATGAGATCCTGCCTGCCGACGGCCCCACCGATGCCATCGGCAAGCTCATTTCCGGCAGCACCTGGTACTATGTGACCGTGGTTCCCACGGCCCAGACGACAGAAGTGAAGGTGGGCAATGAAGTACCCGTTTCCTTCGCCTCTGATTTCCATCAGGAACTGACCATGACTGTGGAAAAACTGGGCAAGGATGTGGAAGGCAGCCGACTGCTGGTGCTTTCCTGCGACAAATATATGCAGGAGGCGACATTGCTCCGTCAGCAATCTGCCGATGTGGTGTTCAGCTCCTATGCAGGCTTGCAGGTGCCCAAGGAGGCCGTCCGTGTGGATGCCCAGGGACAGCCCGGCGTCTATGTGCTGGAAGGCAGCATGGCAGCATGGAAGCCCATCAAAATCCTCTACGACAACGGTGAAAGCTATGTGGCGGAAAAAGACAAGACCTCCACAGATAACCTCTGGCCGGGCGATGAGATCATCGTCGGAGCCAAAAATCTCTATGACGGAAAGGTTGTGCGCTGATATGAGTCATATCGCGGAAAACATTGCCAGAATTAAGGCGGAAATGGAGCGGGCAGCCCTGGCTGCAGGCAGAGATCCCAAGGAGATCCAGCTCTGTGCCGCCACAAAAATGAATGATGCCGATGCCGTCAAAGAGGCAGTGGCAGCCGGTGTGGACTGCTGCGGCGAAAACCGGGTGCAGGAGCTGCTTCTGAAGCAGCCTCTGGGCGCCTATGAGGGCAAGCCCGTCCACTTCATCGGTCATCTGCAGACCAACAAGGTCAAGCAGGTGGTGGGCAAGGTGGATCTGATCCAGTCCGTCGACCGTCCCGAGCTGCTGGAATGTATCGAAAAGCAGGCAGCCAAGCTGGATATCGTTCAGGATATTCTGTTGGAGGTCAATGTGGGTCAGGAGGACAGCAAATCCGGCTATACCGTTGCCGGTGCCATGGAAGCAGCCTCTAAAATGGCGGAGTATCCCCATTGCAGACTGTGCGGATTGATGGCGATTCCGCCGATTTCCCAGGAACCGGGAGGAAATTCCGCATATTTTGAAGAAATGTATCAACTTTCTGTTGACATAAGTGCAAAAAAATACGATAATGTGAATATGGTGTGCCTTTCTATGGGTATGAGCGACGATTATGCCGATGCCATTGCCCATGGCAGCACGATGATTCGTGTCGGAACTGCCATTTTCGGCGCCCGGAATTATCAGAAATAACCAAGTTTTTGGAGGAATTATTGCAATGGGATTCATGGATGAACTGAAGAAGCTGGCTCGCCCCTACGCAGAGGACGAAGACGATTTTGATGATGATTTTGACCTGGAGGAGCGCCCCAGAGCATCCCGTGCCAATACAGCTCCCCGAGCATCCGCCTTTGACGATGTCATGGAGGATGTGAACCCCCGTCCCACCTTTGGCCGCCGCAGCGACAGCAAGGTGGTCAATATCGCCACCACTGCCCAGATGCAGGTGGTTCTGGTGAAGCCCGACCGTTTCGACAATGTCTCTGAGATCGCCGAGCATCTGCGCAGCAAGCATGCCGTGGTTCTCAATATGGAAGCCACCAATAAGGATGTGGCTCGCCGTCTGGTGGATTTCCTCTCCGGCTGCGCCTACGCTCTGGATGGCAAGATCAAGAAGATCGCCATTTCCACCTATCTCATCACTCCCTACAACATGGACATCGTCGGTGACCTGATCGACGAATTGGAAAACAGCGGTCTGTATCTGTAAGCAGGAGGAACTTTCGCTATGTTCACACCCCAGGAAATTCAGGAAAAAACATTTGTCAAAGCTGTCTTTGGCGGCTATGATATGCAGACGGTGGATGAATTCCTCGAGCCTCTGGCAGAGGATTATATCACCCTTTATAAAGAAAACGCAGTTCTCAAGAGCAAGATGAAGATCTTGGTGGAGAAGCTGGAAGAGTACCGCAGCCAGGAGCAGAATATGCGTAAGGCTCTGCTGTCTGCCCAGCGTACTGCCGATGCCATGGTGGCAGAAGCCGAGCGCAAGAGCGCCCATATCATGAACGAAGCCACTCAGACTGCGCAGGCCAAGGTGGCCGATGCTGTGGAGGCAGAGGAAGAGGAGCGCATGAACAATGCAAAGCTCACTGCCCGCAGCTTCATCGAGCAGATCGAGCAGGATATCAAGGGTCATCTGGAGCTTTTGGAAAAGCTGAAGAACCGTGACCTGTCCGTCACAGAGCCCAAGCCCGCCCCCCGCCAGAAGCCTTTTAATTATGAAGAAGAGGAAAATCCTCTGGTAGTGCCCAAGGCAGAGCCTGCCCGTGAGACCACGGAGGAGATCGCCAACGAGATCGAGCAGAACATCACCCGTCTCATGGATATCGAGGAGCCGGCTCCCGTAGAGGAAAAGCCCGCCCCCATGGACAGCACCATGAAGTTCAGCAATCTCCAGTTTGGCAACAACTACGATCCCACCAACGGATAACAAAAAGCCGCCCACCGGGCGGGTTTTTTATGCGCTGATATTAGTCTCTGCAAAACAGGTCTCTTGTGTAGACCTTCTGACGAACATCGTCAAGACATGTATCGTAGCGATTGGCGATAATCGCATGGCAAGCACTTTTGAACTTATCCAGATCATTGATAATCTGACTGCCAAAGAAAGTTTGCCCGTCTTCGAGAGAAGGCTCATAGACTACGACCGTTGCACCTTTCGCTTTGATCCGCTTCATAACACCCTGAATGGAACTCTGGCGGAAGTTATCGGAGCCTGCCTTCATCGTTAATCGATAAATACCGATCACCACATTTTTTTCACGGTCGGGGTCGAAAGTGTTTTCTCCATAGCTGTAATAGCCGGCTTTCTGCAGCACTCGATCTGCGATAAAGTCTTTGCGTGTCCGGTTGGCGTCTACAATGGCTTGGATCAGATTCTCGGGCACATTTTGGTAATTTGCCAACAGCTGTTTGGTGTCTTTGGGGAGGCAGTAACCACCATAGCCGAAGGAGGGGTTGTTGTAGTGGCTGCCAATTCTGGGATCCAAGCAGACACCATCAATGATCTGCCGGGTGTCCAGCCCTTTCATTTCTGCATAGGTATCCAATTCATTGAAGAAGGACACTCGCAGTGCCAAATAGGTATTTGCAAACAACTTGACAGCTTCAGCTTCTGTAAAACCCATAAACAGTGTGTCGATATTTTCCTTGACAGCACCCTCTTGTAAGAGTCCGGCAAAGGTATGAGCGGCCTCCACCAGTCGGGAATCTGCCAGATCTGTTCCTACGATGATCCGGGAGGGATATAAATTGTCGTATAACGCCCTGCTCTCCCGCAGGAATTCCGGGCTGAACAGGATGTTTCTGCTGCCGGTTTTTTCACGGATAGACTGGGTATAGCCCACAGGAATAGTGGATTTGATTACCATGATGGCATCGGGATTTACGGTCATGACAGTCTGAATAACCGATTCTACCACAGAGGTATCAAAATAATTTTTCTGGCTGTCATAATTGGTAGGTGCCGCAATGATTACAAATTGTGCATCTGCATAGGCTGCATCCGCATCCACTGTTGCCGTCAGATTTAACTGCTTAGTGGCCAGATACTCCTCAATTTCTTTGTCCTGGATGGGTGATTCTCGCCGGTTGATCATATCCACCTTTTGTGGCAGAACATCCACCGCCGTAACTGTGTGGTTCTGAGAGAGCAAAACTGCCATAGATAGACCCACATAGCCAGTACCTGCTACCGCAATTTTCATAGAATCACCTTTTCTGTATAATAATCAAAAATTTTTGTTCTCTATGACGGGGTGCATTATCTGTTGCACAACTTGTGTTTTACACGATGCAAAAGATCGTATCCGACATATTTTTTAGCGACATATCCAAGGCCTTTTCTGTCAAAGTCCTGTTGGAATGTTTGGTAATCCGCAGGCTTTTCTGCAGGCCTTTGCAGATTGTTCTGATATTGCACATAATCCGTCGTCGTGCATCGCTGCATATTGCAGCCGCTGCATTCTCTCATCCACTGTGCGATCCGGGCTCCCTTGTCAGTATTTACCAAAACCTCGGATACGGCCGTCTCTCTGGGGAATTTTGGCATGACTGTCTCTATGCCCCAGAAATCGCCGATCGTTATATCTCCCTGTCGGGCAAGATTTGCAAACTGGCAGTTAAAACATCCGTTTGTCAATGTATAGTGACGAAGGAACAGGCGGTTAAAGATGGCCGTATCCAAGGTGCCCACGCACTTTGTGCCGTCTTCAAATTCCGCAACTGCAGTATACGGCCCCTTGCCTGTCAGATGGGTACGGAAGCGAAATCCGGTTAATTTACTTTTGTGTTGCTTCTCCAGCCACTGCTTATAAGCCGTCCAGTACTTTTTTTCGGGAGTTCCATGGCAAATCAGATCAACACACAGCAGGTTTTCTATCGGTGCGTTCAGTTTGTGCAGCTTGGTTTTTAGCGCAAATACAAAACAGGGTGTTCCAACAAACAAAACGGCCTTTCCTTGCTGCAGATCCTCGTGTATTGCTTCCGGGATACCGCACAGACTGCTGCGCACATACTTGGAACCTCTGAACTTTGCGCACTCCGCCAGACTGTAGGCAGTTTCATATACAACATCCAAATGATCATTCAATGTCACTGCGTATACGACCTTTGGCAGATCCGGAGATGTACTGAAAAATGCCTCTGCGATCGCACTGAATGCACCGCCGGAGGCAGATTCTTTTACGACCTCGGGCTTATGAGAAAATGCATACACTTCTATGGGCATATTACCGACCCTTTCTAAAAATGTGCGCTTTGCTGCAGGGGCCTTCCTCAAAAGGCCATCTGTCTCCATTTCTAATTGCCGTTGCCAGCTGTATCAGACGCTGGGCTGCAATCTTCGGATTCCAGAGATTGTTCATGGTTTCGTAAGCATGCTGTCCCATGCTGCGGCGCAAGGCATCGCTTGTCAGCAGCTGTTCCACCGCTTGACACAACTTTTTCTCATCTCCGTTGGGATAGGAGTACCCATTGTGTCTGTCTCTGATCAAAAACGGCACGGAGCCCATGGCCTCACAGGCAACGACCGCGCAAGCTCTGCTCATGGCCTCGCTGACCACAGCGCCCCAGCCTTCCTCGTAATTACTGGTTGCCAGAAAAATGCTGGCCTTGCGCATATGATCACAGGTTTTTTCCTGGGAAAGACTGCCCAGCAGCTGGACTTGTTCTGTTAATCCTTTTTCCTCAATCAGATGCTGCAGCTTTTCCCGCATTGAGCCATCTCCGGCAAGTCCCATCCGGAATGGGATGTTTCGTTCCTTCAAATACGCTGCTACACAAATTGCGGATTCCGGGCGCTTCCAGTCCAACATTCTGCCCGCCCAAAAAATATAATGCTCATCTTTCTGATCCAGCGTTCTTTTAGCCTCCATATCTTCCACTTCCGTGAAATAACCCCATTTATAGGTGCGGTCAAGATAGGAGCCCAACAGAGCAAAATCACCGGCTGCATAGGCACTGCTGCAAAGCATATATAGGTTTTGTTTCGGATATTTGTAATAACTGTTCCAACGGTTTTTAATGCCTCTGGGAGAAATAGCTCGCCAGCGCCCCTTTTTGTAAATACGCTCGCAGCACCGAAAAATGATGGCCTCTTTATTCTTTATTGCTACCTTAAAAAACGCATCTTCCTGATCTCCGGAGATGATAACAACATCGGAGTTTTTTACATAATCCACTGCATCCTGATAAGCAGCCTCGCTGTCGTAGCTTGCAATTACATACGGGGCCTGTTCTTCTTCCCACCCCATGGCTTTTCTTGTTTCAGAAAGGGGTTTGGAGGCAATAAAGCGAAAATCACAGCCGGTCGATCCGTAAATGGAATCGCACAGCGGTCGTTGATGTGACGACATAAAATTGGAACAGAACGCGATTTGCATCTTACATTTCCTTTCCTTTGTAATGCTGCAATACATTTTCCAGGTAAGCTAAGATCCGTTGGCGCATGCTTTCCAATTCACGGTTTACCTGAATTTGCGGAATCGGTGTCACTTCATTGCAGCAGCAATCTTCTGAATCTATGTACCGTTCCGGCATGGACAACAGATTCAGCAGGTTCTTAATGCGGCTCATTTGTTTGGCACCGCTGGCACTACTCCTTGAAAATGCGTAAAACGGCGTATGAAAAATCGCAGAAAAGGAACAGGCGTGAAAAGAATCTGTCAGAACTGCCTGCGCATTGTCGATCGTATGGAGGAACTGTTCCGGTCCTCCGGCGATAAAGGCGCCATCGTTGCCGTGATAATGATAAGAAAAATAAACAATCTCCCAGCCGGTAGCTTCCTGCAGCAGCTTCGCTTGCTTCATGGCGATCGGCGAAGGCCGGTCCAGGAAAAACATCATCAAATATGGCTTTTTGCGAGATTCACCGGCGGAAACAGTTCTCCAGGTATTTGCGTCCAGTAAAAACACAGGGTCTGCCAAGGCGGGAACCGAGATATGTAAAAGGTCTTCCAGAATTTTGCTTCCTGCCTCTTCCCGTACTGAAAGGCAGGCGTACTCAGAAATATATTTGGCATAGGTCGGTCGGTTGTACTCTGCCAGTTTCTCCCCTCCAAAGCTGGGCATCCATGCCACACGCTTTTCCCGGGGACAGAATCGTAAAAACCAGAGACGGTTTGTAATAAACCAATGGGCGCTCCAAATTTGGTCACTGCCGCTGAGGAAGAAACCACAATCTTTACTATGTGCCAATTTTTTCATCTGTTTCCAGGAGAGAGGATCCCGCTGGATTTTAGCTTGGATGAACGCATCAATCGCCTGCTTTGCATCTTTATGCAAACCGTCTTCAGTGTCAGCGGGATGCAATGTCTGCAGACATTCCCGGAAAGTCTGCAGATGCTTGGGGTAGCGGAGGAATTTCCAAAGCATATTCAGGCGGAATTCCAGAGACTGTCCGATTCGTCCGATTCTGGTTTCCGATCTGGTCACCAAAGAACACTCCAACCCATGCTTTTTCAGTTCGCTCTGTGTCGCAAAGCATTGCAGCACAGAACCGTAATTGTTTCCGCAATAGGTTACCTGTCCAACTTTCACCGATCTATCAACCTTTCGTCTTTTCCTTGGGACTCAGCTTTCTGCCCAGCAGATTTTTTGCCACATTGCGCAGATATTGCAATTCTTCTGTGCGGTTCAAAGCCAGCAGGAAGATCACATTGGGAACAACCATGCAGATCAGCGTCTTCAAAATAAAACTTTCCGTTAAACCAATCAGTAAATATGTGACCACGCCGCCAACGAGCAATACAGCCAGCCGAGGCAGCATAAAGCCCAGATACGCCACAAAGGGTTTGCTGAACTTATGCCTATAAAGAACGATTGGATTGATCCACAGCTGTGTCAAAACATAGCTGACCACGGTTCCCCAAAAGACACCGACCAAGCCCAAGTATGCAGCGCCGATAACAGAAACTATAATATTGATCAGAGCCATAATCAGCGGCACCCAGCGTGTCTTAATGAAGAGTTTGGTAACATCCAAAAAGGTCGAGGTAACAGAAATGATTCCCTTTAGGAAAAAGGCCAGCACAACAACAGATACCGTGCCGAAGTCCAGCAAGAATTTCTCGCCGATCCAAATGCTGATAAATGGTTGAAACAGACACAGGAAACAGATGCTGCAGAAACCGTACACCCACAGACTCAGAAAAGACATTAGCTTAAATACACTGAATACCTTTTCAGAAGCTGCCTCTGCATTTAAATTGCCAATGCTGGCAGAGCAGGCGGCAAATATAATCGTCGCAAAAGTAACCACGATTCCGACGATCATAGAATAGTTAGAGTACATACCGACCCAATAAACACCTAAACTGATTGAGATGATTATGTTGTCTGTACTATTGACCAAAACATTTCCGATTTTTTGAAACAGGATTGCTTTCAGACTTTTAATCAAGTCTCGTTTCTGAGTAATATCCAGTCGAGCCGTCTTGTTTTTTAGATATGGGTACTGTTTTTCGGCATAGAAAGATATATGCAGATTGGCCAAGAGCGTGCATGCCAGCATTGTGATGACATAAAGGATATAGTTGCGGGTCAGCAGCAGCACCAGAATCTGCAGGATATTCTGAATCAGCAGAAAAACATTCCGATTGACTGTGTTGATGTACTCTTTTTGATCGACTGTCAATATTGTTCGTCTGTAAGCGCAAAAATAGCTGATTGCAGAATTAGCGACAAAAAGGAAGTAAATCAGCTTCAGGTTCGGAATCTGTACATCTGTTTTTACCAGATACTGTAAAAAGGGCGTTGAAAAGAGACCAAAGAATAGAATCGCAATGCCGATGATTGTGTACGCTTTTGCGTAAAAATTCATATACCTGCTGATGGTCTCTTCGTCTTTTTCTGCCAGCGGCTTATAAAGATTGATAATGATTGCGTTGCCAATGCCCAGCTCAGACAGTGACAGCACAGAAAGCACATTTGTAAATAAGCCGCTAAGACCCAGATATTCGGTTGCCAACAGGCGCACAAAAATTGTTCTGCACACAAATGACAGCAGCATATTGAATATTTGTGCAGCCGTGGAAACTGCTGCGTTTCTGAGTGAGTTTGCACTTCTCATTGGAGTTCTCCTGCTAATAAACCCTCTTAAAAGCTGTCAAAGAAGGTCATCATTTCGTCTGTAATACGGTCATAGCTATGATGTTCAAACACATATGAGTATGCGCTTCGGCACATCTGTTCCCGCTTGCTGTCCGGCAGAGCGAAAACCTTTTCGATTGCGTTTGCAATTCCCTCTCCGCTCTGCGCATCAATTAAGTGAACAAAATCTAAATAGGCATCGGGGATTGCAGCAAAACGGGTTGTCAGCACGGGCGTTCCGGAAAGCAAATACTCAATCATCTTTGAGGGAAAACCAAAAATATCCGTCATTTTGTTATCGGTTCGCGGGTTGATCAGTAAGTCCGCATTTGCCATGACCGATTTCATTTCCTTGTTGGGCAAATACCCCATTAGTTTAATATGGGGATACTGACTTTGATACTGCCGAACGATTTGCTCGTCCGGCCCCCTTCCGTAAATATGCAATTCATACCTTTGCGGGTCCAGAAGAGCCATTGCCTGCAACAGTTCTTTTGTGCCATCGTAATAGATCAAAGTACCGGTATATACGATGGTTTTTTTCTTCTCGCAAGCAGGCAAATACGAGAATGAAGGTTTTTGTTGACAGTGTCCGATTTTTGTATGTAAGCACGGCTTTGTATCCAGGTGCAAATAGGAAAATACCCGTTTGTTCAGTGCCATGCTGGCTGACAGTTTCCTGCACAGACGCTCAGATTTGCGGAAACACGCACGATTATATCTGTCCCACAGGCTGTTGGATCGGATGTTGCCCAGTGCGGTGTCAATGATCAAATTGACTGTCTTGATGCAAAACATCCGCTGCAGCCATAGTGCAGCCAAATTGATTTCCACCGGTGCGCTGAGCAAAATGAGGATTCTGTCTTCTTTTGCAAACTTTTTGCACCATTTGATGCCAAAAAACAAGAAGGCAAAAAAACGAACAATTTCATCAACGATGGGACGCCGGAAGGCAGGGAGGATTTTGATGCGTTTGTTTTCATCCCTGTCCGGTATTTCTTTTGCTTTGTTAACGGATACGATTTGCATAGAGGCAAATTTATCCGACAAATTATTTAGCAGAGACTCTTCGTACACATTGTTTCTTCCGTACAAAATATGTCCAATAAATAAACAGTGCTTATTTATCACCGTCTCCCACCGCTTCCTTAGTTGTATAAAAATCCATTCAAATTATACCCTATATACTATTAAAAATCAAGAGATTAGCAACTTTGTCAACAGATGAAACGAGAACACGCCTCTGGGATTACGACCCCAATTAAGACTTTTTTGATATGAGTCTTTGCTCAAAGTCAAACACCCTGCCTTTCTCAAGAATAGGGAAGGAAGCAGGGTGTCTGACTTTTGCGTGCAGAAAAGCAAAAACCCTTGAAAACGATTTGTTTTCAAGGGTTTGGTGACCCACTGGAGATTCGAACTCCAGACACCCTGCTTAAAAGGCAGGTGCTCTGCCGACTGAGCTAGTGGGTCCTATATGGCTGGGATGGCAGGATTCGAACCTACGCATGACGGAGTCAAAGTCCGTTGCCTTACCGCTTGGCTACATCCCAATGTACGGCAAGTAGAACTTCAGCCCCGCCAAAGGCGAGGCTGAAGAAAAGAATGGGGTGGATGAAGGGATTCGAACCCTCGGCCTCCAGAGCCACAATCTGGCGCGCTAACCAACTGCGCCACATCCACCATATCCAATTTCTTACTGCGCTGCACCGCAATGGCTTGCCACAAAACGGGCTGGCACGCCAGAAGGGACTCGAACCCCTGACCTACTGCTTAGAAGGCAGTTGCTCTATCCAACTGAGCTACTGGCGCATATGGAGCGGGTGATGGGAATCGAACCCACGCGACCAGCTTGGAAGGCTGGGGTTCTGCCATTGAACTACACCCGCGTGGCCCCGCTGAGGGCTTACTGATGCAATCAGCTATAAGATAATAGCATAAGAAAATTTCTATGTCAAGGACTTTTTGGCAATTCCGGTGGATTCCCTCTTGCCTTTTTTGGATTTTTTCTGTATGATGATGGTCGAATTAGGTAAAGGATGAACCTTATGGATTTCAAGAAACTGTATATAGAAAAAGCGGTCTATCCCGCCATGACTTTGCTGCAGAAGAATCATGTGGCGGCTTACACCAAGGAACTGCTGGCGACGGAGACCATGGACCCTGAGGATCGTGCGGTTTGGCTGCGGCAGCAGCTGTCGGAGCTGTTGCTCTGGTGCCGGGAGAAGGTTCCGGTCTATTCTGATATGACCTTTACGGATCTGGAGCTGCGCCGGGAGCCTCTGGACTGCCTGCAGGCAGTGGACCCCATGCCTCTGGAGGAGTTCCTCAATCAGACCCGGCAGTATCTCAGCCCCGATGCGGAGCTGACCCACTTGCACCATGCAGTTCAGAGGCTTGGAGAGGAACAGTCTGCCGACCTGTATTATACCCAGGAGCAGGTGGCAAGATACGAAGCCGCCCGTTGGCGTGGTCTCAGCTGGTACGGTGTGACCTTCGGCAGTCCCAGCGTCCTGCTTTGGGATAAGCCCAGAGATCCCTTTTTCCTTCGGGAAGAGCCTTATATGCGCAACCGCCTGTCCATGTCCGTCTGCGCCATGACTGACAGAAGCATCCAACCCATGCTGGAGGAGATCGATGCCTTTGAGCCGGAGTATATTTCCGGCAGCGCCAATGCGTTGGCCATGCTGGCTTCCGGTATGGAGCGGACCGGTCTGCGGCTCCAGAAGCCTTTGAAGGTGGTCACTGTGACTCAGGGTGTGGCGGACGGCGAACTTCGCCGGCGGCTGCGGCAGGTCTTTGGCTGCCCCGTAGCCCAGAATTTGGGCGTACGGACAGAGGGCATCGTGGCCTATATGTGCCCGGAAGGACACCTCCATGTGACGGCAGAAAACTGCTTTGTGGAGATTCTCGACCCTCAGACATGGACGCCCGTGGCACCGGGCAAGCCCGGTCTTGTGGCGGTGACGGATCTGGTGGACCGCACCATGCCCCACCTGCGGGTGGTGCTGAACTTCATGGCGGTCATGGACGAAGAACCCTGTCCCTGCGGTCGGACCCTGCCGGTGTTGAAGCACCTCCGTGCCACCGCACCCATGGAATAAAAGAACGGAAAACCACGCACCTTAGGTGCGTGGTTTTTTACTCAGAAAGCTGTCTGTCAATTTTATCGATTTGCCGCTGTAACCGTTCGATGGCTTTTTGCAGACCTTTGCGCCTTAAACGCAACTCGTCCTCCTTGGATAGATACCATCGTTCTCCGGCATGGTCACAGTTATAACAATCTTCCTCTTGACAGTTTTGACATGCCTCTGGCAGAGGGTTTGCTTCTATCCATTCCATTGCTGTTCCTCCGTTTTGGTTCTCCTATACAGTATAGGCAAAAATTTGCTAATATTCAAGTAACATTTTTCGGAAGATAATAATAGTATCTATCGGAAAGTGTGGTGTAAGTCTTGATCAGCTACGAACCCCTATGGCGCACAATGAAAGACAGGGGCGTTACAAAATACGCTTTGATTTATAAAATGGGTTTCAGTGCTTACACCATTACCAACTTGAAGCGAAACAAGAGTATAACCATGAACACATTGGAAAAATTGTGCAGAGCTTTGCAGTGCACACCCAATGAAGTGATTGAATTTACGGAAGATTGAACACTCCCATGGCCGTGGGAGTGTTTTTCGTTCTTTGTGCTCAGCGGCAATCATAAAAAATCTCTCTCAATGCCTTGTATATTGAAAAACCCTGTGCTAAAATAAATGGTTGTCAGATAAGCTGTGTTTGTTAAGGGGGCCAAGAAAATGGCACAGAAAGATATCAGAAATATTGCGATCATCGCCCATGTTGACCATGGCAAGACGACCTTGGTGGACGAGCTGCTGAAGCAGGGCGGTACATTCCGTGAAAATCAGGCCATGCAGGACCGGGTCATGGACTCCGGCGATCTGGAGCGGGAGCGTGGCATTACCATTTTGGCGAAGAATACTGCTGTGCAGTATAAGGATACGAAGATCAACATTGTGGACACCCCCGGACACGCTGATTTCTCCGGCGAGGTGTAGCGCATCCTCAAAATGGTGGATGGCGTGCTGCTGCTGGTGGACGCTGCCGAAGGTCCCATGCCCCAGACCCGTTTCGTCCTGCAGAAGGCGCTGGAGCTGGGTCATAAGGTCATCGTGGTGGTCAACAAGATCGACCGTCCCGATGCCCGTGTGGAAGAAGTGGTGGACGAGGTTCTGGAGCTGCTTCTGGATCTGGATGCCACCCAGGAACAGTTTGACAGCCCCACGATCTTCTGTTCTGCCCGCCGTGGCATTTCCTCCTACTCGCCCGATGTGGAGGGTACGGATATGATCCCCCTCTTTGAGACCATCGTCAACTATATCGATCCCCCCAAGGGTGAGGAGGACGGTCCTCTGCAGGTGCTGATTTCCTCCATCGACTTCAACGAGTTCGTGGGTCGAATCGCCGTGGGTCGTGTGGAACGGGGTGTCATCAAAGCCAATCAGGAGATCGCCGTCTGTGATTTCCATGATCCCGATATGAAGCAGAAAGCCAAGGTGGTCGCACTCTACGAGTACACCGCCCATGGCCGCAGCCCCATTCAGGAGGCCTCCGCCGGTGAGATCGTGGCCTTCTCCGGCATTGCCGATATCACCATCGGTCGGACCATCTGCGCCCCCGATGTCATCGAGCCTCTGCCCTTTGTGAAGATCTCCGAGCCCACCATGGAGATGACCTTCTCCGTCAACGATTCCCCCTTTGCCGGCAAGGAAGGCAAGTTCGTCACTTCCCGGAACCTCCGCGATCGTCTGGAGCGGGAACTGCTGAAGGATGTGTCCCTCCGGGTGACGGAGCAGGGCATGGATGCCTTCAATGTGGCAGGCAGAGGCGAAATGCACCTGAGTATCCTCATCGAGACCATGCGCCGTGAGGGCTATGAATTCCAGGTGTCCACCCCCCATGTGCTGAACAGGGAAGTGGACGGCAAGCTCTGTGAGCCCATCGAGCGGCTGGTGGCGGATGTGCCGGAAGCTTCTGTGGGTGCGGTCATCGATAAACTGAGCCAGCGCAAGGGCGATCTGGTGTCCATGACCCCTGTGGGCAGCCGCATGCGTCTGGAATTCCTGGTACCTGCAAGAGGTCTCTTTGGCTACCGCAATGAATTCCTGACCGATACCAGAGGCGAAGGCATCATGGCCTCCGTGCTGGACGGCTATGCACCCCTCAAGGGCGAGATCGACCGCCGTCCCAGCGGTTCTCTGGTGGCCTTTGAGTCTGGCGATGCCTGTGCCTACGGTCTGTTCAATGCCCAGGATCGTGGCGTCATGTTCATCGGCGCCGGTACACCGGTCTATGCCGGTATGGTGGTGGGTCAGTGCAGCCGCAACGAAGATATGTCCGTCAATGTCTGCAAGAAGAAGCAGCTGACCAATATGCGAGCCTCCGGTTCTGACGAAGCCCTCCGCCTCACCAGCCCCAGAGTCATGAGTCTGGAGCAGTGTCTGGAGTATCTGGCTGACGACGAACTGCTGGAAGTCACCCCCAAGACCCTCCGTATCCGCAAGCGGATCTTGGACCATGCCGAGCGCATGAAGCATGTAAAGGGCAACAAATAACCCATATCAAGGCAGGGCCTTTACGGAGGTTCTGCCTTTTCCTCTTCACTTTTTTTCTAAAATATGCTATACTCTTTCCAAATGAGAAAAGGGGGTGCTTCGTTTGCCGGTCATTTATGGCGTAGTGGCAGGTCTGTCACTGCTGTTGCTGCTGGCCTATGTGCTGTTCCTGCATCACAAGGAACGGTGGTTTCTGGTGCTGTTTGTTTCCGTTTTTGTGACCAATCTGGGGTATTTTATCCTGTCTGTTTCCAAAACCCTTGAGATGGCCATGATGGCAAACCGCATTTCCTATTTGGGCTCTGTGTGCCTGCCGTTGTGTATGCTGATGATCATTCTGAGCCTTTGTGATATGAAGCCGCCCAGAGCCTTCACAGGTGTGCTGATCGCTGTCAGTGCGCTGGTTTTCCTTCTGGCAGCCAGCGGCGGATACCTGCCCCTGTATTATAAGGAAGTCACATTGAAGATCGTGGATGGCGCAGCCAAACTCTGCAAGGTCTACGGTCCGCTTCATCTGGTCTATTTTATCTATTTGTTTGCCTATCTTGCTGCCATGATCGGCGTCATCGGCTATGCCGCCGTCAAGAAAAGAGGGCAGCTGCGGAAATATGCGCCTGTCATGTGCACAGTGGTGCTGCTGAACATGGCCATCTGGTTCGTGGAGCAGCAGATCGACTGGGATTTTGAGTTCCTGTCCGTTTCCTATATCGTTTCCGGATTGCTCCTGCTGTTTTTGTATGATATCGTGCAGGAGTATGCCAAAGCCCACCGGCCTGCTCTGTCGGCAGAAGATCTGGCAAGCCGATACCCCATGCTGACCAATCGGGAACTGGATGTTTTGAAGCTGATTTTGGAGAATAAAAAGCGCAGAGAGATCGCCGAGGAACTGTTTGTGACGGAGAATACCGTCAAAAAACACACGGCCCACATCTACGGAAAGCTGGAAGTTTCCGACCGCAGTGAACTGCTTTCGAAACTGGGGAAATAACCGTATAAGGACATGATGCACAACCTCAATGTTTTGAGGTTGTGCATTTTTCATATTACCCATGGGGGTAATATGAAAAATCACCCGGGAAATTACCCTCCATCTTTTAAGGAGTGCTGTTATATATAGAAAGAGGAACCCCTCTCGTTTATCACCATTTTAGGAGGAAAAGAAAATGAAAAAATGGATTGCATTGCTTTTGGCCTTGTGCCTGATTTTCAGCCTGTGTGCCTGCGGCCCCAAGGAAGAACCTGTGCCGGATGATGGCCCCGGCGGTTTGGAAGATGTCAGCGATGAGCCCATCCTTGAGGAAGAAGTAGAAGAAACGGTTTCTGCCTATCCCGGCGAACTGCCTCTGGGCGGTGAGACTGCCTGCGGACAGATCATCGAGATCCCCGAAACGGCTACTCTGGAATACCTGGGCAGTAAGGTCGCCACCGACGAATACGGCGATCCCGTTCTGTTGAGCTGGTTCCATTTTGTCAATACCGGTGACTACGCAGACTGCGCCTCCTGGTGCATGACCATCTATGCCTACCAGGGCGAGGAAGAACTGTGGGCCGGTTCCTACACCTACAACGATGTGGTGCTGGATGACAGCCTCTATGAAGAAATCGAACCCGGCGATGAGCTGGAGGTCTGCATGGTCTACGATCTGGAAAACCTGACACAGCCTGTGGTTTATTCCTTCAACGATATGTGGGAGGAACAGGAGCCTATCGAACTGACCGTGGATCTGTCTGAAGTGGAAATGTGTCTGGAAATCATGGAAGACGCTGCCGGTTACTATGCTGCCACCTATCTGTACGCAGAAGGCAACACCTGGGAATATGACATGATGGTCGAGAACGGCATTGCCGACAATTCCTTCGTGGAGCTCTATGCGGACGGCTCCGGTATTCTCAGTGTGGCAGGCGATGCAGTGGAATTGCTCTATGATGCCGAGTGCTTCTACATTGGCGAACAGAGTCTGTACTACTATCTGGAAGACGGTGTTCTGGAACTGGTAGGCGATGACCTGGAGTACTACTTTGAACTTTCTGAACCCGTAGAGGAAGAGCCTGTGGAAGAAGAGGACGAAAACTTCGAGGGTGAGACTGTGACTACTCCTGCAGGTTATGTCAGCATCACTCTGGATAAGGGCTGGTATGTGGACGAAGAAGAGGATCACGGTTATACCATGGTTCTGTATAATGAGGAACTGGATACGACCGACTGGGTGAAGATCATGGATCCCCAGCTGACAACTCTGGAGAAGGAGTTGGAGTACACCCAGCTGGCTTTGGCTGACTGCGAGTACGAGGAAGTCACCATCGGCGGCAATACCTATCAGAAGCTCTATGACGATGAATGGATGCCGCTCATGTATCTGGTGGCAGAAACCTCCACCGGCTATGCCTTTACTGTGGAAGTCCGCGGCGTCTATCCCGAGGATGTTATGACCATGCTGGAAAGCATTGAGATTCATTGATCCAAACGGAAGCTGCTCCCCTGACCGGGGAGCAGCATAACAGCACAGGAGGTACGGTATGAACCGATTGCTTCGAATTGTGTGTGCCCTGTTGGCGCTGCTTCTGCTGGTAGGCTGCAGCAAGACAGCACCGACCCCGGTGGAAACGCCGGACGAACCTCCTGTTGTGGAAGATGTACAGCAGGAGGAGACCCCCGTTACTGAGGAGGAACCGGAACTGCCTGCGTTCGATGGCATCTACCGGGATCTTGTCTCGGAGCAGGAGGGGGAAACGGGCTATGTGCAGATCACATCCTATGACGATTTCATCCTGCTGGAGCACTACCTCTGTATGGAGGGCAGTGTGTATTCCTTCTGGGCAGAGGAATTCTGGCCTTATGAGGGAAATTATCAGACGGATCAGATCTACGGTCAGAGTCAGGACTTTTCCATGCAGACTTCCGGAGATCTGTATGACACCATGCCCCGGAACCGCTCCATTGCGCTGACCGATGAGGGTGTGGTGCTGAACTATGACGATTCCGATGCTGAGTACTATGTGAAGGACGAAACCTTCTCCGGTCATTCCTCTGCAGAGGAACTGCAGCAGATGCTGGATGCAGATGCAGCATCTGCCGATGACCGTGTCTTTGGCATCTGGAGCTATAAGGACGGTTATGAAGCCGGCTGCGTGACCTTCCGGGAAGACGGTGGCTTCTCTTTCCTGTGGAAAACACCGGGTGAACCGGTGGAGGTCTATCACGGTGTGTTCACGGAGGAAGCCGGCACTGTGCAGATTATGGCAGAAAAGGCCGGAGACGGCACATATCCCCATTATATGGAGTGGAACTGGTCTGTGGATGAATATGGCGGTCTGAGTCTTGCCATCAATGAAAAAGTGACCACCTTCCAAAAGGCGGAAGCTCCCTTCTCCTTGCAGATGGAGCAGCGAGACGCCATGGCATATGCGGGCAGCTGGTATGATATGTCCGATACCTACACGGACCAGTACGAAACCTTTTATATGTACACCTACCGTCTGCCACAGTTTTACGGCGATGATGCAGCCGTGATGGCGGTCAATCAGCAGATCATGGATGACTATTCGCCTCTTATTGAGGAAGAATTGCAGGCCATGGTGCAGGGAGAGTTCCTCACCTTTACGGATGTGAACTGGGAAAGCGATATCTATGAGGGTGTATTGTATCTGCACATCTGGGCCGAGAGCTTTAACTGGCAGGAACACAGCGCCTATTACTACGATGTGGAAGATGGCGTGTTCCTGACCGGGGAGGAAGTGGCAGACCGTCTGCTCATTGACCGGGATTATTTTTTGGAGGCCGTCCGGGAAAGTGCAGAGGATGTGTTCACGGAGTATTTCTCCGATATCCCCAAAGAGGAGCGGGAGGAATACGGCTACTATGAGATGCTGGAATGGACGGTTTCCGAGGAAGCGGTGAATTTCCAGCTGCCTATCTTTGTGAACCGATGGGGCAGCATTGCCGTCTATGCTCGCATCGGTTCCATGGCAGGCGCAAGTGAGTTCCGAACTGCACTCTATCCTTTTGATGGAGCAGTTGGATAATATGAAAAGGAGGAAAACAACATGGCAAGTATCACAGAAATGGGAAAGGCAGTATCGGCGAGAACCTTTGAGATTCACGCACCGTTGACCATTGAGGAAATCCATGAGAAGCTGCAGGCAAGGGCCGCTGCGTTCCAAATGCCCTTTGAACTGAAAAAGGGCATTACCGGTCCCCACATCGCCTTCAAGAAGGAGAAAGTCACCGATGTGATCATCCACATCTCCGTTAAGGAAAATGTTGTCAAGGTCACACCTCTGGTGCAGGAAAATGCTTCCTCTGTGAGCATGGGCGGTATTTCCATGCGGACAGACAAGAACAGTCTGGGCAGAAAGGGCGTCAAGGGCATGCTGGATCTGCCTATGCAGAGAGGCGCCTACATTGATCAGGTGACCGAAACCGCCAAGAAGCTCATTGCAGGTGAAGCTGTGGAGGACTTTGTCCATCCTACGGAGGAGGAAGTGGAGAACGCAGTCAATCCCCCCAGAAGCTGGCTCGTGACCCTGCTGCTGTGCCTGTTCCTGGGCGGCTTTGGCGTCCACCGCTTCTATGTGGGCAAGACCGGTACCGGCATCCTGTGGCTGCTGACCGGCGGTGTCTTCGGCATTGGCTGGTTGATCGACTTCATTAAAATTCTGGTCAATAAGTTCACCGACAAAGAAGGCAGAGCTCTGGTAAAGAACTGAGAAAGTCCCAATTGCACCAAGGGCAACAAATAAAAAACGATTTTCGTTAAAAAATTATGGAAATTGGCAATGTAAAATCGGAAATGTTCGTGCTATAATCAGCACGAAGTGCGAGCCGATTTCTGTGCTGGGGCATGAAGTCGGTTCGTAAGATCTTCATTTCCCCTTCCTTTGACCCGGGTGTCTTCGCACCCGGGTCTCCTTTTTGAATTTGATTTGTGATGTTTGCCGATTTTTGTCCCGGAAGTTTTCACTTCCGGGACATCTTTTTTGGCTTGACCGTTCATTGACAGTTTTGGCATGATTTTCTATACTTAAAATATAAATAGGGATATATGCGGAAGGTTCCGCCAGCCGGTCCCTAAAAAGAAAGGTAAGGTGAAATTATGGAAAACCAGCTCTCCCTGTTCTACGGACTGTCTTTTCTGACAGCAGCACTGGCCTTTGCCTTTGCGGCTTACCTCTACCTGTGGGTCAAAAGACAGCCGGTGGTCAATCCCACCATTCAGCAAGTGGCGCAGCTCATCAAAGAAGGCGCCAATACATTCATGCGCCGGGAATACAAGATTCTGGCGAAGTTTGCTCTGGTCATTGCAGTTATCATTTTCATACTGCTGCCCAGTCCTGTGTGGAAGGGCAACATTGTGAACAATGTGTCCATGGCCATAGCCTATCTCATCGGTACAGCCTTGTCTGCTGTAGCCGGTAAGATCGGCATTCTGGTGGCGACCCTCTCCAACGGTCGTGCAGCCGAAGGGGCACAGAAGGGCATCAAACCTGCCTTTTTGATCGGCTTCCGGGGCGGTGCCGTCATGGGTCTGCTGGTTGTAGGCTGCTCCCTGTTGGGCGTGGCAGCCGTCCTGCTGATCACCGGTGATGCCTCCATCCTGCTTGGCTTCTCCTTCGGTGCAAGCTCTCTGGCACTTTTTGCCAAGGCAGGCGGCGGCATTTTCACCAAAACCGCCGATGTCTCTGCTGACCTGACCGGCAAGGTGGAACTGGGTATTGCCGAAGACGATCCCCGGAACCCTGCGGTCATCGCCGATAATGTGGGCGACAATGTGGGCGATGTGGCAGGCATGGGCGCCGACCTGTTTGATTCCAATGTGGCAGCCATGGCCTCTGCACTGGTCATTGCCCAGAGCCTCTCCGGCGGCGAATTTGCCAATGTTTCCATGGTGTTCTGCTATGCCATTCTGGGTCTGCTTTCTTCCGTCATTGGCATCGCCACGGCAAAAATCGGCAAAAACGGAACACCCACCAAGGCACTGAACGCCTCCACCTATGTGACCACAGGTGTGTTCCTGGTGCTGACGGCTCTGGCAACCCTGCTGTTTGAAAACTTCTCCTGGCGGATCTGGGGCGCTGCTGCCACCGGTCTGCTGGTGGGCGTTATCATCGGCATCACCACGGACTATTTCACTGATGATACCAAGCCCATCGTCAAGAAAGTGGCCCATGCCTCTGCCTCCGGTCCTGCATTCACGGTCCTGTCCGGTGTGTCCTACGGTTTCCTGTCAGCGCTGCCTGCCATGGCGGGTATCGCCATCTCCGCACTGGTTGCCTATCAGCTCTGCGCTCCCATGGGCGAGGGTTATGCCGTCTTCGGTATCTCCATGGCTGCCGTAGGTATGCTGTCCATTGTGGGTATGATCATCTCCAACGACGCCTACGGTCCCATTGTGGATAATGCCAGAGGTCTGGCGGAAATGGGCGGTCTTGGAGAGGAAACCATCCAGATCGCCGACGAGCTGGACAGCGCCGGCAACACGGTCAAAGCCGTCACCAAGGGCTTCTCCATCTCTGCTGCCGGTCTGACGGTCATCTCCCTGCTGGGTGCCTTCATGGCAGAAGCCAACCATGCCCTTGCCGCTGCCGGTAAGGAGCTGATCACCGGCTTTGATATCATGTCCCCCACGGTGTTCTTCGGTATTCTGATCGGCGCAGCCATTCCTGCTGCCTTCTCCGCCATGCTTATTCTGGGCGTGGATAAAAATGCCCAGCGGATGGTGGAGGAGATTCACCGCCAGTTCCGGGAGATCGTAGGTCTGAAGGAAGGCAAGGAAGGCGTGAAGCCCGATTATGACCGCTGCATCGATATTGCCACCACCGGAGCCTTGAAGGAGCTGATCCCGGCAGGCCTTATGAGTATCCTCTCCACTGTGGCAGTGGGTCTCATCGGCGGTCCTGAAGCCATCGGCGGCTTCCTGTTGGGCAACATCGTCTCCGGTCTGCTGCTGGCGCTGTTTATGTCCAATTCCGGCGGCCTGTGGGATAATTCCAAGAAGTATGTGGAGTCCGGTCATGAAGGCGGCAAGGGCAGCGAAGCCCATAAATCCGCCGTCATCGGTGATACTGTCGGCGACCCCTTCAAGGACACCGCCGGTCCCTCCATCAACACCCAGATCACAGTGGTCTCTCTGGTGGCATCCTTGTGTTCCACCCTCTTTGTGGCCCTGTCGCTTTTTGGATAAGAATGGCCCCCTCTGACGAGGGGGCTGTCAGCGAAGCTGACTGGGGGAGAGAAAATACAATGGAGATCAGCTCTCTGCACCGTTCGGTGCAGAGAGCTGATTTTTTGTTTGTCTCGCTTCTTTTTTTCTTGACAGTAGCATTGTAATCCGTTAAAATATACAATCGAGAGTAGTATGGCGATTCTGTATTTTAGGGGAATACAGCTATTGCTTTTGCCTTTCACCCAGACATCCCAAATTGAAATAAGGAGGTGGGTTTGCAGATTATGATGAGCTTAACATTAGCCATTGCCATCGCCGCCGCAGCCTTTGCGGTCAGTGGTATTATTTTCTTCGTGGTTGGTATGACTTATCGGAAGAAGGTCTCCGAAAAGCAGATCGGCAGCGCCGAAGAGGAAGCTCGCCGCATCGTCAATGAGGCCATCAAGAGCGCTGAAAGCAAGAAGCGTGAGATGATGCTGGAAGCCAAGGAAGAAATTCATAAATCTCGAACCGAAAACGATCGTGAAATGAAAGAGCGCCGCGCCGACCTGCAGAAGCAGGAGCGCCGCCTGCAGCAAAAAGAAGAAACTCTGGATAAGAAAATGGACGCCCATGAGAAGAAGGAAGGGGAACTGGCCAAGAAGCTGGCCAATGTTGCCGCTACTCAGGAGGAAGTCAATGCTCTGAAGGCCAGCCAGATGGCCGTCCTGGAGAAGATCTCCGGCCTCAGCCAGGAGGATGCCAAGAACTATCTGCTGCAGAACATCGAATCCGAAATGCGCCATGAGAGTGCCATGAAGATCAAGGAGATCGAAAGTGATCTGAAGGATCAGGCCGATCAGCTTGCCCGTGAGATCATCGGCACTGCCATCCAGCGCTGCGCTGCTGACCATGCAGCCGAAGCCACCGTTTCCGTTGTCCCCCTGCCGAATGACGAAATGAAGGGCCGTATCATCGGTCGTGAAGGTCGCAACATTCGTACTCTGGAAACCATCACCGGTGTCGATCTGATCATCGACGATACTCCCGAAGCCATCACCGTTTCCAGCTTTGATCCCGTTCGCCGGGAAGTGGCTCGGTTGGCTCTGGAAAAACTCATTGTGGACGGCCGTATCCATCCCACCCGCATCGAGGACATGGTGGAGAAGGCTCGCCGGGAAGTGGATCAGACCATCAAGACCGAAGGCGAGCGTGCCACCTTCGAGACCGGCATCCACGGCCTGCATCCCGAGCTGGTCAAGCTGCTGGGTCGTCAGAAGTACCGCACTTCCTACGGTCAGAATGTACTGAACCACTCCATCGAAGTTGCCCATATTGCAGGTCTGCTTGCCAGCGAGCTGGGTCTGGATGTGACCCTGGCCAAGCGTGCCGGTCTGCTCCATGACTTGGGCAAATCCGTTGACCATGAAATGGAAGGCAGCCATGTCCAGCTGGGCGTGGAGCTTGCCAGAAAGTATAAGGAATCTCCTGCCGTCATTCATGCCATTGAGGCACACCATGGCGATGTGGAGGCTCAGACGGTCATCGCTTGCCTGGTTCAGGCTGCCGATGCCATCTCCGCTGCCCGTCCCGGTGCCCGCCGCGAGAATGTGGAAAACTACATCCGCCGTCTGGAAAAGCTGGAAGAGCTGACCAGCTCCTTCCCCGGTGTGGATAAGTCCTATGCCATCCAGGCTGGCCGTGAGGTTCGTATCATGGTCAAGCCTGAGGAAGTCACCGAGGACAACATGATCCTCCTGGCCCGTGAGCTGGCAAAGAAGATCGAGTCTGAACTGGAATACCCCGGTCAGATCAAGGTCAATGTCATCCGCGAGACCAAGGCTGTGGAATACGCAAAATAATGCAAAATCCCCCATGGAATTCCATGGGGGATTTCTTTACATATAAGGTCGCATACCGGCGGAGAGCTGTTCTTCGCAGTCGATAAGCCGTTCCGCCAGCTGCTTGGCCTCCACATGGGCACCGCCGTATCGGTTGCGGCTTTTGCAAAGGGAGCGGACGCCCATATCGCAGCCGTTGGCAACCAGTTCCGCTGCGCCGGGATCATTGGGGCCCAAGGCAAACCGGGTGTTGGTCTTCAGCCAGGACATACCCTTTGCCATGAGGGGCGGCTGCTTTTCCTGCCCGCCAAGGGAATGGAGCAGAGCAACGGTGTCATTTCGAATCTCCCGATGGGTGTGGATGCTGTCCTGTAATTTCTTACGCAGGGTCTGGTCTTTTACATTGGGCAGCACGCCGTCCATGGTGGAAACAGCCATTTCAATACCGGCAGTGCAGTCAGCCAACAGTTCCACGGTGTCTTTGTCCATAAAAAATGCCTCCTTTTTTCATTAATATGTACCATTTTGCTCCGTTCCATGCTACAATAGCACGGAAGTGGGGTGATTTTTTGGAGACCATCTATTTGACAGTGCAGGAGATCTGCGGCGACTATGCCGTTTTGGTCAGCGACGGCGGTGAAACACGGCAGACGGCGATCTTTCTGCTGCCCGATGGCATCACCGACGGAACAAGATTGAAATTTGAAAATTTTTCCTATGAAATCTTAGAATGACCGGGAACAAACGCCCGTTGAATTCGTCAATAGAAGGGAACGGAACAGTTCCGTTTCTTGAAAACCAATTTGGAGGAAACATAAAAATGAAAAAGTTTATCGCAATGATGTTGGTTCTGGCTCTGGCCTTTACTTTCGTGGCCTGCGGCAGCAAGGCAGAAAAGCCTGTTGTGGAAGAAGATCCCACCATCAATGAGCCTGCTGTTATGCCCGAGGAAGACGCACCTGCCGTCATGCCCGAGGTGGATGCTGAAATGCCCGAAGTGGATGCTCCCGTGGAAGAGATGCCTGAGATCGAGTACATGCCCGAAGAGAAGCTGGCAGAGCTGTCCGCTCTGGTTGAGCAGCTCATTGCCGGTATCAACGATGAAATGATGGTTGGCACCATGGAGATCACCTCCGACATATATGAGTACTATGGCATCCCCGCCACCGAAGGTGTCTATGCTGTGGTGTCCATGCCCATGATCGGCTCCATCGCTCACGAGGTGGTTTTGGTGGAAGTGCCTGAAGGCACCGATGCCGCTGCCTTTGCAACAGAGATGGAGAATCTGAAGGACCCCATGAAGTGGGTCTGCGTCCAGCCTGAGAACAGCTGGAGCAACGCCTATGGCAACTATGTGGTCAGCGTTATGACCACTGCCGACATGGCAAACGGCGTTCTCGAAAACTGCAACACCGTTTTCGGCGCATAAGAAACGCCGAGAAAGAGCCAAAGGCCCCCTCTGATGAGGGGGCTGTCACCCTCAAGGGTGACTGGGGGAGAGAAAAGCATCTCTCCCTCCGTCAAAACCTGCGGTTTTGCCACCTCCCTCGTCAGAGGGAGGCGTTTTTGGTGCAGTACTGCATTGGGAGCCGTTGAGTTTTATTTATTTTAGGAGAGAGCCTTATGCTGTTTTCCAGTATTACATTCCTGTTTTTATTTCTGCCCATCACCATGGGGCTTTATTATCTGGTGCCGTGGAAGCTGAAAAACCATGTCCTGCTGGCAGCCAGTGTGATTTTTTATGCCTCTGGTGAGCCTAAGTATCTGATTTTGCTGCTGATCTCTGCATTTGTAGGCTGGCTTCACGGACTGGGCTTTCAGAAGCGACCCGGCAGCAAGGCCATTCTCATCAGCGGTGTTGCGTGGAATTTGGTGTTCCTGCTGTTTTTCAAGTATGCCGATTTTCTCATCGGAACGGTCAACGGCATTCTGGGTACGGAAATCCCGCTGCTCCATCTGGCGCTGCCCATCGGCATCAGCTTCTATACTTTCCAGAATATGAGCTATGTCATTGATGTCTATCGGGGTGAGACCCAGGTGCAGAAGAATGTGGTATCCTATGCCACCTATCTGTGCCTGTTCCCGCAGCTCATTGCAGGTCCCATCGTCCGTTACAGCGATGTGGATCGGGAGCTTCGGAGCCGACGCCTTGATCTGGATACGGTCAGCGGCGGTGTCCTGCGGTTCGCTGTGGGTCTTGGTAAAAAGGTCCTCCTGGCCAACACCTTGGGGCAGCTGGCGGAAATGACCGTCGCCGAAGGCAGTGTGGTCTTTTCCTGGCTCCGTGCCATGGCCTATGCGCTGCAGATCTATTTTGACTTCTCCGGCTATTCCGATATGGCTATCGGCATGGGTGCCATGATGGGCTTCCATTTTCTGGAGAACTTCAACTATCCCTATTTGTCCAAGTCTATTACCGAGTTCTGGCGCCGCTGGCACATGAGTCTTGGCACTTGGTTCCGGGACTATGTCTATATCCCTCTGGGCGGCAGCCGTACCTCCAAGGGCAAGTGGCTGCGGAATGTGCTGGTGGTCTGGATGCTGACGGGCATCTGGCACGGCGCCAGCTGGAATTTCCTGCTCTGGGGTCTGTACTACGGCATTTTGCTGCTCATTGAAAAGCTCTGGCTGGGCAAGCATTTGAAAAATCCTGTCCTCAGCCATTTCTATGTGCTGTTGGCGACGGTTCTGGGCTTTGTTCTGTTCCACAGTGCCACTGCTGCCGATGCCCTGTCCGAAATGGGACGGATGTTCGGTCTGGGCGGACTGCCTTTCTGGAACACCACCGCGGCTTATTATCTGAGAAGCTATGGCATTTTGATGGCGATTGCCATCCTTGGTGCTACGAATCTGCCGAAAAAATTGGTGAAAAAAGGTGAAAAAACGAAAATTTTTGGAATTTTACAGCCGATTTTTGTCGTGATTTTACTGGTTTTGGTCACCGCCTGTCTGGTGGATGGGTCTTTTAACCCGTTCTTGTATTTCCGTTTCTAAGGAGGGTCGGTCATGAAAAAACTGAAAAATGTGCTGACCGTCTCTGTGTTGGCGGTGTTTCTTGTGGGCGGTCTGCTGCTCCATGTGCTTCTGCCCGATGGAGATCTTTCCAAGGCAGAACGGCGAAAACTGTTCCAATTTTCGGAGATTTCCTCTGCCGATGATCTGGAGGAATATCTTTTGGATCAGTTCCCCGGCAGAGATGCCTTCCGCACGGTGAAATCCCTCTGGACCTATTATTTTCTGGGGCAGAAGGATAACAACGGCATCGCCCTGCAGAATGGCTCTGCTGCAAAGCTGGAAACGCAGCTGGATGAAAAACAGGTGCAGATGTTTATCGACAAATTCAGCGCCCTGCAAAGTAAGTTCTTCCCGGATTCCAAGATCGCCTGTGTGGTCATCCCCGATAAGGGATATTATTTCGGCAGCCATCCGAAAATGGATTATGTAAACATGATGGAAATGCTGCAGACCGGGCTGCCCAATATGGATGTTCGCAGCAATCTGTTCTCTACCCTGTCTCTGGAGGACTACTACGCCACGGATTCCCACTGGCGGCAGGAGGAACTCCAGTTCGTTCTGGAGGATCTGGAGCTGATTTTGGATGTGGAACTGCCGGATGTCGGTTCTTATGAGCAGACTGTTCTGGAGGGCTTCAAGGGTGTGTATCACGGGCAGGCGGCCCTGCCCATGAAGGCAGAGACCTTGGTCTATCTGGAAAACGAAGTGACGGAAAATGCCATCGTCACCGGTCCGGAACTGAAAGGGGAGCAGCCCATCTATGCCCCGGAGAAATTTGACGGTATGGATGGCTACGATGTGTTCCTTCACGGGGCGCAGGCAGTGCTGAAGCTGGAGAATCCTCTGGCACAGACCGATGAAGAGTTGGTCATCTTCCGGGATTCCTACGGCAGCTCCATTGCGCCCTTGCTACTGCCCGCCTACAAGTCCATCACCCTTGTAGATATGCGTTATGTAAACCCAATGATGCTGGGGCAGTTTGTGGATTTCCACGGACAGGATGTGCTTTTGCTCTATTCCACCACCCTCATCAACGGCGCAAGTATCCTGCAATAATTAAGGCCCCCTCTGACGAGGGGGCTCCGCAAAGCGGTGGGGGAGAGATCGGTGTTCTCTCCCTCCGGCTTTTGCATAGCAAAAGCCACCTCCCTCATCAGAGGGAGGCTTTTTTGTATCAGTTTTCCATCTGTCTGCCAAGGAAACCGGCAACGGTCTGCACCAGCTTCTGCTCCGGCTCGGTCAGAGGCTGGTCCTTTTCCTCCAGCAGGATCATGACGCAGCCCATGAGATCGCCTTCGGACAGAATGGGAGTTGCCACACCAAGATGATATTTTTCCACAGTGTCACAGGCACGGATGGGGCTGTCACCGGTCTGGTAGAGGTAGGTCTTGCGCCCCTCCATCAGCTGTTCCAGTTCCTTGGAAACATTCTTATCCATCAGATCCCGGCGGGATGCACCTGCCACGGCGATGATGCTGTCCCGGTCGCAGACAGCGGCAATGTGACCGGTGTTCTTGGTGATGGAGTCGCACAGCTGACCGGCAGGCTCTGCCAGATCGCCCATGGGGGAATACTTCTTGAAGATGACCTCGCCGTCCCGCTCCGTGTAGATCTCAAGGGGGTCGCCCTCACGGATTCGGAGGGTTCTGCGGATCTCCTTGGGAATGACCACACGGCCAAGGTCATCGATTCTACGGACAATTCCGGTTGCTTTCATCTATCGTCTCTCCTCTTAATTTTACAAATTACGATGCTATTATCTGTAAAGCAAGGGGATTTATACGCAATGTTTCTTGATTTCCTCACATGATACTCTTATAATTGAAACAGATAGCGAAACTTGAATGGAGCGGTTTTTATGAAAAAAACAGTCCTGATCACCGGTGCAACGGATGGCATCGGAAAAGCATTGGCGAGCCTGTTAGCCAAGGAATATAACCTTGCCCTGTGCGGCAGAAGCGAAGAAAAAATGAAGCAGCTGACCCAAGAATTGGGTGACTGCCATGTCCATACAGAGTGCTTCGATCTGACAGATGCCAAAAAGCGGCACAGCTTCTGCGAACATGTGAAAAAAGAATTCGGCACGGTGGATGTGCTGGTGAACAACGCCGGTGCCAATACCAAAAAGGACAAAGTTGCCGATATCGATCTGGACGATTTGCGGTATATGTTTGAATTGAACTGCGTCAGTGCCGTTGGCATGATTCAGGAAGTTTATCCCATGCTGGCAGAAAAGCAGGCCGGTCTCATTGTCAATATCTTAAGCAGCTGCTGTCTCTTTAACGGCTCCACCATGGGTAGCTACACGGCTTCCAAAGTTGCCATGGAGGCCATCAGCAAGATCCTGACCAAGGAAGTAAAAGCCGAGAACATTGGTGTTTGCAGCGTGTATCCCGGCGGCGTGGATACCAACTTCCGGGCAGTGCCGAACCACAATTATCTGAGACCGGAGACTGTGGCGAAGATGATCAAGGCCTGCATCGAAAATGAAGAAGGCTGCGTCCATGACATCGTCATCCGGCCCTTTATTGAAGACAACCTGCCGTAAACTGACCAACAGCCGCCGATCACCGTCGGCGGCTGTTGGTTGTATATCATAGGACGATTAGCTCAGCCCTATCATTTGTAAATTCCTGGTGTAACATTCGCCCGGATGGCAGCGTTATGCAGTTTTCTTTGACAGATTTACCGTTGTGATGTATGATGAAGAAAGATATGTCGAAAGGGAGAAATGTATGAAAAAGACGGGTATATGGCTTATAAAAGCAGCAATTGCCGCATTGATCGCCTTTGGTATTATGACGGGGATTTGCTGCTTTTATTATAATATCCCCGCGCACCATACAAATGAAACGGGTGCAACGGACTATTTGTGGGATAAAAGCAGTGTGTCCTGCCGCGGAACGGAAGGGTTTGCCCGTACCTATACAGATGAAAACGGCTTTGTAAATACATTTCCGGATAAAAAAGCGGAAGTAGATATTCTGGTTATGGGCTCATCTCATGCAGAAGGGTTCAATGTCAATGCAGATGAAAATTTCACATATCTTCTGAACAAGAAGCTGCAGGAAAACGGGAAGGATAAGTATGCCTACAGTATAGCCACATCGGGACATGCATTGCTTCGCTGTATGAAAAATCTGGATACTGCCATGGATGTATACAGCCCCTCGGAGTATGTGGTGATAGAAACGGCAGAGACAACCTTTGATCTGGAAGAATTAAAAGAACTTGACAATGGTACATTTGCAAATTTGCCATCCTACAGCACGGGCCTGATCGGTTTCCTGCAAAAGGTGGATGTTTTCAGGTTGCTGTATGCACAGTTTTCCAACGGCCTGAATAAGAATGAGGCTGGCAATCATATGCACGAGGCTGAGGCCAACCCTGAAGAGCGAGAACAGTATCTGAACGAATATGAAACATATATAAACAGAATGATACAGAAAAGCAGTGAAAGTGCTGCAAACCATGACTGCAAAATCGTCATTGTATATTCACCTCAAATCGTTGTGGATTATTACGGAAATATGGTAGAACCCGAAATCACACAAGAGGAAATCTTGCTTGAAGATGCTTGCAGAGCATATGGCATTGACTTTATAAATATGCAGGATTCTTTTGAGGAAATGTATCATGAAACCGCTGATTTGCCCCACGGTTTCCCCAACACCGCAGTAGGAAAGGGACACACCAACAAGCATGGCCATAACTGTATTGCAGAAACGCTCTATGCCTTTTTTGTGAGGGGTGATTGTACATGACCTTTTCAAGCTTACCTTTTTTGGTGCTTTTTGTTGTGGTCTATTTGCTTCTTCTGCTGCTCGGCAGCGGCTCTGTGCGCAAAAAGCTTTCCGAAAAAACACAGTTAACGCTGAAACATACGCTTCTGCTGATTGCAAGCTATGTTTTTTACGGCTGGTGGGACTATCGGTTCTGCTTTTTGATGCTGCTTTTGTCAGTGGTGGCATGGTATTGTGCAAAGGAGATTGAACGAGATCACCATCGTCGGCTGTTTGGGATCATCGGCATTGTGTTTCCGTTGCTGGTACTGGGTTTCTTTAAGTATTTCAACTTTTTTATCGATTCCTTCAACCAACTGGTAGGAATCGAGACGGCTTCTGCCTGGAATATTATCTTGCCGGTGGGTATTTCCTTTTATACATTCCAGTCCATGAGCTACACCATCGATGTGATGCGGGGTGTGATTAAAAGCCACACTTTCTCAGATGTTGCGCTGTATATTTCGTTTTTCCCTCAGCTGGTTGCGGGTCCCATTGTCAGAGCCTCTGACTTTATGCCTCAGCTGAAGGTCAACAAATCATTGTCGCTGTCCGATCTGGCTCAGGGTGCGCAGATTTTTGCTTTCGGCTTATTTAAGAAACTTGTCATCGCAGATAACCTGTCAGTTTTTGTGGATGATGTTTTTGCCAAGCCCCTTGCGTTTTCTTCCATAACGGTGATTTTAGCGGTCATTTCTTATTCTATTCAGATATATTGCGACTTTTCCGGATATTCGGATATGGCCATTGGCGTCGCAAAAAGTATTGGATACGATTTCCGTGCAAATTTCAACATGCCGTACATTTCTAAAAATGTTACAGAATTCTGGAAAAGATGGCATATCAGCCTTTCAACCTGGCTGCAGGAGTATTTGTACATTCCTTTGGGCGGCAATCGAAAGGGTACTGCCCGCAGATACATAAACCTTATGCTCACCATGATACTGGGCGGCTTGTGGCATGGTGCAAACAATACCTTTGTGATCTGGGGCTTCCTTCATGGCGTTGCGTTGTGTATCCATAAGATTTATGCAAAAAGCAGAAGAAATAAAAAAGAAAGCACGGTGGGTGCGATTGCTTCCGTGCTGGCCACATATATGTTTGTGTGTGTTTGCTGGGTCTTTTTCCGCGCTGAGAACATGGGGATGGCGATGGATGTGCTGTCGCGAATGTTCATTTGGAAAGATGGTATTACCCAGATCTTCTCTTGGTCCGTCTTTAGTATTGTAATTGTTGCAGTGGCGAATATTGCTGCATGGATCAAGGCAAAGAACGCCCAAAGTAAAGAAGTGAACGGATACTATCCGGTGCTTGATTTGAACAAGTTGGGTTCCATGATATTTTTCTTTCTGCTGATCCTGCTGATCGCTGCATGGGCATATACCAATGCAAACCCCTTCATCTATTTCCAATTCTGATAAGAGACAAAAGAATCCAAGGACAGGCAGCGGAATGGAGAACCATTCCGCTGCTGCTTTACATTTTAACGGTGGGAGATTATAATGAAAATACCATGAGGTGATGAAATGAAAACAGAAAATTGGAAATGTTTAAGCGGCAGTGTATTGAAGCTGTTGGCGGTCATTACCATGCTGATCGACCATGGCGCACTGATCTTTTCCGCCTTCCTGCCGGGGCAGGTGGTCTATGTCCTGCGGCAGGTCGGCAGACTGGCTTTTCCCATCTTCTGCTTTCTGGCAGCAGAGGGTTATGTACATACGAGAAACAAAAAGCGGTATGCATGGAGCCTTTTGCTGTTTGCATTGATCTCGGAAGTGCCTTTTGATTGGATGCTCCGGGGGAGCTTTTCTCTGGACAACCAGAACATCTATTTCACCCTGTTTTTCGGCGTGCTCATGATGTTTTTCTATGAGAATACCCATGGGCTGAAACGAGCCCTGCTGATGTTGTGTGTTGGCTTGACCACCCTCCTTCTGGGGGTGGACTACGGCATTCGGGGCGTATTGCTGATCTTCTTGCTGTATGTGCTCCGGGAGCAGCCCTTTGCCAAAACGGCATTGGCTTACCCGCTGCTTTCCGGCGGTTGGGCGGCCTTTGCCGCATTCATCCCCATCAACCTTTATAACGGCAAACGGGGCTTTATCCGGGCTCCTTGGCTGAAATACAGCTTTTATGTATTCTATCCTGCCCATATTCTGTTATTGCTTCTTATAAGGAGTTTGTTATGAAAATTGTGGTTCTGGACGGAGATCGGGAAAATCCCGGCGATCTCAGCTGGGGCGGTCTGGCTGCCCTGGGGGATCTGACGGTTTACGACAAGCCTGTGGGTGAAAAAGAGACTGTACAGCGCATTGGCGATGCAGAGATCATTTTCACCAATAAGACCCTTATTACCAAAAGCGTGCTGGATGCCTGCCCCGGTGTGAAATACATCGGCGTTTTGGCTACGGGCTACAATGTGGTGGACTGCGAGGCGGCGAAAGAAAAGGGAATACCGGTGACCAACATCCCTGCCTACGGCACTATGGCGGTGAGCCAGTATGCCATTGCCATGCTGTTGGAAATTTGTAACCGAGTGGGTCATCATGCCGAAGCGGTGGCACAGGGTCGCTGGCAGGGCGACTGGTGCTTCTGGGATCACCCTCTGATGGAGCTGGACGGAAAGACCATGGGTATCATCGGTTTTGGTCGCATCGGACGGCAGACAGGACGCATTGCCAAAGCGTTGGGCATGGAAGTTCTGGCTTACAGCCGCTCGGAATGTGAAGAAGGCCGTGCCATCGGCAGGTATGTGAAATTGGAAGAACTGCTTGAACAATCCGATGTCATTTCTCTCC
Organism: Candidatus Avilachnospira sp.; assembly: GCA_045580485.1. Classification (GTDB taxonomy): domain Bacteria; phylum Bacillota; class Clostridia; order Oscillospirales; family Oscillospiraceae; genus Avoscillospira. The sequence goes on along the minus strand of JAZNNW010000097.1, from coordinate 13,708 downwards.
ACTGTCCTCTGTTCCCGGAGACAAAGGGCATCATCAATCGGCAGACCATTGAAAAAATGAAAGATGGGGTCATCCTTATCAATACGGCCCGTGGTCCTCTGATCGAGGAGCAGGATCTGGCAGATGCCCTCAACAGTGGAAAAGTGGCTGCCGCCGCCATGGATGTGGTGTCGGAAGAGCCCATCCGGGCGGATAACCCCCTGCTGAAAGCGAAAAACTGCTTCATTACGCCCCATATTGCATGGGCGTCCAAAGAAAGCCGCCAGCGAATCATGGACTGTGCGGTGGAAAATCTCAAGGCTTATCTGGCAGGTAAGCCTGTAAATGTGGTGAATTTGTGATGAAAAAAATCGTTGTAATTTCCGACTCCTTCAAGGGAACCATCAGCAGCAGCCGTGTGGCAAAAATCGCCAAAGACTGCGTCTTGAAGTATTTTCCCGGTTGTCAGGTGGTGGGACTGCCTGTGGCTGACGGCGGCGAAGGCACGATGGAGTGCTTTCTGGAAGCCGTCGGCGGTGAGGCAGTGACCTGCACCGTTAAAGGTCCGTGGGGAGAACCGGTGGAAGCCCAATATGCAAAAATTGGAACCGTTGCCGTGGTGGAAATGGCAGCGGCAGCCGGATTGCCTCTGGCGGCGCCCAAGCTGCATCCCGGTCTGACCACCACCTACGGCGTCGGTCAGCTGATTGCCCATGCAGTGAAGCAGGGTGCAGAGAAAATCATTCTGGGCCTGGGCGGCAGTGCCACCAACGATGGCGGCTGCGGCTGTGCAGCGGCACTGGGTGTAAAGTTCTATAATGAAGCCGGAGAGGAATTCTGCCCCACCGGCAGCACCTTAAAGGATATTGCGAAGATCGATGCCTCCGAAACCGTCCTGCGGGGTGTGGAAGTGGAGGTCATGTGCGATATTGACAACCCCCTCTATGGCAAACGGGGTGCTGCCTATGTGTTTGCTCCCCAGAAGGGCGCGGATGCTGCCATGGTGGAGGAACTGGACAAGGGACTTTGCCATCTGGCCTCCATCATGGAGGACGGAATTGCCGATCTGCCCGGCGCAGGCGCAGCCGGTGGCTTTGGAGCCGGTGCTGTGGCGTTCATGGGTGCAAAGCTCCGTGCCGGCATCGAAGTGGTGCTGGATATGGTGGAATTTGAAAAGCAGCTCCAGGGCTGCGATCTGGTCATCACCGGCGAAGGCCGCATCGATGGACAGAGTTTGGGCGGAAAGGTGCCTGTGGGTGTTTCCCGCCGCGCCAAAGCCATGGGCGTGCCGGTGGTTGCTCTGGTGGGTGTTGTGGGCGACGATGCCGATGCCGTCTATGAAGAAGGCATCACTGCCGTGTTCAATACCAATCGGGCCGGTCTGCCCTTTGAGAAAATTTTGAACCGGGGAGAGGAAGACTATCGCCGGGCATTGGAAAGCCTCCTGCGCTACACCAAAGAAATTATGAGAATTGCACAAAAATAAAACTATTAAATTGGTAACTATGTACATAAAACAGATTGATAATTCTCCGCAATCGTGGTAACATGAAGATGTAACCGATATCTGATAAAGGAGAGATGTTTTATGCGCCTTACCAATGTGAAAGACATCCAGAAATTCGTTGCGGCAGTCAACGAATGTGAACACGGAGTGTATTTGAAGTCTTTGGAGGGGGATGTGTTTAATCTGAAATCCTCCATGAGCCAGTATGTGGCCATCGGCCGTCTGATCGAAGAATCCGGCGATTCTCTGGAGCTGTTTGCCGACAGCCGTGAGGATGAAGCCCGCCTGCTGAAGCTCATCAACGAACTGGAAGAAGACAAATAATGGATAAATAAATAAAAACGCACTGCTTGCAGTGCGTTTTTTTGTAACAAAATATGAATTGTGGTTGAAAATATTGAAAACATAGGGTATACTTAACTAGAATAAGGAAAGCTATGTGCCCCGTAGGGGATTTACATAAGGAGGTGCTTCGCGTGAGCACAATGACCTGTGATATTTGCGGCGGCGAACTTGCAATGGCCCGTGACGGCGTTTTTGCAGTCTGCGAAAGCTGCGGCATGAAGCATACAAAAGAGCGTATCAAAGAGAAAATGCAGGAACCTGCAGTGGTTTCCAAGCCCGTTGTGGAAGACAACGGCGAAAAGAAACGCCTGATGAGCAATGCTGAGACCTTTTTGAAGCTCAATGAAAAGGAAAAGGCAGCAGAGCTGTTCCAGAAAATGGCTGATTATTATCCCGATGATTACCGGGGGTGGCTTGGCCTGGCCAGAGATAAGTATGAATCCCTCAAGCATCTGCTTTCGGAAGAATTGGATGAGAATGCGGCAAAGCGGATGCTGGAGCTTCTCGCTGCCGGTCATACCTTCTGTAAAAAGGCCGGTATCCTCAATGAAAAAGTGGCAGATGAGGAAAGAAAGCTGGAAGCAGATTTCCTGAAAACCTACGAGGACTGCGGTCTGCCCTTCCTCAATCCCTTTACTGTGGAAGTCATTACCGATTATGTGGCTGTGAGACGGTGCTCCCCGGCTATCCGTCAGTGGGCAGAGGATGTGGTGGATCAGTACATTGAGCAGTTCAAGACCGGTGAGACCAACGAACTGTATTGGAAGCTGGCCAATCCCTACGAGCATGTGAAGCTGTATCCCGCTGCGGTGGAATTCCTGCAGGCCGGTTACGAAAACGCCCAGTGCTACTGTGCCTGTTCCGATCATGATAAGCGGGTGCTGCTCCGGGCACTGGGCGCACAGCTTCCCGGTTTCTACTATACCTGTGTGTTCTGGTATGCAAATACCATGCTGTTTTCCAGAGAGCGGGCCGGCTCAGAACGGTTTGTCACCGTCAAAACGGAGGCCCATTTTGACGGTTTGAATGCTTCTCAGCTCATAGAAGACAAATTGAAAGAGCAGGAAGAAAAGTGCGACGAGATCCGTATGCTCCTGACTGAGGTGCAGGAACACAGTGAGATCGTGGACCGACTGCTGGAGATGTTTACGGAAGAAAGAATCAAAAAGGACTCCCATAGAGAAGTCGGCTTTACTTATGAAGTCACCAGTGTTTCCGCTTTTTGCATAGAGTATAAGGAAATCTATTACAAGGTGGAGAAATACCGCCGTACCCGTGAAAGAAGATCCAGAAAGGGCTGCGTCTATCTGAAGAACATCGAGGAACTGGATCAGGTTCTGGAGATGGTACGCCGCCACAGAGGCAGATGTCCCCGCTGCGGCAGCAGATATAAGGGTATCATGAAGCATGTGTGCCCTTCCTGCGGACATACGAAAGATTGATCAAAAACCCATCTCCCCTGGGAGATGGGTTTTTGTGTTAATTACCGGCTGTCAGTTGGAGATTGGCATCCCGGACGGCTGCCGTGGGCAGCTTCTGCACCTGCCGGTCATAGGTCCAGATGCCGTTGACCTCGTCTTCCACATCGGAGATCTGGGTGTAAATGGCGGCGGAAAGACCCTTTCGCTTTGCAGGGAGAAGTTGATTGAGAATCAGTTTTTGGTAGGATTCCAGTAATTTTTCGTCGTCTTTTTGCTTTTTATAGCCGAAGTTTTTGTTGTTCCAGCAGTGACCTTCCACCCGGAGGTTGTAGCCGCCGCACTCGGTGAGGATGACACAGCGTCCCTTCTTGTCCTTCTGGAAACGATAAGCGGAGGCGTACCAGTGGACGCTCTTGAAGTGACCGATGCCCTGGTCGTGCCAGCCGCTGGCATGGTCGATGAGGCGGTCGGAGTCCAATTCCTCGATGATCTTCACGGCGACCTTGGCATCGAACTGTCCCCAGCCCTCGTTGAAGGGTACCCACATGACGATGGAGGGTACGCTGTAAAGCTGAGTGACCATTTCTCGCAATTCCTGATGGAACAGCTGCCGTCCGTATTCGCTCTGACGGGCAAAGCCCTTGTACTTGTTGTCTTTGCTGTGGATGCCGGTGATAAAGGGTGCGCCGATGGTCACAAGGGAATAATCCTCGCCGCCGTTGGGCATATCCTGCCAGACCAGCATACCGATGCGGTCGCAGTGGTAGTACCACCGCATGGGCTCGACCTTGATGTGCTTGCGGAGGGTGTTGAAGCCCATGTCTTTCATGGACTGAATATCAAAAATCAGGGCTTCCTCCGTGGGGGCAGTGTAGAGACCGTCGGGCCAGTAGCCCTGATCCAGAAGTCCGTGCATGAAATAGGGCTTGCCGTTGAGGAAAATGCGGCGGATGCCGTCCTCATCCCGCTTGACTTCCACTTTGCGCATGGCAAAGTAGCTGTCTACCCGGTCTTCACCCAGGGTGGCGGAGAAGTCATAGAGGGTGGGAGATTCGGGGCTCCAGGGGCGGAAATTGGGAACGGGAACGGTGATGGGGGTGTTGGTCCTACCTTCGTAGGTCTGACCGGCAAACGCTACCTTGCAGCCAGCATCAGCTTTGGAGCAAAGGGTGATGGCAACGGCGCTCTTATCATAAAGAGGACGGATGTGGAGTCGGTCAATGTAGGCTTCAGGCACAGGCTCTGCCCAGACGCTCTGCCAGATGCCGCTCTGGGGGGTGTACCAGATGCCGCCACGGTTGGTTTTCTGCTTGCCCCGGGTGAGGGGAGATTGATCTGTATCGTCTCTGACACGAACCAGAAGCTCGTCAGAGCCGGTCAGATCGGCTTCCAATGTAAAAGCGGTGTAGCCGCCGGTATGCTCACCTATGAGGCTGCCGTTGAGATAGACGGCTGCCATCTGATCCACAGCACCGAAATGGAGCAGATGCTTGCCTGTCAGGTTGAGGGTTCTGCGATACCAGAGGTACTGACCGGGCTGCAGGGTGCGGTTCACGCCGGAAAGGGGTGCCTCCGGGGAGAAGGGGACGAGAATCTGTCCGTCCCAATTCTGAGGCGGCTGGTCGTTGTCTGTGATGGCATAGTCCCAAAGGCCGTTGAGCATGGTGTAATTTTCACGCTTCATCTGGGGTCTGGGGTATTCCGGCAGAACCGCTGCCGGATCGATTTTGTTTGTCCAAGGAGTCTGCATAAATATACCTCCCGGTATTGAAATTGATGGTATTTTAACCCTTTCTTTTTCGGTTTGCAAGGGGTTGGTTGTTCTTTTCTCGGATTTGTGGTATCATATAAAAAACTGATCGTTTTTTTGGAGGAAATCCATGAAAGATAAAAAGATTCTTCTGCGCAAGGAGCAGAAAAAAGAGCATTGCTGGGCGGTTGAGCATATGTTCCCTACGGAAAGGGCATGGGAAGAAGCTCTGGAAACCTGTAAGGATCTGCCTGCTGAGGTGGCATCCTATGAAGGTCGTCTGGGGGAGAGTGCCAAGACCCTGCTGACCTATCTGACCCGAACGGAGGAAATCAATCAGCAGGTGGAAAAGCTCTATGTCTATGCCATGCTGCGAAGCGACGAGGACACAGCCGATGCAGCCCATCAGGCCATGAAGGGCAAATGCTTCAGCTTCCTGGTGAAGCTGAACACCGCCGGTGCCTTTGAAGGACCGGAGCTGGTGGAGCTGGAAGAAGCTGTGCTGGAGCGGTTTTATAAAGAAGAACCGGGGCTGGAAAAGTACCGCCGGTATCTGACCCATGCCCGGGTCAGCAAACCTCACATTCTCACCCCTGCCGAGGAGACCATCATGGCCGGTGTGGGGGAAGTGACCTCTGCCCCCGGCAGTATTTTCCATGCCTTCAACGATGCGGATCTGACCTTTGAGCCTGCCAAAGACAGTGAGGGCAAGGAATATGCGCTGACCAACGGCTCCTATGTGAGCCTCATGGAGAGCAGCGACCGCACCTTGCGGAAAAATGCCTTCTCCAATCTCTACAAGGGCTACCGCAGCTTTGAAAACACCCTTGCCGCTGCTTACAATGCCGAGGTGCGGAAAAACAATTTCCTGGCAAAAACCAGAAAATACGAAAATGCCCTGGAAAGCGTTTTGACCCCCAATGAAGTGCCTGTGGCGGTGTATTACAATCTCATTGAGGCGGTGCGGGAAAATCTCCCCAAGCTCCACCGCTATATGGCGCTACGGAAGAAGGTCATGGGGCTGGATGAATTGCATATGTATGACATCTACGCCAATATGCTCCCGGAGGCGGAGCGGGAGATCCCCTTTGAAGAAGCAAAGGAAGAAGTCCTTTCTGCTGTGGCGGTCATGGGCGAAGGCTATACTGATGTGGTGAAACGCAGCTTTGCAGAAGGCTGGCTGGATATCTACGAGAACAAGGGCAAACGCTCCGGTGCCTACTCCTGCAGCTGTCCCGGCGTCCATCCCTATATCCTGCTGAACCACAAGCCCACACTGGATTCTGTCTTTACACTGGCCCATGAAATGGGTCATGCCATGCACTCCCATTTCAGTGAGCAGACCCAGCCGCCCATCTATGCCGACTATGTGCTGTTTGTGGCGGAGGTGGCGTCTACCTGCAATGAGGCACTTTTGATGCAGCATTTGTTGGGAAAGACGACCGACAAGCGGCAAAGAGCCGTTCTTATCAACTACTTTTTGGAGCAGTTCCGCACCACCTTATACCGCCAGACCATGTTCGCTGAGTTTGAGCTGAAGGCGCATGAGTTGGCAGAGAGCGGTCAGACCCTCACCGCCGAGAGCCTCAAGAAGCTGTACTATGAACTGAATTTGGATTACTACGGCGATGCAGTTTCTGTGGACGAGGAGATCTCTGTCGAATGGGCGAGAATTCCCCATTTCTATCGCCATTTCTATGTCTATCAGTATGCCACCGGCTTCTCTGCCGCCATGGCCCTGTCCAACCGAATCTTGAAGGAAGGGCAGCCTGCAGTGGAGGATTATCTCCGGTTCCTCTCCGGCGGCTGTTCCACCGATCCGGTGAGCCTGCTGAAGCTGGCAGGCGTGGATATGAGTACGCCGCAGCCTGTTCATGGGGCTTTGGAGCTGTTTGGCAGCCTCATTGACGAATTGGAAGCACTTTTGCAGGATTAAAGGAGAAACACATGGTCACACTTGCACAGAGACTGGAAAGTCTCAGAAATGAAAAGGGCCTCACCAGACCTGCCTTGTCCGCAGCACTGGGTATGCCCAGAAATGCCATCGAAAAATTTGAAACGGGACGGCAGACACCGACCAAGGAACAGCAGCAGAAGCTGGCCAGCTATTTTGAGGTGTCTCTGGCCTATTTGAAGGGTGAGAGCGACGATCCCACCAGCATGGCAAGCTGGATGACAGTGGCGCTTTCCGGTGCCGAGCCGGAGCCGGATGTGCCTGTCCGCAAGGCTGTGCCTGCTGCGCCCAAGCCTCAGAGTGCCTCCGGTGCCACCGGCGGTGTTCTGGCAGCGCTGTTGGCCAATAAGGCTTTCCATGATACCTTGCGTGCTGAGATTCTGGAAGTTCTCCGCACCAGAGAAGGACAGGAACTGCTGGCTCAGATCGTGAAAAAAGAAATCGACAAGCAGAAATAAGGAAAGCTCCCCAATGGGGAGCTTTCCTTATTTGTACAACAGAGTTTCGGCTAAGGTGATTTTTTGAATACTGCCGTTTTCGCCGAGGATGAAATCGTCATCGGTGAAGCGGTTGGGATGTCCCTCCATGGATGCACCGCCGACGGTCAGGTTGTGGATGGTGCCGTTGAAGGGTTTGTCGCTGTGGACTGCCACATGGTGTTCTTCCTTGTTGGAATACCAGAAGCAGAAACAGTTATGGAGATTGCCTGCGCCCTGCAAGTGGAAGCCGGTGGCAAACTGATCGCTGTAACAGTAGTCGAACCAGTTGGCGCCGTTTTCGCCTGCCCGGAAGCCGACGGTCTCGTTGAACCGCTCCTGTGCCACAGGTGTCAGAGAGACCAGAGGATGGATGTTCCGCAGCATATTGCCGCCGCTTCTGACATCCACGCCGGTAAACACATTGTAGATACGCATATTGGTCAGGGTGTTGTCATAGCCCTCGATAAGCACGCCGATGGAGTCGGGATGACCGTTGCCCACGATATTCACATTCATAATGTCGGCATCGGAAGAGCCGCTGTTGACACCGTATTTGATATGGACGCCCACAAAGGCGTTTTTGATGTTGGTATTGCGAATATAGGTCTCCCGACCGCTGTCAATGGAGATGGCTTTGGCCTTGCCGCCACCGTTAATGATGCCGCCTTGCAGACCGTAGTTGCTGCCGGGAATCAGTATGTCATTGAAGGCATCCTGTCCACCCAGACGGATCATGGCTTCGTCACTGTCCCAGTCCTCTGCTGCCAGAAACTGGGCAAAATTGGAAAGCTGCAAGTCTACGCTCCGCTCCGGGTGTGCCGGGGTGGTGATGGGCTTTTTCAGCAGGTAAATGCCATCAGGAAAAAAGATGGTGCGGTTGGGATTTTCGTTGATGAGCTGCTGCAGACCGTCGGAAACATCAGTCTTGCCGTCGGCAGGAACATAGTCAGTGGCAATGAGATACATGGCAACCCCTCCTTTTGTATCAATATAACATGCCATCATAAAAAGTCAATCCCCGGCTCGAGAGAGCCGGGGATTTTTTAGAAAGGAAAAAACTGATCGGCTGTCTGTCAGCCGCTGATCATATTGGAAATAATGCCCATGATCTTGTCATGGCAGCCGCCGCAGCCGGGGGAGCAATGGGTCAGCTTCTGGACTTCTTCAAATTCTTTTTCCACATCGGAAAAAACCTTGTGGGTGTGGAGCGCACGCTCAATATCCACATAGGAAACCTGCTTGCAGTTGCAGATGATCTCGTTAGGCTTGTAATCCATAAATTGTTCCTCCCAGACAATAAGAATGGTTACTATTTATGATATTAGTATAGCACAGGTCAACGGGAATGTCAATAGGAATGATTATTATTTTATGAAAAGAAAAATCGCCATGCTGTCAAGGACAGCATGGCGGTCAGTGCGTTCAGTTTGACAAAATCTCGCCGTCGGCGGAGATGTTGTAGCTGTATTCGATGCCGTTGAAAGTAAAGTGAATGTTATAGCAGGGGACATTTTCATGGGTTGTCACATGCGTGTGACCATCGGTCACATCGTTGGCGGTGAGACCGGCGTCCTCCAGAGCGATCTCCTGTGCCTTTTCGGCAGAAATGGTCTTATCGCCGCAGGCGGTGAGCACGGTCAGCAGCATGGCGGCTACGACCAGAACAGCAAGCAGTTTTTTCATAGTGCTTCTCCCTTACAGTACCAGAGAAGGTGCGGTGTAGATTCTGCCGGCGTATTCCTGATCCAGTGCGTACAGACCCTTGGGATCGGAACCAAAGAGCTTGTAGCGGCTGATCATGGAATCGGCGTTCTCTTCCTCCTCCATCTGCTCATTGACGAACCAGTCCAGGAACTTCATGGTGCGGTAGTCCTTGGCTTCGTGCGCTTCGTGGTAGATGTTGTTGATGAGGGAAGTCACATAGCGCTCATGCTCAGCGGCAGCAACCAGAGGATCGAGGATGGTTTCATAGGTCTTATCGGGCTTGCCGATGGCTTCAAAAGAGACCTTCAGACCGTTGATCTGCATGTACTTCAGGAACAGAAGGGCATGATCCCGTTCTTCCTGTGCCTGAATGGTGTAATAGTTGGCATAGCCGTCCAGATCCAGTTCGTCATAGAAATTGGCGATGTCCAGATAGAGATAGGCACTGTAGAATTCCTTGTTGATCTGCTCGTTGAGCAGGGCAGCGATCTTGTTGTTCATAATGAAACTCCTCTCTGCAAATGGGAATATCGTTTTCATTCAAAAATGAGCTTGCTTAAATTACTGTGGGAATCGTGGTCGCTGATTTTTTTGGCAGGGATACCGCCCCAGGTGGTTCCTTTTTCCAAAATGGACTTTGTAACCACTGCGTTTGCTGCAATTGCTACATCATCTGCAATTGTTACATCACCAATGATTTTTGAGCCTGTTCCAAGAAACACGTTATCTCCAATCACAGCAGCCTTTGAGGAACCGTTTGTTGCACCGATGGTTACACCTTCGTGAATGCGGCAGTTTTTACCGACTTTGGCACCGCCCGCAACCACGATCGTTCCGTAATGTACAATAGAAAGTCCTTTTTCGAATACATTGATGGGGATGGAGAATCCCAGCCGAAGCCCAAGATTGTGCAGTTTCACTTTGTAGAAAAACCGAATGGGAAGGGTAATTCTTTTAGCAAAACCGCGTTGGTTTGTATAGTACTCTGTTTTTCTCAAAGTGATAATAAATTTCCAGATCTCATCACCAAAAAACTGTGGCTTAATTGATGTGCGATGATTAGATCTGGCATCTGCGTGGAGGTATTCTTTCAGATCTTTTTTTGTATAAATCATACCATTCACCAATGAAAGACATCCAGAAGAACAAAATGTTCTTCTGGATGGATGTAGTTGGTCTCTTACTTGAAATATCTCTCCAGCAGACCCTTCAGAGCCTTGCCATGGCGGGCTTCGTCACGGGCCATCTCATGGACGGTGTCGTGGATGGCGTCGAGGCCGTTCTTCTTGGCGCAGGAGGCCAGGTCAAACTTGCCCTGAGTAGCGCCGAACTCGCAGTCTACACGCCATGCCAGGTTGGCCTTGGTGGAAGCCTTCATGTTGGGCTCCAGCACTTCGCCCAGCAGCTCTGCGAACTTTGCAGCGTGCTCAGCTTCTTCGTAAGCAGCCTTTTCCCAGTACAGGCCGATTTCGGGATAGCCTTCACGATGGGCGATGCGGGCCATGCACAGGTACATACCCACTTCGGAGCACTCGCCGTTGAAGTTGGCGAACAGCTGCTCCTTGATGTACGCCTTGTCGGCATCGGAGATATCGGGGTTGTTGGCTACGGTCTTTTCGTAAATGCCATATTCGTGCTCAGCGGCCAGCTTGCCGGATTCCATGGGCTTGAACTTGGAGCCGGGGACCTTGCAGGTGGGGCAGACGAAACCTTCGGGGATCTCGCCTTCGTGAACATAACCGCAAACGGGGCATACATACTTCATAATCTTGTCCTCCCAAATAAGATATGATTTTTTTGATTTAATAATAAGAATGTTTCTTATTTACGACTTGAGTATAGCACAGCATTTTATGTTTGTCAATAGGAATTATTCCTATTTTTGAAAAATTTTTTTAATTCCGTTTTTGATTGCACTGGGGACAGATGCCGGTAAACTGCAGCTGGTAGCTGGTAATGCTGCCGCCGTCCGCAGCCTCATCCAGCACACTCTGGGGCAGGGCCACATGATCCAGATCCAGAACCTGACCGCAGTCGGTACAGACGAAATGGGTGTGAGGCTCAGTGCGGTAGTCAAACCGCTCCAGCCCGTTGACGACGCCGATGGACTGAATGACATTCTCCTCTTTGAACATGGAAATGTTCCGATAGACCGTGCCCAGACTGAGATCGGGGAAACTGGGTTTCAGCTGCCGGTAGACCCATTCGGCGGTGGGATGGCATTTGGTCTGGCGGATGCAGTCTAAAATGGCGTCACGCTTTTTACTGTGTTTTCTGACAACGTCCATAGGCACCTCCAAATTGGTAATGATTATCGTTACGATTATCATTTTAGCATAAGACTTTCTGTTTGTAAAGAGGAAAATGAAAAAGATTCTTAGTATGAAGTCCGTGAGAGACGGACAAAATCCGTGGTATATGGAAAAATAGCGGATACAGAAAAATTTTCACCAATTTCTGCTTATTTCCTATTTTTATGTTTGCAATCATGGGATTTTGTGGTATATTATTGAATCGTGAGTATTCTAATATAGTATATCAAGACAAGCGTTTTGAACATTCGAAAGGAGTCTATCACAATAATGGCTAAGAAATTTGTCTATCTGTTCTCCGAAGGCGACGCCAACATGCGTGAGCTGCTGGGCGGCAAGGGTGCCAACCTGGCTGAAATGACCAAGATCGGTCTGCCTGTGCCTCAGGGTTTCACCATCACCACCGAAGCCTGCACCCAGTACTATGAAGACGGCAAGAAGATCAATGACGAGATCCAGGCTCAGATTATGGAGTACATCGTCAAGATGGAAGAGATTACCGGCAAGAAGTTCGGCGATCTGGAGAATCCTCTGCTGGTCTCCGTCCGTTCCGGCGCCCGCGCCTCCATGCCCGGTATGATGGATACCATCCTGAACCTGGGTCTGAACGAGGATGTGGTGGAAGTCATGGCTAAGAAGTCCGGCAACCCCCGCTGGGCCTATGACTGCTATCGCCGCTTTATCCAGATGTATTCCGATGTCGTTATGGAAGTCGGCAAGAAGTATTTTGAAGAACTCATCGACGAGATGAAGGAAGCCAAGGGCGTCAAGCAGGATGTGGAGCTGACCGCCGAGGATCTGAAGGAGCTGGCCAACCAGTTCAAGGCCGAGTACAAGGCCAAGATCGGCAGCGACTTCCCCTCCGATCCCAAGGAACAGTTGATGGGCGCCGTCAAGGCCGTCTTCCGCTCCTGGGACAACCCCCGTGCAAATGTCTACCGTCGTGACAACGATATCCCCTACTCCTGGGGCACTGCCGTCAATGTCCAGGCTATGGCCTTCGGTAACATGGGCGACAACTGCGGCACCGGTGTTGCTTTCACCCGTGACCCCGCTACCGGCGAAAAGAAGCTCATGGGCGAGTTCCTGACCAACGCTCAGGGCGAAGATGTCGTCGCCGGCGTCCGTACTCCCATGCCCATCGCTGAGATGGCCAACAAGTTCCCCGCTGCTTTTGAGCAGTTCCAGAATGTCTGCCAGATTCTGGAGAACCACTACCACGATATGCAGGACATGGAGTTCACCATTGAGAACGAAAAGCTCTACATGCTCCAGACCCGTAACGGCAAGCGTACCGCTCCCGCCGCCCTGCAGATCGCTGTTGACCTGGTCAAGGAAGGCCACAAGACCAAGGAAGAGGCTGTCCTGATGATCGATCCCAGAAATCTGGACACCCTGCTCCATCCCCAGTTCGATGCCAAGGCTCTGAAGGCTGCTACCCCCATGGGCCGTGGTCTGGGCGCTTCCCCCGGTGCTGCCTGCGGTCAGATCGTCTTCTCCGCTGAAGATGCTGAAACCTGGAACAACGCCGGCAAGAAGGTCGTTCTGGTCCGTCTGGAGACCTCTCCCGAAGACATCACCGGCATGAAGGCCGCTCAGGGCATCCTGACCGTCCGTGGCGGTATGACTTCTCACGCTGCTGTCGTCGCCCGTGGCATGGGTAAGTGCTGCGTTTCCGGCTGCGGCGAGATCCACATGGATGAAGAAAACAAGCAGTTCACTCTGGCAGGCAAGACCTTCCACGAGGGTGACTATATCTCCATCGACGGTTCTACCGGTAACATCTACGACGGCATCATTCCCACCGTTGACGCTGAAATTTCCGGCAACTTCGGTATTATCATGGGTTGGGCCGATGAATTCCGTAAGCTGAAGGTTCGCACCAACGCTGATAACCCCCGCGACACTCTGCAGGCTGTCAAGTTCGGCGCCGAGGGCATCGGCCTGTGCCGTACCGAGCACATGTTCTTCGAGGGTGACCGCATCAAGGCCATCCGTGAGATGATCTGCTCCGACACCGATGAGGAGCGCGAGACCGCTCTGGCTAAGCTGGAGCCCATGCAGCAGGGTGACTTCGAGGCCATGTACGAGGCTCTCGAGGGCCGTCCCATGACTGTCCGTTACCTGGATCCCCCCCTGCACGAGTTCGTTCCCACTGAAGATGCTGACATTGAAGCTCTTGCCAAGGCTCAGGGTAAGACCGTTGCCGATATCAAGGCTCTCATCGCTTCTCTCCACGAGTTCAACCCCATGATGG
>JAZNNW010000096.1:0-5552 GCA_045580485.1 Candidatus Avilachnospira sp. | reverse complement strand
GTCCTTACGGTCTCTTGCACCGAGAACAGAGGCGATAGACATTCCCACGGAGGGTTTTTCAGCAATTACAAGTCGTTTCATGGTTGGTTTTCTCCTTGTCTTTTTTTGCGGCGTGTGCTTTTGCTCGCTCACGCTCCTCATGGAGCTTTTTCAAATGTTTCTCAAAAGCGAGATCATTGGCGATGTCCTCTGCGACATCAGCCAACGTAACTCGCTCGACGCAGCTATCAAAGAATCTCATTATACGTCATCATCCTCGCCCTCTGCTTCTGCCATCACATCGGCATCGTCAAGCTCGGTTTCCTCGTCGTAGTCCTCGTCATCCTGCCCGAAGTCGTAATCGTCAAGGTCGCTGTTGCCGGTGGTCTTGGTTTTAGGCTTTCTGAACTTGAACCAGTACACAGCAAACCCGCCTGCACCCGCAATCAGAACGATGATGAGAGGCAGGAAGTTGGCAGACTTCTTTTCGTCCGGTTCCTCTACAGGCTCGGTGGGCTGTTCGGGTTCGGGTTCAACAACGGGTTCTTTTCCGGTACACTCGCTCATGTTGGTGCGGCAGATTTCACAGTTCGTATTGATAGCACCGATCACACATTTATCTGTACAGGAACAGGTCGGAGCTTCGGTTTCACCTTCCTCGCTCTCCATCAGCGCCATAAGGTCGGCTTCATCCACGAGGTTCAAGAAATACACGTTCTCGGTCTCGCCGTTGCGGTCGATAACGATATAAAAGGTGTTTCCGTTCTTGGACTGAACTGTGATGAACTGCTTTTCAACCTGTTCGGTTTCCTCGTCGCCGGGAACTTCGATCTGCAGGAAGTCGTCAATCAAGGTCATATTGCCATCGGGAGTAAAGGCAAAGGGTGGTTTTCCGTCCTCGGTGGTGTCCGTCTCAGTACCGAAGAAGCCCTCAAAGATACCCGCAAAAATGTTATCGAAGCCCTCGGTGCCGTCGAACATCATTCCCATCAGGTGAATCAGCATGGCAAGGTCAAGCTCGCTGTTCTGCTCGGCTTTCTCGATCAGCTCCAAGTAGTCGCCGTGAACGTAACCTTTCTTTTCGGGTACGATGACCTCATACCAATCGCCCTCAGAGCCGATGACCGTTACTTCCTCACCGGGACGGAGCTGGTCGATGATTTCAAAGTCCAAGCCTGCGCCGGTACGAAGATTCAAGCGACCGCCGTTTGTTACAACCGTTCCGATTGTCGTGATCTCTGCAGGGTCGGCTACACCGTCGATTGTGATGATGAGGTTTCCGTCATTGTCGATGGTGTAATTGAACGGGATTTCAAAGTCCACCTCGGTTTCATCCGCAACAGGAGTTTCGGTCTCTGTGGTGGTGTCTGTGGTAGTCTCAATGTCGGGGGCGGTCGTTACCTCACCGCCCTCCGAGGCAAAAGCCGTAATAGAAAAGCTCGCCACACAGATCATGGCGAGCATCAAGCAAAGAATCGTTTTCAGTTTAGTTCTCACTATTTTCTTCCTCCGTTTCATTGGAAATAGGGTTAGACACGGGCAGAGGGTTCTTTTTTGCCGCCACAATCAGCTCATACAGAGCATCGGGAGACAGACCGAACTCATGCACCATGCCGAGGATGTCGGAGTTCTCGATCTTGATAATCTCCGCATCAATCTTTTTGTTTCGTGCCTGCAGAGAAGCAATCTTCTCTACGTTTTTCTCTCGCTCCTCACGGAGCTTAACAACTTTGGGGTTCATAAATCCTCCTTTACGGCTGCGGCAAACGCCCAAACGACAGGAAGTGCTGTTGCCAGTAGCTTGATGTGATGTCGGCGTACTGGATGGGGTCGCCACAATGAATCATCATGTTGTTGCCAACGTAGATACCGACGTGGGATGCTCCCGTTGTGTCATAAGTGCCCTCAAAGAAGATCAGATCACCGGGTTTGGCATTTGCCGGTGATACATAAGAGCAGGTATGACGGAGGCTGTCAGCACCAAGTCTGCCGAGGTTCCAACCTGCGCCGCAGTTATTGACTACCCAAGAGACAAAACCGGAGCAATCAAAGGATGTGTTGGGGTTTGAACCACCCCAAACGTAAGGATAGCCGAGATACTTTTCAGCTTCCTCCATCATAGCGGCAAACTGCGGGTCGGAAAGAGCCGAGGCAGGGATTTCATAATCCTCATACTCGGTGTTGACGTAGGCATCAACATAAAAGGAATCGGGGTACAGATCGGGGCGATTACCGAGCGTACTCATAAACGTCGCATACATGGAGAGCTGTTCTTCGCTCATAATGTACACGGGCACATGGGAGAGATTGAAGTTTTCAAGCTCCACCGTACAGATATAGTAGGTGTAAGGAACTTGAACCTCGTACTCGTATTCCTCCATAATGGGTTCTCCATACTCATCGTACAGATAGGCTCCGGTTTCGGGGTCTGTTGCTTGTCGCTCGCCGGTTCTTGTTTCCGTCCGATACCTTGTTTCCGTAGTTACGGTCTCGGTTAGGATATACTGCTTGTCGAACAGCATTTGAAGTGTACCGCCGATTTCATCAATCGTCCATTCGCCACCGTGCAGAGCCGATATTGCAGAGAGCAGAACATAGGGGTCGTGCTCAATATCGTCCAGATCGTAGTGATACTCGTCGTAGTCGTGAGTGCTTTCGTAGGTGTCAAGGTATTCCTGTAGCTCTGCTTCCATGGCGCAATACTGAGCCTCGGCATCCTTCATGTGGTCATCTTCCACGGAATAGGAAGAACCGCCAAAAGCGGAAACGCCACTCTGTACCATGACGGAGCAAGAAGAAACAACGCTGAGCAGAAACGCCACGATAAGAAGAATGGCAAGAGCGATCAAAGCTCCTTTCCAATGCTTTGCAAGGAACTCTGCAGACTTCTTCGTGTTCTCGGCGGCTTTCTTTGCCGTTTTCGCCGTTTTCTGAGTTGCCTTTGCGGTGTTCTTTCCACCTTTTCCTGCTTTCGCCGCCATATATTCCTTTTTGATGGCTCGTTTCTGTTGCCATCGGGAATAGGGATTACTGGAAAACTGCGGATTCTGCCGCTGGACTTGCTTGTTCAAGGCTTTCAGATTGGCTTTATCTGCCGCCGCTTCTGCGTGAGCTGCGTTGCGATAGGGTTTGAGCTTATGAGAGCGATGTGCGGAGTCAACCATCCGCACACCACCCTCGGCAACTTCCTCGATTCTGTGAGCACTTTCTACGCCGACGTTATCCTCCTCGGATTGTCGGATTTCTCTGTGAGCTGTAGCCAAAGCGGAATTGATCGGAGCCGCCGTCGCCGCATGGGTGAGCTTTGACGGAGGCTTCTTTTTATCCACTTCCTCAAAGTAAAGCCGGGTCGTTACCTTGCCCTCGGCATCTACGACACGCTCTTTTCGTTTGACGGTTTTCTTCGGGATTTTTGCCTCGGCTTTATCAAGTTTGTCCGCCTTTTTATCCGCTTTCTGAATGGCTTTTTTCAGTTCGGGGGCTGCTCGTTCTTCATCGGTAAACTGTAGCCGTGGCGAACGCTTACTCATAAGGCATCACCTCCCGTAAATTGATAAGCGTGGGTTATTCCACGACAATGTGAACCGATACGTTATCTCCGAAGATGTTGTGAACGACAGAGGAAAGAGCCGCCATCATTTCAGCAAAGTCCTCGTCCTCGTCGATTTCTTCGTCCTCATCATCGTAGTCCTCAGCTTCGCAACAGCACTCGCAGTTGCCGCAGCAACACTCATCATCGCAGAAGAAGTAGCCTGCTTCTTCCGGTTCGATCAGCTCGTTCTCCATCAGCATAGCCAGCTTGTCGGAGTCGCCGGTGTAGAGATAGCTTGCAGGGATGCCCCAGGATCGGAACATCTTATCTGCGATGCTCTCCGCTTTCTTGGTGAGGACAGACAGATTTTTGTTGCCACGGTTGGACGGCAGCTTCGCCACCTTGCAGGCGATCTGCTTCAGCATGGAATACAGAGCCGCCTTTTCCTCGATGTGCTTGATATAATCGTCCTCGTGGATCAGATATACTTTGTTATTCATGGTCGTAAAAACCTCCATCTTGTGTTTTATTCTTTGGCTTCCTGTTCCTGCGGCTTGGTCGTCATAATGCGGTACAGTTCGGTGTCCTTCGGGAAACGGTCAACGAACGGCAGAATGACAGAGCCATAAAAAAGCAGCCCTTCGCCTTCGCCGCTATGGGTTACATACGAGAGCTGATGGGGAGAGATATTCAAATGCTTTGCGAGAATCTGACGGTCGCCGGATGCTTGGTTGAGCATATAGATATAGTCGGAGTTCTCAAAGATGTTTTCGACCTCACGAGAGGAAAGCAGGTCTTTCACGTTCTGCGTGATGCCGGTCGGAATACCGCCCCATTTTCTGAATCGCTTCCAGATTTCTACCGAGTATGCCGCCGTCTGCTCCTCCTTCAAAAGCAGGTGCATTTCGTCGATGTAGTATCTGGTGGACTTTCTTGCCTCTCTGTTGACCGTAACTCTGTTCCACACCTGGTCTTGGACGATCAGCATACCGATCTTTTTGAGCTGTTTACCCAGCTCTTTAATGTCGTAGGACACGATGCGGCTGTGAATGTCCACGTTTGTACGGTGGTTGAATACGTTGAGTGAGCCGGTAACATAGATTTCAAGCGCCGTTGCGATATAGTGGGCTTCCTTTTCGTCCTGCTTCAGCAAAGCATTGTACAAGTCCTCAAGGATAGGCATATTTTCGGGCTTGGGGTCTGCCAAGTAGTCCCGATATACCAAACGCACACAACGGTCGATCACCGTTTTTTCAACGGGCTGTAAGCCCTCCTTGCCGCCGACGATCAGCTCGCAGAGAGACAGAATGAAGTCGGATTTCAGCGACAGCGGATTTTCCTCGTCGCTGTAGTTGAGGTTCAAATCCATCGGATTGATAAAGTGCGGAGAAGTCGGAGAAATGCGAATGACCTGCCCGTGAAGTCGATCCACAAGGGGACCGTATTCTGCTTCGGGGTCGCAGATGATAATATCATCGTCGGTTACGAGGAATACGTTGGCGATCTCACGCTTGGCACTAAAGGATTTACCCGAACCGGGCGTACCTAAAATCAAGCCGTTGGGGTTTTTCAGCTTCTTTCGGTCAACCATGATAAGGTTGTTGGAAAGGGCGTTGATACCGCAGTACAGAGCTTCTTCGCCGTTCTGGAACAGCTCTTGAGTCGTAAAGGGTACAAAAATAGCGACGCTTGATGTGGTCAAGCCTCGCTGAATTTCGATCTGATTGAGACCCAAGGGCAAACTGCTCATAAGTCCTTCTTCCTGTTGGAAGTCGAGCCTTGTGAGCTGACAGTTATATTTCTGTGCGATACTGGATGCCTGGAAGATGTTGTTGCCAAGCTGCTGCTTGTTGTTTGCGGTGTTGAGCACGAGAAACGTCATAAGGAACATACGCTCATTTCGGCTCTGAAGATCCTGCAGGATTTTCTTCGCCTCGTTGCCGTAGGTAGCAAGGTCGGACGGAATGATGTCCATATCATAACCGGAGCGAACCGCCTTTTTCTGTTCCTCAATGGTCATCTTCTGCAGATCGGTGATCTT
>JAZNNW010000095.1:0-3030 GCA_045580485.1 Candidatus Avilachnospira sp. | reverse complement strand
CAGAGCGTCGTAATAGTTGTTCGTCTGATAAGGGCGAACCTTGGGACGAATGAATTTTGCCTGAATGAAATGCCCTGCGATGACCTCTAAAGGCTGTCCGTCCTTTTCGTACATTGCCAAAAAGAACAGGGGCAGCATGACGATAATCATGGTCATAGCGGCAAGGCTGACATTTCCCAAACTCTTGACCAAAAAGAACAACGGCACTCCGATGAGCGCCGCTGCTCCGAAACAGATCAGCTGTCGTTTGGTCAGGTTGAAAAACACCTTTGTTTTTACCCTCGTCAGGTCACGGGGTACGGGGATATATGCTGCCACACGAAACCTCCTTCCTTAGTGGGCTGAGAACACACCCTTGGCGAGAGAACCGGTCTTGAACAGGGTGAAGCAAAGCAGGACTGTGTAGCCCATGACACCCCAGATAGAACCTATGATGTCATCGGTGAACGCTATCGACTGTACCAGTACCGCATAGATGCCCACGCAGATCATAATGAGGAAGCCTTGGAAGCCGATGGCGAACAGGGATCTCAGGTAGTTCTGTCCGATATTGCTCTGTTCTCTGTTTCCGAAAGTAGAGAACGGAATCGGAGCAAGGCTGACCATCAGGTAAATCTCGATCATACGACCGTAGACGATAACAAAGATGATGATTGCCAATGCGGACATCGTGACCTGTACGATAAAGGATTGCAGGAACAATCCAAGCAGAGGACCCAGTTCCATTGCCATCAGCGTGTCTTGCATATTCTCAAGCGCCGAAGCATCTACGGCTGTATTTCCTGCTATGATGCCGCCGCTTGCGTTGATGACATTCTGCGTGACATCGAAAACCGCCATGGTGATGTTAAATGTGTTTGTGATTAACATGACCGCAACGAAGGTCTTGAACACCCATTTGAAAAATGTCCATGTCTCAAAGTTCGCCAGATTGTTGTGGTCAATAATCATTTGAATTAGCTCATAGCAGGCTATGAAGGTTAAGATCAAACCCGCTATCGGGATAATCACTGACTCGGAGATGTTGCGTACCATGGCAAAGACCCCCGGCGAAAACGCCGCCGGGGTCATGCCAACGGAGGTTGCTATCTCGCCAACCTGGTTGTTGACGGACTCAAACATCCCCGACAGATTACCCATGATGGCTGAAACGAGCATTTCTTTCAGCCAGTCCGTTATCTGTTGGAGTATGCTGTCCAAAGGCGATTACCTCCTTTTTCGCTGATTAACCAAAGAGACCGGAGAGCAAAGGAACCAGAGTGATACCGATGAGGGCGACACCGCCGCCTGCCATCAACTGCTTCATGCCCTGAGACTTCGCACCAGGGTTGTCGTTACCATAGCCTTCCAGAAGATTGATTGCACCCCAGATGCCCAAGCCTGCGCCCAAGGCAACTACCAGAGTCTGAAGAACAGTTACTGCGCTGTTGAAAAATTCCATATATTATTTCCTCCTTGAAATGAATGTGGGGCTGGGTGCTTTGACCCAACCCCGTGTTTGGTTATTGAGTTGTGTCTGGCTGACGATTAACCGAACAGACCAGAGAGCAGAGGTACGAGGGTAATACCGATGAGAGCGACACCGCCGCCTGCCATCAGCTGCTTCATGCCCTGAGACTTCGCACCAGGGTTGTCGTTACCGTAACCTTCGAGCAGGTTAATTGCACCCCAAATGCCAAGACCGGCACCCAGAGCCACCACGAGAGTCTGAAGAACGCCTACTGCGCTGTTGAAAAATTCCATATATTATTTCCTCCTTGAAATGAATTGGGGCTGGGTGCTTTGACCCAACCCCGTGTTTGGTTATTGAGTTGTGATCGGCTGACGATTAGCCAAAGAGACCGCTGAGCAGAGGTACGAGGGTAATACCGATGAGAGCGACACCGCCGCCTGCCATCAGCTGCTTCATACCCTGAGACTTTGCACCAGGGTTGTCGTTGCCGTAGCCTTCCAGAAGATTGATCGCACCCCAGATACCGAGACCTGCACCCAGAGCAACTACCAGAGTCTGAAGAACACCAACTGCGCTATTGAAAAATTCCATATATTTTCCTCCTGTAATTTGGATTTTGGTTTTGAAATGAAAAAAGCCCTCCGTGATACCGGCAACACCGGACGGAAGGCACACATGGGGTTATTCAATTACAATCATATCTATCACCACCACCTTTCCGAGCAAAAGAAAAATGGTCAGCTTTCCGTTTCTGTACGGTTCAGCAGACCATCTCTTGCCTGTGCAATTTTGTGGATACGGCTACTCAACTGTGCAATCGTAGCGTTAATCTCATGCTGATTGTCTGCGTAGAAATAGCCATCAAGGTCGCTGCAAATGGGTTTGCCCTTACAACGGAGGGAATTGACCATTCTTCTAATCTCAGACCCCTTTACATGAAAAACGGTCTCAAGTGTCTTACTTGAAACCGGATTGTTCGCTCCTCTGAAATTCTTCGCAAGATATTCGCAAAGAGCTTCTTCGATATTGAGTTTTTCAGCCTTATCCATGGAACCTCCTTTTTAGTCGGCATCGACTACTACATATTCATCACCTGCCTTTAATTTCAGCCTGCGACTGAGAAACTGTTCGATGTTGAACTCGTTCTTCTTGTCGTAGTCTGAGGTGTACTTATAGTTCGGATGCTGCGTCAGATCGTACTTGTCGGATTTGAACGGTCTTACACCACGCAGCTGTAGGATGCACTTACCACCATCCAGAACCGCCAGTTCGTCCACGGTCGCAAGGTCTTTGCCCAGCTTCTGATAATTCATGCCGTAGGACGGGCTGTTACCTCTGGTGTTGGAGGTGTTGTAAGTGTCGATAGTTTCCTTGCCCAGAGCCTGATTCAACTCTTTCAGCGTAGTCGGCTCAGAACCACCGAGGAAAATACGGGAGTCCATGTTGCCGATAATGGTATCAGCGTTGTCCTTGTAGATGGCTTTCAGCTGTGACTGTGCCTGAAGCACCAGACAGGCCGAAATCTCACGGCTTCGGATGGTCGCAACCAACTTCTCCAGATTGGGAATCTGTCCGAT
>JAZNNW010000094.1:0-28361 GCA_045580485.1 Candidatus Avilachnospira sp. | reverse complement strand
CTAGGAAACACAATTTCATCCCACACCACCTTGGCTCACAGAACGACATGGCTACGATCCGACTTATGCTCACAGCCGGAGAAGATCATTCTGGAAACCCAGAAGGTGATGATATCGTAACCGGTAACCAGAACGCTGGTGGGATAGAAATAGTCCAGATCTTCCGTGTTTTCAGGCCAGCCCATGGTGGAGAAGGGCCACAGCGCAGAGGAGAACCAGGTGTCCATGACATCGGGATCACGCTCAATATTTGTGCTGCCGCAGTGTTCGCAGCAGGTAGGATCTGTTTCTGCCACAGTCATCTTGCCGCAGTCAGCGCAGTACCAGACAGGGATCTGATGACCCCACCACAGCTGACGGGAAATACACCAGTCATGGAGGTTTTCCATCCAGTTGATATAGTTCTTGGTGAAGCGGTCGGGAACAAACTTGGTCTCGCCGTCACGGACAACACGGATGGCTTCTTCGATCATGGGACCCATCTTGACAAACCACTGAGCAGAAACAATGGGCTCCACATCGTTGCCGCAACGGTAGCAGGTGCCGACATTGTGCTGATGCTCTTCAATCTTTTCGAGCAGTCCCAACTCATCCAGATCAGCCACGATAGCCTTTCTGGCATCGTAGCGGTCCAGACCCTGGTACTTGCCGCCCAGTTCGTTGATCTTACCGCTGTCATCCAGAACACGGATCATCTCCAGGTTGTGGCGCAGACCGACCTCGAAGTCATTGGGGTCATGAGCGGGAGTCATCTTCACGCAGCCGGTGCCGAATTCCATTTCGCAGTACTCATCGCCTACGATGGGAATTTCACGGTTCATCAGAGGCAGCAGACACTTCTTGCCGATGAGATCCTGATAGCGGGTATCCTCAGGATGGACAGCCACACCGGAGTCACCCAGCATGGTCTCGGGACGGGTGGTAGCAACAACGATATACCGGCCTTCCTCACCCACGATGGGGTACTTGATATGCCACAGATTACCGGGCTTATCCTTATACTCGACCTCTGCATCAGACAGAGCGGTAATGCAGTTGGGGCACCAGTTGACAATACGGGAGCCCTTGTAGATCAATCCCTTATTGTACATCTGGACGAACACATGGCGAACTGCCTTGCTCAGACCTTCATCCATGGTGAAGCGTGCACGGCTCCAGTCACAGGAAGCACCAAGCTTCTTCTGCTGCTCGACGATGCGGTTGCCGTACTGATGCTTCCAATCCCAAACGCGCTCCAGGAACTTTTCTCGACCCAGATCGTGACGGCTGAGACCTTCCTTTTTACGCAGCTCTTCCTCAACCTTGATCTGAGTGGCAATACCGGCGTGATCGGTGCCAGGCAGCCAGAGGGCTTCATAACCCTGCATCCGCTTAAAGCGAATCAGAATATCCTGCAATGTGCAGTCCATAGCATGACCCATGTGCAGCTGGCCGGTAACATTGGGAGGCGGCATAACGACAGAGAAAGGCTTTTTGTCCTTGTTGACTTCTGCCCTAAAGCAATCGTTATCCAACCACATCTTATAAATTTCATCTTCTACGACCTTAGGGTCATAGACCTTCGGCAATTCTTTTGCCATGATTCTCACTCCTAATTCCATGTAAAAATAGAAAACGCCCTGAGCTATATGCTCAGGGCGGAATTTCTCCGTGGTACCACCTGAATTCCCACAGTGTGGGCACTCCATCCTCTGTATCGGGAGGACCCGTCTGACTTACTGCAAGTTCAGTCAGCCGCTCCAAGGCGACTTCTGCCCGTTTACAAGAAAGGCTTGCACCGACCGCCTCTTCTCTTACTTGCGCCTGGGCATACTACTCCTCTTCGTTGCGTTTGCTCGTTCAAATGATACTCGACTTTTGTCGATTTGTCAATCAGATATCCTCAATAATGGGAGAAGGCTGCTTGGGCTGATTGTTGGTCAGCGCCATGAAAGAAGAACGGGAAGCCTTGATCTCATTGAGGGCATTGGAGATGGAATCTTCCGTGCGGCGCAGAGCGTCATCCACATACTCGTTGGTAGCCTGCTTCAGCTCCTTGATCTTCATCTGTGCATTCTTGATCATCTCATTGGCTTCATTCTCTGCCAGAATATAGACTTCTTCCTTGGACATCAGCTGCTGTGCACGCTGCTCAGCCTGCTTCAAGATATTCTCTGCCTCACGCTTGGCGTTGGTGATGACTTCATTGCGGGATTCCACAATGGTCTTGGCCTGCTTCAGTTCGCCGGGCAGCTGATTGCTGATCTCGTCCAGCAGGTCCAGAACCTTGTCACGCTCCAGAACGCACTTTTCGGCACCCAGAGGCAAACTCCAGGCATCCTGCACCATTTCATACAATGTAGTGATGATTTCTTCGATGTTATTTGCCATGATAAGGGGTCCTCCTTATTATAATTCATTGATCCGTGCCGTAAAATCCGGGATAATTTCCGCCGGCAGAAAATCAGACAAATCTACCCGGTATTTTCCCATTTCCTTCACTGCACTTGAACTTAAATACATAAACTGATGTTCCGCCGTCAGGAACATAGTATCCAATCCGGGATTGAGCTTGTGGTTGATGATGGCCATCTGGAATTCCCGTTCAAAATCAGAAACGGCCCGAAGTCCCTTCACAATCACATGGGCATCCTTGGTACGGGCGTATTCTGCCAAAAGTGCATCGGAATGGTCAATCTCTACATTCTCCATGTGCTTCGTCACACGGCGAAGCATATCGACCCGTTCCTCCAGAGAGAACATGGGGCTTTTGTCCCCATTGACCATCACGCAGACAACCAGTTTATCAAAACTCTTAGCTGCTCTCTCAATGATGTTCAAATGACCTTTGGTAACAGGATCAAAACTGCCGGGATAAATCGCAGTGCTCATAATCAAGGGTTTTCCTTTCGGAATACGGTGATCCAGGACTTGCCGTAGCGGTAATCCTTGCATCGCTGCAATCCCGGAATCTCCAGATCCAGCTGTTTTTCAGCCGGTCGTTCACAAATTATTATACCACGGTCTGACAGAATGTCAATTTCCGATATCGTTTTTAAGGCATTTTCCAAAAAAATCTCTGCATAAGGTGGGTCTAAAAAGACAATATCAAAGGTTTCCCGGCACTTTTTCAGATAACTGAGATAATTATCCTGTACCACAGATGCCTTTTCTGACAAATTGGTCAGGCGCAGATTTTCTTTCACCAGCTGACAGGCGTCTCTCCATTCGTCAACGAAAACAGCTCTGGTAGCACCTCTGCTCAACGCCTCAATGCCCATTTGCCCTGTGCCGGCAAAGAGATCCAGAAATCGGCTCCCCTCCGTCTCAAACTGTATGATAGAGAACACCGCTTCCTTGACCCGATCAGCAGTGGGTCTTGTCTTCTCCCCTTTTGGGGTTTTCAGTCGAACGCCCCTGGCAGTTCCTGTAATCACTCTCATAGTTGTTCTCCTCGGTGAAAATGGTGATAGACTGTCTGACCGGTTTTTCTTCCAAGAACTTTGATAAGATCCTCAACCGATGCCTTCTTTATGGCAGACACAGAGCGAAATTTTTTCAGAAGCAGTTTCTTTCTTTCAGAACCAATCCCTGGGATTTCATCCAGAACCGATTCTTGCAAATGCTTGCTGCGCAATTTCCGATGGTATTCAATGGCAAAGCGGTGGGTCTCTTCCTGGATCTGACCGATCAGCGCAAAAATTGCAGGATGTGCCTGAATGCTGATCTCCCGTCCGTCAGAGGTCACCAGTGCTCTTGTGCGATGACGGTTGTCTTTTACCATGCCAAACACAGGAAACTGCAAATCGAGCGCTTTCAGTGCATTTTCTGCTGTCTGGGCATGGACTGCACCGCCATCGATCAGCAGCAGATCCGGCTTTTGGTCAAAGCCCTGATCTTTATTCAAATAATGAGTAAATCGTCGGGTCAGTACCTGTTCCATGGATGAATAGTCATCCTGATTCGACAAGCCGTTGATTTTGAAATGCCGATAATCCCGTTTCAAGGGTTTTCCGTCAGAAAAAAGCACCATGGAGGCAACAATGTCTGTTCCGGCAGTGTTGGAAATATCGTAGGATTCCATCCGCACAGGTCTTTGGGACAAGCCAAGAATTTCTTGCAGCAAGCCCAGAATACCGGCGTTTCGTTCCTCTTTTGAAGTAACCCGTTCTGCCTCTTCCTGCGCATTCTTATTTGCAAGCTGTATCAGTGCAACGCCATCGCCTCTTTGAGGCGTGCGTATATGCACTCTTTTTTTCAGATTCTGCATGAGCAGATCAGAAAACAGCTGTGCATCCTCCATCTCGCAAGGGAGTAATATTTCTTTCGGTGCGCAGTTCCGGGAGAGATAATACTGCTTTACCAGAGAGGAGACGGCCTCTTCCCTGTTATCGGACAATGGGACAATCTCGTAGGTTTTATCCAAGAGGTTACCATCCACATAATGTAAAACCGCAAAACAGGCCTTCGCCAATCCTTCGTAGTAGCCAATCACATCCGTGTGTGCCATGGTACCGGCAGTTACCAGCTGCTTTTTCCCTAAATTCTCGATGGCAAGAACCCGATCACGATAGGCAGCTGCCCGTTCAAAAGCAAGGTTTTCTGCCGCTTCTTCCATCTCATGACGAAGCTGTTGGGCAATTTGTTTATACTTTCCCTGCAGCAGCAGTGTTACTTGCTTCATGGTATCACGGTACTGTTCTGAGGACCTGCCAAGCTGGCACCAACCATCACAGTTGTTCATGTGATAATTCAGACAGGGGCGATCTTTGCCCTGATCCTTTGGAAACTTTTTACTGCAGCCCGGCAGTTTGAATGTCAGGCGAATGGTATCAATCAACTGCTGTGTCACATATCTTCCACCAAAAGGTCCGTAGTATTCTGCTCCGTCGTCTGCAACACGGTTGACCATGGACATGGTGGGATATTCCTGCTGCATATCGATTCTTAAGTAGGGATATCCCTTATCGTCTTTCAGCAGGATATTATATTTTGGCTGGTGGCGCTTAATCAGCGAACACTCTAACACCAGTGCCTCAAATTCCGATGCTGCAACGATCACATCAAAATGGTGGATTTGAGAGACCATCATTCTGGTTTTGGGGCTATGGGATGCAGAATCCTGGAAATACTGGCTGACACGGTTTCGCAGTTTCTTTGCTTTGCCCACATAAATGACCTTGCCGGTCTTATCCTGCATCAGATAAACACCCGGTTCCAACGGCAGGCTATGAGCTTTGTCCTTTAATTCATCAATGGTCATAGGATACCTCAAAAGAAAAAACTGCCTCAAACTCACGGTCTTGAGGCAGTTATCTTATATGCGCTATCAGAAAATTTCCTTGATCAGCATTTCAGTCAGCGTATTGACAGCCTCTACTTCATCGGGGCCTTCTGCGATCAGACTGATGCGGGTACCTTTGGTAATACCCATGGACAGCACGCCCAGCAGACTCTTGGCGTTAATGCGGCGTTCTTCCACTTCAATCCAAATGCTGGACTTGAATTCATTAGCCTTCTGGATGAAATAAGTAGCCTGCCGATTGTACAGCCCTGACTCACACTTGACGATAGACTGCTGCATATACATAGTATGACTCTCCTTGTGGCAATCTTATACTAACATTTTAGCAAATATTATAAAAATGTCAATGATAATTATGCAAATTCCACGATAGTTACGCCATCTTCGCCTTCACCATAGGTTCCAAGGCGGAATTTCTTGACATATTTACACTTTCTAAGCTCTGCATGGACAGCTGCACGAAGGATACCGGTGCCCTTTCCGTGAATAATTCGCACAGAAGGTCGATTGCCAAGGAAGGCATTATCCAGAAACACACCGAGTACACCCAACATTTCATCAGATGCCATACCACGGATATCCAATTCCGGCAGACCGTTCTCAACACGCAGTTCCCGCTGGCTGGCTTGCGGTTTTTTCTTGATGACTTTTGTCTGAGCTGTTTCCAGAAGGTAGACCTCTTCTGCTTTTGCTGTGATTTTCATGATGCCGGCCTGCAGTTCATAGGAGCCATCCTTATTAATCGACAAAACTGTAGCCTGAGAGCCGAATTTCAGCAGTTCCACTGTGTCGCCCACCCGAATCTCTCTGGTGGGGGCGGGACGCTTAGGCTGCTCCTTCTCCCCTGCCAGCTTGCTTTCGGCTTCGTTAAGGGCACGGCGAAGCTCTGCCTGCTTCATGTTGATGCCTTGTGCATCGGCAGTATCTCGCATCTGCTTGCGCAGCTGCTTCAGTTCTTCCTGCACGGCATTGGCAGTCCTGCGTGCATCGTCAATAATATGTTGTGCTTCCTTTTGGGCCTTGGCAACGGCTTTTTCCCGTTCCTTTTTCAGCTCATTGAAATAAGCATCGGACTGCTGCTTTTGCTGCTCCGTCTGCTTGCGCAGAGCTTCCGCTTCCTGACGAGCCTGCTCCATAGCCTGCCGCTGCTGCTCCAGCTGATTGAGGACATCCTCAAAGTTGGCGTCGTTCTCATTGACCATATTGCCGGCTTCTTCAATGATATGCTCCGGCAGACCCAGCTTTCTGGATATCGCAAAGGCATTGGATTTTCCGGGAATACCGATCAGCAGCCGGTATGTGGGACGCAAAGTCTCCACATCAAATTCACAGGATGCGTTGATAACGCCTGCAGTTCGCATACCAAAGAGCTTCAGTTCAGCATAGTGTGTCGTTGCTGCCACATTGGCACCGCATTGACGGCAGTACTGAATCAGGGCAATGGCAAGAGCAGCGCCCTCAGCCGGGTCTGTACCGGCTCCAAGCTCATCAAACAGGACCAGAGAGCGATCATCACACAGTTCTACGATCTCGACAATATTTTTCATATGAGCAGAGAAGGTTGAAAGAGACTGTTCAATGGACTGCTCATCACCGATATCAGCAAGAACTCTCTCATAAACAGACACACAGCTGCCGTCATCCGCAGGAATATGCAAACCGCACTCTGCCATCAGTGTCAGAAGTCCGATGGTCTTCAGCGTGACCGTCTTACCGCCGGTGTTGGGACCGGTAATGACCATGGTATCAAAATCATCACCAAGGCGTACGGAAATGGGGACAACTTTCTGCTTGTCGATTAAAGGATGCCGGGCATTTTTCAGTTCCAGTCTTCCGTCCTCCCGAACATCAGGTTCGATTCCCTTCATCAGGAAGGACAGCTTTGCCCTTGCAAAGATGCAGTCCAACTGCACCAAAATCTCAAAATTCTGGTCAATGTGACCCTTATAGGCAGCAGCTTCGGCAGACAGTTCTGCCAAAATCCGCTCGATTTCTTTCCGCTCTCTGGCAAAGAGTTCCCGAATTTCATTGTTGGCGTTGACCGCCTGCATGGGTTCAATAAAAAATGTACTGCCGGAGGATGAGACATCGTGGACAAGACCAGGAATGGATGACTTATATTCGCTCTTCACCGGGACAACAAAACGGTCGGAGCGTATGGTGATGATGGGTTCCTGCAGGAATTTTGCATAAGTGGGAGAAGAAATGATTTTTTGCAGGGATTCCCGAACCTTTGTGCTTTGAATTCGGATGTGTCTGCGAATATCGGCAAGTTCACTACTGGCAGCGTCAGCGATTTCTTCTTCCGAGATGATCGCTGTATCGATGCGCTCTTCCAGATACTTATTGCCCACCAGCTCCAGAAAGTACGGATCGAGAACAGAAGAGACAGCATCAGTCTCCGCATAATTCTTGACTAATCTGGCACAGCGAAGAACACCGGCAATTTTCAGCAGTTCACTTGCAGACAGACAGCCGCCCCGGTCGGCACGGGAAAGAGACTCTCCAACATCCCGAATACCGGACAATCCGGGAGATCCCTTCTGGGAAATCAGGCGGCAAGCCGCACTGGTCTGCTGCTGCAGGATACGGATATCGTCAATATCCGTCTGCGGACGCAGCGCCTTGCACCGAGCCTTTGCTTCCTCACTGGATGCCTGCTCTGCCAACAGGCTCAGGACAGTATCCAGTTCTAATTTTCTTAAAGACTTTTCGTAAAGTTCACTCATAATCAGAAATCCTCTGTCAGATTTTCATGGACTTATAAAAATCCAGAGTAAAGAAACCCCGTTCCAGCTGTGTTAAAAGATAGGTTTCCGCAATATCACTCAGCTCTTTTAAGCTATCCTCATTAATACGGAACGAGAATAATCGCTTCAAATCGCAGGAAGAAATATACCGCAGCGCCGCCAATGCGCCCCTATGTACAGGAAGACGCAAGCCTTCTGCATCAGATAAGCAGCCGGAACATTGCAGGCTTCCGGCAGACACAAGGAACCGGTCCGGATCTCTGTTTCCACAGAGATCACAGCCCTCCAAATTGGGAAGATAGCCGGTCTGACAAGCTGCCCGGAGTTCAAAGGCGGCTTTCACCAGCATCTGAGGCTTGTTCAGTTCCGACAGTGCATACAATGCATTGAGACAAAGGGACAGCAGTTCCGGATCGGGATAATCCTCCTGTGACAGCACCTCAGCCACCTGAGCAAAATAAGATGCAAGGGACAGTTGTTCAATATCCTTTCGCAAATTCATAAACAAGGCAATGGGCACTGCCTCATCAATCAGCTGCTGTCCACGGTTTTCAAAGACCGTAAACTCAGAATAGGCCAGAAGCTGACAGCCGCTTTTCAAGCGACTGCTTTTGCTCCTGACCCCTCTGGCCCGCAGGGTCAGCTTCCCACGGTCTTTTGTCAAGACTGTGAGCAGCTTGTCTGCATCCTTATATTCCGTTTCCCGCAGCACGAGACCCTCGGTCTTAAAGTACATAAGCGCTCCAAATTCTATGCAGAGGCAGGTTCTGCCTCACGCAATGCTCTGAGGTACAACAGATAGAGCTCCGGCGCACCGGTCTCTATGAACAGATTCCAAAGTAAGCTGGGTTCCATATGGCGTCCTCCTATATCCACTATCATGATATTAGGATTCTCCGTTTTTGACCCAGTATGCTTAAAATTATTGGTAACCGAAATTTCGAATGAGGAAATCGCTGTCCCGCCAGTTTTCCTTGACCTTGACCCAAGTCTGCAGGAACACCTTTGTACCCATGAACTTCTCGCAGTCTGTACGAGCCATGGTGCTGATCTTTTTCAGCATAGCTCCCTGTTTTCCAATGATGATGCCTTTGTGGCTGGCCTTTTCACAGTAAATGGTGGCGTCCAGATCGATAATACCGTTGTCACGCTCTGTAAAACGAGTGATTTCCACAGCTGTGCCGTGGGGAATCTCCCGATCCAAACACCACAGGAGTTTTTCACGGATAATTTCTGCCATGATCTGGCGCTCCGGCTGATCCGTCACAGCATCATCGGGGAAGAAATGAGGTCCTTCCTCCGCAAACTTCTCAGCTTCCTGCAAAAGCAGTTCCACGCCCTCACCGGTCTTTGCGCTGATGGGAATGATAGCCTTGAAATCATGAACCTGGCTGTATGCAGCAATAACACCAAGGAGTTCCTCTTTCTCCACCGTGTCAATCTTGTTGATGACCAGAATAGCGGGTGCACCACTGGCCTTGATCTGCTCGATCAGTTCCTGCTCCTGCACACCAACATTGGCAATGGGCTCCACCAGCAGGAATGTGGCGTCCACATCGGCAACGGACTCATGAACAATATTGACCATATAGTCACCCAATTTGGTACGGGGTTTGTGGAAACCGGGTGTGTCCATGAGGATGATCTGGGTCTCCCCTCTCGTCAATACGCCGCAGATACGGTTTCTGGTCGTCTGGGGTTTATTGGAAACAATGGCGATCTTCTCGCCTACCATTGCATTAGTCAAAGTGGATTTACCCACATTAGGCCGTCCGGCAATGGTAATCATTGCAGATTTTGTCATAGCTTTTGTTCCTCTTTCTCTTTATCTGCTCAGGGTCAGCTGCGCCATGATCGTCTCTTCCTGTCGGCGCATCTGCTGCTTCATAGGACCTTCATCCAGATGATCATAGCCCAGAAGGTGCAAAATGGAATGTACAGTCAGATAGCCAATTTCACGCTTGACACCGTGGCCAAATTCCTTTGCCTGCTCCAAGGCACGCTCCAGAGAAATCGCCATATCGCCGAGCGGGACACGACCTGTTTGTGGGTCCACATAAGATGTCCAGTCCTCCGGCAATTCACCGGGAGTCAATTCAAACATAGGAAAGGACAGCACATCCGTGGCGCTGTCAATATTCCGGCTAGCCTGATTGATCACACGGATTCCTTCGTTATCTGTCACAAGGACATTGATCTCACAGGGAACATCCACACCCTGCACCTCCAGGGCTTTGGAAATGCATTTACGCAGATGCAGACCGAGACCTAAATTGGTCAGCCGCTTCTGATCATAGGAGATATTGATTTTATTATTCATTACACTTTCCTCTTATATTTCTTGGGTGCATCGCTGACAGGCGGTTTTTCGCTGGCGTGCTTATCATAGGCCGCAACGATCTTCTGCACCAGTGCATGACGAACCACATCGCTGGCGTTAAGCCTGCAGATGGCAATGTCTTCCACATTTTCCAGAACACGAACGGCATCTTTTAAGCCGCTGATTTTGTCATGGGGCAGGTCGATCTGGGTCACATCACCAGTAATGACGATCTTGGAACCGAAGCCCAAACGGGTGAGAAACATTTTCATCTGTTCCCGGGTGGTGTTCTGCGCTTCATCCAAAATGATAAAGCTATCGTCCAGAGTTCGTCCACGCATATAAGCCAGGGGCGCAACTTCGATATTCCC
This sequence comes from Candidatus Avilachnospira sp., assembly GCA_045580485.1. GTDB lineage: Bacteria > Bacillota > Clostridia > Oscillospirales > Oscillospiraceae > Avoscillospira. Next base: position 17,636 of record JAZNNW010000094.1, on the reverse strand, counting down.
CCGTTCCAGATACTTGGTATAAGTCTCCGGACCGAGCATATCAAAGAGTGCATCATACAGAGGACGCAGATACGGATCGACCTTGTTCTGCAAATCACCGGGCAGGAAACCCAACCGTTCACCTGCTTCCACAGCAGGACGGGTAAGAATAATCCGGTTGACCTGCTTTGCCCGGAAGGCTGCCACAGCCTCTGCAACTGCCAAATAGGTCTTACCGGTACCGGCAGGACCAACACCGATGGTGATGGTATTTTTCTCGATTGCCTTCAAATACTTCTGCTGACCCAAGGTCTTGGCTTTGATGGGCTTTCCCTTTGCCGTAACACAGACAACATCCCGAGCCATAGCGCCGATCTTGTCGTCATCACCGCTGCGAACCAGATCGATCAGGTATCGAACCTTTTGTTCATCAATGGCCTCCCCCTTGGCTGCCAAGGCCATCAATCCTTCAATGGCACGGACACCCTGATCCACATTTTCTTCATCACCCAGAACCTTTAATTCCGTTCCACGGTTGATGACATGGACCTGAAAGGCATCTTCTATTCTCTTTACATTCTCATCGAAAGACCCAAAGACTTCGATGATCTGCTCCATCCGTTCTGCGTTGACTGTGCGTTCAATCATTGATAAAATCCTCGTTGTTCCATTTCGCCTCAGAAACCTTGGCGATCATTTCATGACATTCCAATGTAGCCTCCAGGAAATAACAACTATCATCTTCTCGCAAAAGATAGGATTGGTTCAGAATCTCCCCGGCTGACATCTGCTTTTCGGTTATATCTGCTGCAAAACTGCTCAGCAAAGCCTCCGCAGTCTCTTTATCGAGCCTCTTTTCGGTTTCGTCAAAAAAAGAAAATTCCTCGATCTCCAAAGATACCGGCAATGTCAGACCCAATGGCAATGTCAGTGTTTTATTAATAATCATTTTATCACAACTGCCATAGGAAATTCCACTGTTTCCGAAGATTTTTATTCTTCTTCCGCCAAAAACCAGCCATAGACACCTCTTATCACCCAATTTTTCAGTTTTCTCCATGTATTTTGTCGGTATGCAGACGGGTATTTTTCTCCATGTCCTGGCAAAGACTTCTGCATTGGCCCGTTCAATTAGATAGGTTCTCTCCAGGTCTACAATTCCAGAAACAAGAATATCTCCTTTTTTTACCGTATCTCCCACTTCGTACTGAGCCTGTCCCGTATAGACTGATTGTGCAGTAATGATACCGCTTTGTGCCGCAACAATGTTAGCAAATCCTTTTTTCGTTTCTGTTTTTGGAATCTCTTCCCGTTCCCGCACCACAATGTCCGCACGGCATCCATGCTGCTCGATCGTCAGCCATTCAATTTTGGGAATAGACGCAATAACCTGATCTTTGATACGACGGGGATATATCTTCGGTCCGAATATTCCAATATAGACATCTGACTGCTCCACCTCACGCAGGATCAGTGTTTTCGGCACGGTTCCATTTCCTTTCACTTCAAAGAAAAACACAAAGCACGGTAACACCAAAATACTCATAAGTGTAACAAAACACATAGCCAGCAATACAGGGCGATGGAAAAATCTATCTGCAATTAGATAAGCACCTTTTCTTTCAACCGCCTTTACATCACACATTGCAGACTGAATTTGCAGACAGGCAGCCTGTTCCTTCTTCCGAAACACTTTGATCTGCACAGTCAGCGCATCGATCCAAAGAATATCCCAAAATGCAATCCTTGCCTCTGTCAGACAGTTCAACGCCCAACCGGGAGATGCACCGCAAATCTCCAATACCACATAGCCTCGAAGAAAATTTAGCAATCTCATCATGCCACGGCACCTCGGAGTTCCACTGCTCTGAGGGATCCGTGTACGGTGATTCTGCTGCTGTTCATCAAGTGTATGGTCAAATTCTGCCCCAGCAGACATACACAGCCTAACTGTGTCTCGATCATGATCTGATCCTTTTCATACTCCACTAAGCCTCTATGGGGTTCTATACTAAACTCACGAAAGCCTGTCAATTCCATTTTGGGAACACCGGCCAAAACATCGGCTGGCAGTTCTAATAATCCGGCTGTACTCGCGAGGATTTTTCTGGCTTTATTCATGAAATCCCTCCCTCAAAGCATTTATATGCAACAAAGGAAAGGATTTGTCCGCTGGTGCATAGATTATTTCGGGGTGATGCCATGAAGAAGTTTGCTAAAATTCCGGAATTGTTGATCTGGTGTATCTGCTGCATCTGTTTTTTGTTTTTGCCGCAGGCTGCTGTAAAAGGTGTTGAAACCGGTTTGCAGATCTGTACTACCGCAATTCTTCCTTCATTATTTCCTTTTTTTGTACTGACTGATTACTGGATTCAGTCGGGATATGCCGATACATTATCCCGATTTCTTGCCCCGGTTACTGAGTGCGTTTTTCATCTACCCGGGGCTGCATCTTCTGCACTGCTTCTGGGCAGTGTCGGTGGGTATCCCATTGGTGCAAAAACAGCAGTCGGGCTTTATGAACATGGATATTTAACAAAGGCGCAGGCAGAACAAGCCTTGCTGTTTTGCAACAACGCAGGTCCCGCTTTTGTACTGGGCGTCCTCGGAAACATCGTATTCCAAAATACTGGCTTCGGAATACTTCTATATGTTATTCATCTGTTCTCTGCTTATTTGATTGGACTTCTTTTTAGACCCGAGAAAGGACCAGGACAAAGCAAAGTAACATATTCCTCTGAGAAAACTCTTCCCATCTCTGCACAAATCACAACCTCAATAACAAATGCCAGTAGAACTGCATTCACGGTCTGTACATACATTTTGTTCTTTGCGATCATTATCCAATGTATTCAGAATTTTCTGCCGGTTGGTATCACATCCTGTATCTTGAACGGAATAATTGAGTTGGCCAGTGGTGCCAGACTTTTATCTACACTGGAACTTACACTGAACACAAAATTTATCCTTGCCTCTTTTTTTCTCGGAACGGGGGGACTCTGCGTTATGCTGCAAGCACAATCCTTCATACAGAGCAGCGGCTTGTCCGGGAAGAAACTTTTTCTCGGAAAACTTCTCCACGGCAATCTCAGTGCCGGTCTTGCAGCATTTGTCTCACCGTTGCTGCCAAAACCAATGCCTTGTCTTGCGACAGGTGCCGCTATACGGCAGACTTTTATCCTTCAAACTGCAGGGGTGTTTTCAATCATTCTGATACTGGGAATTTTTCTAAAAGAATCCTCTGGAAAATTGGAGAAGAATCAGATATAATAGCTGACAGAGAGGTGGGTTATTTATGCTGTTTCGTAAAAAAGTAGATCGATATTGCGCACACTGTGTATTTGCGGGAAAAGTCAATGACGAGCAGATGATCTGCCAGAAATGCGGCATTGTTCCTGCTACCCATCACTGTCGCAGGTTCCGATATGATCCTCTCAAAAGAGTTCCTTCCAGAACAAAAACGCAGGATTTTTCCAAATACAATGAAAAAGATTATAGTCTTTAATTTACATATAAAAGCTCCGACCGGATGGTCGGAGCTTTTATATGTTGAAATTAGGCTTCTTCGGTCTCTGCAGCTTCTTCAACTGCTTCAACTTCCTCCTCTGCTTCTTCCTCAGCGGGAGCCAGCAGGGCACGGATGGACAGACTGATGCGCTTGTTCTCGGCATCGATGTCGATGATCTTTGCTTCGACTTCCTGACCCTCAGCCAGAACATCCTCGGGCTTGCCAATACGGCGGTCAGCAATCTGAGAAATATGGATCAGACCGTCAACACCGGGAATGATCTCAGCAAAAGCGCCGAAGGTCATGAGCTTGACGACCTTAACGGTAGCAACATCACCAATCTTATACTGCTCATTGAACATGGTCCAGGGGTTGGACTCGGCCGTCTTGTAGCCCAGAGAGATCTTCTTCTTTTCAGCATCCAGAGCGATAACGAAAACTTCGATCTCATCGCCGACCTTGACGACTTCGCTGGGGTTCTTAATGCGATTCCAGGACAGTTCGGAAACATGAACCATGCCGTCCACGCCGCCGATATCAACAAAAGCACCGTAGGAAGTCAGGCTCTTGACAGTACCGGTGTACTTCTTGCCGACTTCGATTTCGCTCCAAACCTTCTCCTGAGCAGCCTTGCGCAGTTCGCTGGAGACAGCACGGATGGAACCAACCACTCTGCGGCGAGCACGGTTGACTTCAGTAATACGCATCTGAACAGTGGTCTTAACCAGAGCAGCCAGATCGCCGCCCTTGGGAACACCGGTCTGAGAAGCAGGGATAAACACGCGGATGCCCTTCACATTGGCAACGACACCGCCCTTGTTCTCTTCGGTGATGATACCTTCAACAACAGCCTTGCTCTCGGCAGCGGCTTCCACCTCTTCCCAAGCCTTACCGGCTTCGAGACGCTTCTTGGACAGACGGCAAGTGCCTTCGGAATCATTGACATGGACGACCATGACTTCGATCTCATCGCCGACCTTCAGCACTTCCTCAGCCTTAACGGTGGGATCGGAGCTGAAATCATCAACAGGGATATAACCTGCGTGCTTTGTACCCAGGTCTACCTGAATTTCGGTAGCGCCAATGGCAGTAACAATGCCGGTGACCTTATCTCCATTATTTAAAGTTTTGATAGACTGCTCGAGAAGCTCAGCAAAATTCTCCTCCATTGCAGTTTCAACCTTGATCTCTTCGCTCATTTTGTTGTTGACCTCCTTTATTATCCACGACGGGGTGGATGCCCCAGCCGTGACACCAACAGAATTGGCGCAAGAAAGATGCGATAAGTCCAGTTCATCTGCATCCTCGATCAGCGCAACATTATCGCAGTATTGCCTGCATATCATGGCAAGACGCTTTGTGTTGGAGCTTTTCGGATCGCCGACTACGACCATCGCATCGCATTTTCTGGATAGCTCACTCGCTTCTTTCTGCCGCTTTTCTGTCGCTTCGCATATTGTATCAAAGATTTCGGAATTTGTACACTCTTTTTTTATAATTTTCTTAGAATCTTCCCAGATTTTCTGTGTATTGGTCGTTTGACAGACCATAGTGACCGGCATTTCTCTGTGATTCGGCGAGGAAAGAAGCCAATTTTGCAGTTCTTCCGGTGTCTCAAATACCAAAGGATGACTGCACCAGCCGGCTATGGCAACTACCTCCGGGTGGTCCTTCGTGCCGATAACGACGGGTTGACGGCCTCTGGTCTCAGCGTCAGCAACCAGCTTATGGATTCGCTTTACAAAGGGACAGGTGGCATCAATGATTTCAACACCTCTGCCTTCCAGTTCTTCCTGAACCGCTTTGGAAATACCGTGAGAACGAATGACAACACAGGTTCCCGGCACTGCCTCTCCGGGACAACCAAGTTCAGACACACCACGGTCAGAAAAATGATCCGTCATATGCCTGTTGTGAATGATGGGGCCAAGGGTATAGACCTGTTTCCCTTCATCCACTGCTTTTTCAACCAGTTTTACAGCCCTGTCCACGCCGAAACAGAATCCGGCGGTTTTAGCCAGTGTGATCTTCATGCTTTTTCCCCCATCTCGTAGATCTGTGCCATCAGCAGCTGCACTTGCCGGTCCAGCTGTTCGTCTGTAGGCTTTTCACAGCCGTACTCCGGCTTATAAGGCTTGCCGATCACACAGGTCAGAGGACTGAAGGGATGCCGCTTCGCAGTCAGGTAAACGGGCAGTATCGGCGTATCTGTCCGTTGGGCCAGAAGCATAACACCTCTTTTGGGCTCAATGGTCTTTCCTTGCTTCACTCTGGATCCTTCAGGGAAGATCATAAGCTGCTGGCCATCTTTGAGACAGCGAAGACCAGTCTTGATGGCATTGACATCATTGCCGCCCCGATCCACGCCAAAAACGCCAAGCTGCCGGAAAAACCATGCAAATAGAGGAAACTTCATAATCTCCTTCTTCGCCATGATCCGTGGTATATGTCCAAGCCTCAGCGCCAATACGACCCATACGGGATCAGCCAATCCGCTGTGATTGGGACAGATCAGCAGTCTTCCCTCTTTGGGAACATTCTCCCTGCCAATGACACGAAAGACGGGATGATAAAGAAACATGACGGCACGGACGATCACATAAAGGACATGATATACCCAACCGCTTAACATGCCTGCAGTCTCTCCTCAATGATCTTTTTGATGGCAGCCACACTTTCCTCAATGGAAAGATTGGATGTATCCAGCAGTACAGCATCCTCTGCCTGTTTCAGAGGTGCAACAGGACGGTTCATATCACGGTGATCCCGTTCCTTCATATCGGCAAGGATGCTCTCAAAAGTAATGTTCTTCTCACCCCGTGCCAACAGCTCAACCAGTCTGCGCTTTGCACGAACTTCTGCAGAGGCGGTCAGGAAGATTTTAACATCTGCGTTAGGCAGCACCACAGTACCAATGTCTCTGCCGTCCATGATGACATTGTGTTTTCTGGCTAAGTTTCTCTGGACATCCAACAGAAAATCGCGCACGACTTTCATGGCAGAGATCTTGGATGCATAATCACTCATAGTGGGTGTGCGCAGCTCATCAGTCACATCCTTGCCGTTGAGCATCATCCGCTGCTGACCATCCTCGGCATAGGCGATCTCAATGCCCACATCTTTAATCAGTCGGGTCACGCCGTCAACATCCTTGGGGCCGATACCGCACATGTTTACATAATATCCAATGGTGCGATAGATGGCGCCGGTATCCACATAGACATAGCCCATATCCTTTGCGACACGCTTCGCCATGGTGCTCTTGCCTGCACCGGCAGGACCGTCAATGGCAATAGAAATGTTCTTTTTCATCATTGTGCCTCCTCTGTGTAATCGCGTCCGCCTGCCGCCATGCCTGCAGCATAGCCGGTGGACCACGCAATTTGAAGATTAAATCCGCCTGTGTAGGCGTCTACATCCAGTATCTCACCGGCAAAATACAGCCCGGACACCAATTTGGATTCCATGGTTTTGGGATCGACTTCCTTGGTTTTTATGCCGCCGGCTGTAATAATAGCCTCGTCCACCGGTCTTGTGCCAAGAATATCCACCGTAAAGGCTTTTGTCAGCTCCAGAAGTCTGCGCCGCTGCTGTTTGGTCAGCGAATTGGCCTTGGTATCAGCCGGAATCTCAGATCGCTCCAGCATGACGGGGATCATGGTTCTGGGATAGAGATCCTGCAAAGCATTTTCCATGGTTCTGTTCTGATACTGCTCCAGATCACGCAAGATCCGCTGATCCAGTTTCTGCTCATCCAAAGCCGGCTTCAGATCAATGGAAATGCGGTAGGTATCTCCATCTTTGAAGTGGGCACTGCTGCTCAAAATCGTCGGTCCGGAGAGACCAAAGTGGGTAAACAGCAGTTCACCAAAGTCTTCGTAGATTGTCTTTTTCTTTTGATTGATGAGCTTGACTGACACATTCCGCAGAGAAAGTCCCTGCATTTTTGCACACCACTCACCATTTTCCTCCAGCGGAACCAGAGAACCTCTTGGTTCTGCAACAGAATGACCGACGGCCTTGGCCATTGCATAGCCCTCTCCGGTGGAACCGGTCAAGGGATAGGAACAGCCACCGGTACAAAGAATAACGCATCGACTGTAAACAGGACCTTCATTGGTCAGTACGCCTCTGATCTCACCATCTTCAACCAGAAGTTCTCTGGCTCTTCCCCGTCTGATTTCAACCCGTTGTTCCTTCAGAAACCTCTGCAAGGCAGCGATAACATCTGCAGACTTATCGCTAATCGGAAACACTCTGTTTCCCCGTTCAATCTTTAGCTGGCATCCATAGTCTTCAAAAAAGCCCATTACAGCTTCGGAATCAAATCCGTGAAGCGCACTGAACAAGAAGCGGCTATTTCTCGGCACATTTTTCAAGACATCGTCAGCAGAACAGGCGTTGGTCACATTGCATCTGCCTTTTCCGGTTATGGCAAGTTTTTTGCCCAGACGGTCATTGGGTTCCAACAGAACGACCTTTGCACCTGCACGGGCGGCAACGCCTGCTGCCATCATGCCGGCGGCGCCGCCGCCGACCACAATGACCTTATGACTCTTCGATTCCTTCATAGACCTCATACTCCGTCCAAATCTTTTCCAGGTTCTCAAAGATTCTGGACAGTTCCTTTTCTTTTCTGCGACCGATAGCAACGATCAAGGCATTAACGAGACTCATGGGTGCAACCAATGAATCCACCACAGACAACATACCGCTCTTGGCTCTCAGCGTATGATGTGCAATTTTCGCTGCAGGAGCATCATGAGAATCCGTAATAACAACCACCTGTGCACCGGAGTCCCTTGCAAACTCCAATACCTTAACCGTGCGGCTGGAATATCTGGGCAGACTGATACCAATCACCACATCGCCGCTGCCCACATGGAACATCTGCTCCATCATTTCGCTGGTGGCAGTGGATTCGACCAGATGAACATTGTCAAAAATATTTCTGAAATAGAAATTCATGTAGGTGGCAATGGCGGCTGAAGAACGGACACCGACAATATAAATATTTCTGGCGTGGCAGATCACCTCTACAGCTGCGCTGAGGACGGACCGGTCCAGCGCCTCGTTGGTCATGCGGATGCTCTCCACATCGGAATGAAGCACTCTGGAGACCACATCCTGACCGCCAAATCGGTCACTGTCCACACCAATTCGCTGCACAGCTGTCAGCTTTGTACGGACCATCTCCTGCAGTGCTTTCTGCATACTGGGATAGCCGTCAAATCCAAGCTCCACGGCAAATCTAACGACCGTAGACTCAGAGACATTGACCATTTTCCCCAGCTTGCTGGCTGTCATAAAAGCGGCCTTATCATAAGAAGCTGTAATAAAGTTTGCGATTCGCTTTTGGCCTTTGGAAAACCCGGCCATACGATTATGTATTGTAGAAAGAATATCCGCTGCCATACGACCCCTCTTTTTCTCTGGCTCTTCTTCTAAATATACTTTCTTATCACTGCTTTTGCAAGAGGATTTTGCAAGGAATCTTTCATTTAACTGTCTTTAACTCCACAATTTCTGCATCCGTTAAAGGCCGCCACTTCCCTACGGGCAAATCACCGAGATACAGCGAGCCCTCCTGTACCCGTTTCAACCGTGTAACAGTCACACCGGCAGCCTCACAGAGTCTTCGGATCTGACGGTTTCTTCCTTCAAAAAGTGTAAACTCCAGCAAGGTGCTTTTATCCTGATGCAGCACACGGACTTTAGCTGGAATCGTCTTTCGTCCTTCGATCAGTATAGATGCTGTCAGTTTTGGCAGCAGTGCTTCCGAATAACCATTGACCCAAACATGATAGACCTTCTTTTTCTCTCCTTTGGGGTGGGTCAGCATATTAGTCAATTCCCCGTCATTTGTCATGACGAGCAGACCCTCGGAATTCAGATCCAACCGTCCCACAGGCCAGACACGGTATCCGCAATCTGCCATCAGTTCCGATACATTCTTGCGTCCTTGCTCATCACTGAGGGTCGTCACATAGCCACGAGGCTTATTCAACATAAAGTAGACCATAGGCGGTGCCTTTTTCAACAAGACACCGTCCACGGCAATGCTGTCACATTCAGCATCGGCAGTGTCGCCCAAAGCAGCTGTTTGATCGTTGACCGAAACACGCCCTTCTGCAATCATCATTTCAGCCTGCCGACGGGAGGCAACACCATATTGTGAGAGTATTTTTTGCAATCGTTCTTTCATGGGTTTGCCTCCTCCAATACAGAATATCTCCAATATAAGGGTACACTTTTCATTTCTGTTCCATTCATCAAAACAGACACAGAGCCGGCCTGCTCCCCTGCCAGTACGGGTGCATAGACAAACACGGGAAGATTAATTTGAATTTCCGGCTCTTCATCAGCACTTACGCAGCAAAGAATATCCTCCTGCAAAACTGCCTGCACGGTCTCCTCTGCTCCACCGATCACAGCGACCTCTCCCATAATTTGACCGACCTCTGCCAGAGTCTGCGTTGTGTAGGTTGAGAATCCATAGTCAAGCATAGCCGCATGATCTGCCCAGTCGTTTCGATCGTGGATCGTAACTGCAACCAGTCGGCGACCGTCTCGTTCTGCTGCACTGACCAAAACCCGTCCGGCAGCTTTTGTGTAGCCGGTTTTGACGCCAACTGCACCGTCATATCGCCAGAGCATTTTGTTATGGTTGGTGAATGTTCTTTCTCCAAAGGTCATGGTTTTGGTGGAAACGACCCGGCGAAAGACCTCGTTCTCCATGGCATACGCTGTAAGCCTTGCCAAATCCAGAGCGGTTGAGTAATGCTCTTTTTCATCCAACCCATTCGGGTTTACATAATGCGTTCCGCACAATCCCAAATCTACTGCTTTGCGGTTCATCTTTTCTGCAAAGGCTGACACACTTCCGGAACAGTACATTGCCAGCGCCACTGCCGCGTCATTGCCGGAATGGAGCATCAAACCGTAAAGCAGTTCTTCAACGGATACCATCTCTCCTGCCTGCAAATAGATTGATGAGCCTTCTACTCCGGCAGCCTCTTTGGGAATGCAAACTTTTGCACTTAAATCACATTCCTCTGCCACCAGCAGTCCCGTCATGATCTTGGTGGTACTGGCAATCAGCGATCTGGCATTGGCATTTTGTTCGTACAGAATCCGACCCGTTGTACTGTCCAGCAAAACAACACTTTGAGCGGATGTCCTCGGCTGCGCAGACGCAGGCATAGACAAAAGGACGGCAGCTGCAAGCCAGCCAGCTACCGTCCGAATCAACTTTTTCTTCATAATATCACCGCAGTTAGTATAACCAACGGCTAATTAAATATCACGCTTCCGATTTTTCGCTCTTCTTCTGCTTGGCAATTCCGGAAAGTTGATCGATCAGCTCCGGCAGCAGTTCCACAAGCCGCTCCATAGAATTAGAAGCCGGCTCAGATACAGGCAGCATCCGTACACTCTCGCCTTTTATAACCAAAAAAGCCACAGGTGTGATGGAAACACTTGCACCTGTACCACCGCCAAAGGGATTTTCTTTGTTTGCAGGATAACCCTTGGTAGCGAAGTCAGTTCCGCCTCCGGCAAAGCCGTACTTCACCTTGGAAACGGGAATCAAAATCACACCGTCAGGAGTGTGAATAGGCTCACCAATAACCGTATTGGCATCCGCCATGGTTTTGATTTTTTCAATGGAGCTACCCATCATATCGGGCAAAGGATGTTTCATTTAGAACCAACCGCCTTTTCTGTAGATTTGGTGTGACGATAAAGTTTAATCAGTAGAGCTAAACCGGCAAAAAGTAAGGCCAGAACTTCATAAACAAACACTGTCAACTCAACTTCAGCTAAAATCTCGGTCTCAGCTTTTTCAAAATGACAGCGAACATCAATGTCTTGTTTTTTGATTGAAAACAGTCTTTGAACCAACGGTAAACCTGCACCGAGACCGGCGCAAAGACGACCATATTGCATGGCGCAAGCCTCCGGATCTGTTCCGCCAACAACAACACGAAGCCGGAGCAAATCCAGGTTCGGTGTCCGCAGGATTTTTGCCACGAGGCTCAAGGCCTCCTGCCAATGTGCCAATAAAGCCTGTATCCACTTCTTTGTGTCCAGAGAATTTTCTCGGGAGGCAGGTTTTGGCGTCACCGTTCCTTTTTTCTTGTCATTTCTTTTCTTTTCATTTGTGGGAAAAGAAAACCGAAAGGCACCAATTCGCAGTTTTATGGTAGCAGTATTACTCTCCCAGAGCAGGCGTACACCCACTTTCATGGAAAGAAGCAAATACAGTGCCGCACCCATTATGAGCCAACTGATCATTGGGATGTTTCCTCAGTAGATTCTTGCTCTTGCGGAACTTCGGGTCTGCGACTGAAATTCATGAGTTCAATTTCGGGTAATTCGTCCAAAGAGTTCAGACCAAAGGTCCGCAGAAAATCAGGCGTTGTTCTGTAAAGAATCGGTCTGCCGGGGACATTGAGGCGACCGCACTCTTCAATGAGCTTCTTTGTCAGAAGCGCACTGATAGAATAAGCACTATCTACTCCACGCAGCTGCTCCACATAAGCCTTGGTTGCAGGCTGATAATAGGCAATGATAGTCAGAGCCTCCAGCTGAGAGGGCGAAAGCTTGGGTGGCTTTCTGGTCTCAAGGGTTTTTGTCACATATTCTGCCATCTCACCGGAAGAACACATCTGATAGGCATTTTCCAGTTTCAAAATGCGAATACCGCTCCGGTTGTAAGACAGCATATCCATTAACGCCTGTGCTTCCCGGTGTATTTCATCCTCATCCACCGCAAGAGAAGCGGACAGACGGCCTGCATCCACAGGCTCACCTGCAGCAAACAGCACTGCCATAATGGTGCGCTGCAAATCATTCTGTTCCAAGGCTCAACTCCCCTTCCTCTGTTGTCTGGGCATCTGGCATCTGAATAAACCGAACATCCATATCCTGATCCGTCTCCCCTTCCAGTTCTACAGAGCGAACACGGCACAATTCCAATACCGCCAGAAATGTCGCTACGATCTCAGAGCGGGATCGATTGCCCCGGAACAGCTGAAGAAATTTGGCAATGCCTCGTGACAGCAGCTTTTTTAACACCTCAGCCGCTTTCTTTGTAACAGGATAAGGTTCCCGACCAACAATACCGGAAAAATTGGATGTCGGTGGGGGCAACGCTCGCTCACTCCGCTCTGCTACTGCAGCCATAGCTTCGACCAGATCAGACGGTTCATGCTGATATCGATAAGTATGATCCCTCTGATAAGGTTCCTGGCCTTTGGTAAACAGCCCAATACCGATCTCATTGCGCCCGGCAAGAAATTCCACACTGGTTTTGATCTGCTGGAATGCTTCTTTTCTCTGTCGCTCCTCCAGAGAACGAATTAAGAGTTCCATCTCACTGAGGGCCTCTTCCTGTTCTGCCTTGGAGAGAAGCATTTTAGTCTTAATAAGCATCAAGTGAGATGCCATGGCAATGAATTCACTGGCAATCTCCATATCCATCCGCTTCATTTCTTCCAGATATGCCAGATACTGCTCCAAAATGGATGTGATGGAGATGTCCTGTATCTCTATTTTATTTTTACTGAGCAAAAACAGTATCGCATCCAGAGGACCGTCAAAATCCTCCATGTGCTCCGCTTTTGCGTGGACAACTCTGTCCAGATGATATTGTGGACCTTCCATACAAACCTCAAACCAGCCAATTGGCAATATAATAGAAAATTGGTTCTGTGATCGCAGCGATGCCATTGAGCAAGGTGCCTCGCAGGAACATGAGCGGTGTATCAAGAACATTCAGCAGTAGCAGCACGATTAAAATCAACATACCGTACCGTTCGAACCGCATAAGTTTTATGTAGTACCGATCCGGCAGCACTGCAAATAATACCTTCGATCCGTCCAAAGGCGGTATCGGAAACAGGTTAAATACCGCAAGACCGGAACTGATGACAGCTATATTTTCCAAAAAGCTGCGTACCAGATGAAATGCTGTACCCATTTGGTCAAAGGGAACAACCGCCATGAAAATCGCACGGAACAGCATAGCAAAGAAAGCCAGAACAACATTGCTCAAGGGTCCTGCTATCGCAGTCACGACCATTCCTGCCTTCGGTTGGCGAAATCTTCGCATGTTGATAGTGACAGGCTTCGCCCAACCAAAATGAACCAAAGCCATCATAATCAACCCCATGATGTCCACATGTCGCAGCGGATTCAGTGATAGTCTTCCCTGCCTTTTCGCAGTATCATCACCCATCCATAGGGCAGCAAAACCATGGCAGGTCTCATGAACTGTTATACTAATCAATGCAGCCGCTACGATAGAAATGGTATCAAATAGAAAACCAATTTCCAATTGTTTCAACCAGAGTAGAATTCCATCCAAAAGACATACTCCCTCATGTTATTTTGAATAGTATACCATTCTTTCCGAGAAATAGCAAGAACGGGAGATTCCAATGCTTGCATTTCATTTTATGTTCGGTTATAATGTCATAGATATCCGGGTGTGGCCCAGTTGGTAGGGCGCCTGTTTTGGGACTTCATAAGCGCCTATCCGCTCGATTTTTCGGCAACCGCTGAAACCCTTGGCGCTCTAAGGAAAGCTCGATTTTCCCGCCCTTGCAAAATCCTCTCAAAAGTGGTTCATACCACATGTTTGCTACTTCAAAATAAAATTTCATATTCATTTCCGGGTGTGGCGCAGTTGGTAGCGCGGGTGGTTTGGGACCATCAGGCCGCAGGTTCGAACCCTGTCACTCGGACCATTTCAAAAAGTACTCTGAAATCAGCAATGATTTCAGAGGACTTTTTGATTATTGCGGCGCAGGATTCCATCAAAATGTAATTGTCCACTTAGACAAGTTGCGTTATACTGATGACATTAGATTCAATCGAGTCTGTGACCGGACCTGCTGGTATGTGGCGTGCCGCAGTTTCAGAGCCCTAAATAATATCAAAATATTTTCTTAAAAATTAAATATCTCCACCGATAAAATATCAATATCTGAAACTTGATATGCTGGTACTATAAGACCCAGTATGATCCAGAATCTTTACAAAAATCCTTCTAAGTATTGTTGTGAGGTGTGCCGATGGGAAAAGAATATTTGCACAATCCTGTAATCATTCGCTGTGCTGACTACGATGAACTGTCAGAAAAATGTTTAAATTGTCCATGTAATGATTTTGACGCAAGCATAGGGGTGCTCTACCAGGAAATCGATGCTTTTTACGAAGTGTTCAAACAGCTTGAATGTCACTTTAAAAATACCGGAATTTCTAATTCAAAAACCTCTGAAAGAACACCTATTCTTTTGTCCGTTCCCTATACAGTAAATGGAGCATTCGCCTGCGAGCTTGCATTGAAATACCTGCTCATCAATAGTCAAATCTCATTTAATACTGGTAAGGGACATAATTTGAAGTACTTATTTGATCTTCTGCCTGTTCAACTTCGAAATGAGATAATAGATATTCTTATGGATACTGATGGACTAAATGCAGATACGATTGAAAAAAGCCTATCTGCAATGGCTACCAGTTTTGTTGACAGGCGGTACATGTTCTCTAATATCACGGAGCAACATAGCCAAACAAAGTTCTTCGGCATTTTTGTCCACACAATCTGCCAATATACTCTGGGCGATAGGTCTGATGAGTGTTTCTGCAATTGCTGCGAAGAGTAATCATTACTTGCAACTCTCTATCAATTTCGGAAACAGATGTGTTTTTCGTACATTTCCAGTTCACTACTCAGCTGCCACGCCAGGCTAAACCCAGCGATGAAACTGTCGATAGATCTATTCTCGGCAATTTGATCCTTATTATCGATAATCTGAAGCACTAATCTGCGTTCCGGTTTGTCCAGTACTTCGATGAGTTGCTGGTGGCAATCCTCGATTTCCTTCTTCAGTTCAGTCTCGGGCAGTGGCTCATAGAAGTTGTCGTATAATGCTTTGAGCAGTTCGTTCATTTGCGTCCCCTCCTTGCAGCACAAACAAATACCACAACTCTCGTCAGAAAGCTACTGAAACTTTTCCGTATTTCTTTGTTTATTGCGGCGTAGTATTTATCCGCAAATAATCACCGACATTGGCACCGATTACTTGGTACCAATGTCGGTGATTTTCTATGTTTACTTTTTCTTGCGCTTCTTACTGTCCTCCTGCGCCGCCAGCTCAGCCAACAGGCGTTTTTTCTCTGCCTTGACCTGTACGATGAGCTCCGCCAGTTTGATCTCTACCTCTTCTCGGGTTTTGGCGTAGACATTGAAGCCGTGTTTCTTCCCATCCACCCACATGGGTGAATAGCGTCCCTCAAAGAGGTGGTCATTGATTTCGGTAATACAGCCGGTGCCGGGTTTGCGAATTTTGCCTTTGTACGCCACGAAGTCCGTCATAGGCATCTCCGCTTTCTCGGGAGGTACTTCCGTTTCCTCCTGCACCTCGTTCTCGCCGATACCACGCTCGATGTTTGCCGCCGCGTTGTGCTGCATGGCATCGGTCGTGTGGGCGTAGATGTCCAGCGTGGTGGCAGATGACTTATGCCCGATGACGGAAGAGAGGGTCTTGATGTCCATGCCATTCTCCAGCGCCATGGTGGCGAAGGTGTGTCGCAAGTCATGGAATCGAACATGCTTGCAGCCCGCTCGGTCGAGTATCAACCTCATCGTGCTACCCACGGAACAGGGATTGCGGTACTCATCACCGCCCTTCAGCGGTGACGGAAACATCAGCTTGGACTCTACCGTCTTCCTGTACTCCCTCAGCACCTCCACCAGCGACTGGGGCAACACAATGGTGCGCATGGATTCCTTGGTTTTCGGCTTTGAGCAGACAGTCTGTCCGTTCAGAAATGTCACCTGTTTATCAATGCGGAGCTCACCGGTCTTGAAGTTCAGGTCACGCCACTCCAACGCCAGCAGTTCTCCTCGGCGCATGCCACTGCACAACTCCAGCAGGAACATTTCGTAGTAGCCATCCTCCTGGGCTTGTATGAGGAATCGCTGTATCTCCTCCGGCGTCAGCACCTGCATCTCTCTCGCTTTCTTGGGCGGCAGTTTTCTGCCGATGGCAGGGTTGCGGCTGATGAGGTGCATCTCCTTTGCTTTCTCAAGTGCCGCTCGGCATGTGGCGTGGCAGGAGCGCACCATTCTGTCGGACAGGCCGGGTCCGTACAAATCCGTCTTGCTGAGCCGCCCGCTCTTTTTCAGGTTGGTGTAGAATTGCTGGAGGTCATTCTCCGTGAGCTTGTTCAGCTTGATATGCCCCAGCGCAGGAAGAATGTGCAGTCTGATGCGTCCCTCATAACAGTTCCTGGTGCTTTCCCGAACGCCGGGCTTGCAGTAGTTGTTGTACCAGAACTGAATCCAGTCGCCGAAAGTCATTTCGGGGTTGATGGCATCGGAGCTCAGCTTGCCCTCTTTCTCCATGGCCTCCTTGAGTTTCTGTTTGCACTCAGTCTTGGTCCTGGCGAAGACGCTCTTCGTGATGGGATACCCGTTTTCTTTGTAGCCGACCACATAGCGGCCTTCGAATGTGCCGTTCGGCTTTTCAATCACACTGCCTGTTCCGCTTGCTCGTCTTTTCTTGCCCAAGGTTTCAGCCCCTTTCCTAAGATGTTTGACATGAAGTCTTCCGTGACCACTGCCGCCTGCTTTTGCATGTCGCTGGTGACATGAGCGTAGGTGTCCAGCGTGAAGGACGCATTGGTGTGACCCAGAATATCAGCCAGTGTTTTCGGGTCGACTCCGTTTGCCAGCGCGTGTGTTGCGAATGTGTGCCGCAGGTCATGGAACCGTATGTCAGGCAATCCCGCTTTCTTCAGAATTCGTTTCATGGCGAGGTAGGCACTGTCCGGTGCGACAGGTTCCTCCGGTCGGATGGGGTTCCACAATATCCACTGGCTGTACGACGTCTTGCTTCGCTCCCGCAGGAGCTGTGCGGTACTTCTGGGAAGCAGTATCTTTCGTTTGCCTGCACCTGTTTTGGTTTCACCAGCACGCAGTTGTCCGTCTTCGTATCGGTGGAGCGTTCGCCGTACATAGAGTGTGCCGGTCTTGGCATCGAAGTCCGACCACATCAGACCGCAGATTTCACCCTTGCGCATCCCTGTCGTGATTTCTGTGTAGAAGAAATCGTACCACTCGGGTTCCTCTTTTATG
>JAZNNW010000093.1:0-2682 GCA_045580485.1 Candidatus Avilachnospira sp. | reverse complement strand
TTGTCGTTCTGGGAGCCAAGGAGTTGTGTGATGAAATTGTCTTCCTAAGACCCGCTTTGGCCTCCGACTTCAGCCGGGAAATCTTCTGCAGGAAGTCCTCCGGCATTTTGATATCAACCTTTGCCAACGGTAGGCTCACTCCTTTTTGCCAGCACTTCAATGTACATCCCACGACCTTTGGCATCCTCAACGGATACGATGTCGTATCGGCTGCCATCGCACACGATAATGTGGTCGGTGGTGATACCTACACCGGGAATGACACGAAAACGGAAAAGGTCGGTAGCCTCGGAGAAAGCGGCGAGATTTGCCCACCGCTGACTGCCGTGGCGACCTTCCTGGTAAACACGGACAGAAGCGAGAACCTCATCCACCGTAGTAGAGAAGCCCTCGCTGTCCTTGATCCGTTTTGTTGCAACAATATCAGCAAAGCCGTTCATTTTTCCGAAACTCATGGTCACACCTTCCAATCTCGGTCGAGCCGAAGCAGAAGGTTGACCGTGTTCCAGACCTGCTGACCCGCCTGCACATTGTCCCCAAAGAAACCACCGGTGCTGCCGTCCCTGGACTCGTAGAAGTGGGACGACAGCATAATGATTGCCTGCTCGGTAGTTGGGGGCATGGGTTCAAGTTGATAGGTGCCAGCCGGAATATGCTGATAGCTTTCCGCGTAGGAAACAGCGGCGGTGATGTAGCCCTTCAGCAATGCATCATCCGCCGCATGGTCGAGAATCAGATTCTGTTTTACTTTTTCAAGCAGAGCGTCCATCACCGCCACCTCCCATCACTTAAGTTGCGGACTTCATCTGAAGCACCTTCATGGCTTCAGACAGCACCAGCTTGGCATCCACACGCTTGGTAGCCAGGAAACCGATCTGACCGGTATCGGCATAACGCTCGTTGAGACGCTTGAAGGTCACACCCTGGCGGTCACCGATCCAGTAGAAGCTGAAATCACCGAAGAGGACAGGCTTGCTGCCAGCGGCAATTTCGGGCATAAAGGGAGAAGTGAACACAGGCTTGCCGAGCAGAGTCTCGTGGTCGCCCTCATGGAGCGCCTTCTGCCACAGGAACTGACCATCGGAGCCCTTCAGCTTACGGATGGCAGCCATAGTGGAGTCATTGAACACCCAGATGGCGTTCTCACGGTAAGGAGCCTCCAGGCTGTAGAACAGGGAGATGATTTCCTCCGCAGTGATAGCGGTAGCGGACGCAGCGGTCACACCGATATCGGCACCGCCGTCATCAGCCAGGATGCCCAGGGGCTTGGACGCACCGTCACCGTTGAAGAAGGCGTCCTCTTCCTTGTTGCCGATACGACGGGCAAACTCTGCGGAGAAGTAACCTTCCAGGTCAAAGGCGGCATCGTTCAGAAGTTCCTCGGAGACCTTGATGATGGTACCGACCTTGTGGGCACCAATGGTCTGCTGACCGAAAGCATCATCACCTTCGGGGATAGCACCCTCCTCGTCAATCCAGGAAGCGGTACCCTTGGTGGTGACCACGGGAATCTTGTGGCTGCCGGAATTGGTCTGGAACACATAAGCGTGTTCACGGACAATGCGCTTCTTGCCCAGAGACTGCACCAGGGTCTTCTCGAACTCGTCGGGGACAAGATAACCGCCCTCGGAGTCAACACCGACCTTCAGAGAATTGCGGACCTCGTAGGAAATGCCATCGCGGGTACGGGTGGCATTCCAGAAGGCCTCCTTGTACGCATCGGCAGCGATGCCGGTCTTGGTGTCCACCTTGGCAGTTGCGGGCTTGGTGGTGATGGGAGTGCTGGTAGGAGCATTCATTTCACGGTCGATGGCCTCCTGGCGCTCCATTCGGTCGATCTCGGCGCTGTAGTCCTTGACCTTCTGCTCCATCTGATTATAGGTGGCGGCGTCCTCCGCAGAGAGCAGGCCGTCCTTGTCGCGCTTGGTAGCAACAAAAGCCTTTGCAGCCTCCCAAGCCTGGTTGCGCTTTGCGCGCAGCTCGTTGATAGTCATAATAAATTACCTCCAGTTTTTGATAAGGTTGAGTCGATCCATAAAGTCATCGGCTCTGTGTGTACGGGTGGGTTCAGTTGTCTTGGGCGCAATACGGCACTTGGCTGCCAACTTCTCCTTGAGAGAATTGACAACGGTTGCCTCGGAAAACAGCATGGATACGGAGGGTACGTCCATGTCCTCTGTATCACTGCCGCGCTTGAGGACGCCATCAGCAAAGCCAAGTTCTACGGCCTTGTTTGCGTCCATCCAGGTTTCTGCGTCCATGAGATGACTCAGCTTTGCGCGGGAAAGCCCGGTCTTAATCTCATAGGCGTTGATGATGGAATCCTTTACGCTTGCCAGCATTTCAATGGCTTTCTGCATTTCCGCAGTGTCACCGAAAGCAATGGTCATAGGGTTGTGAATCATCATCATGGACACGGGAGACATCAGCACGGTAGTACCGGCCATAGCAATGACCGATGCTGCGGAGGCGGCGATGCCGTCAATTTTCACGGTGACATTGCCGGGGTAATCCATCAGCATATTGTAGATTTGGGCTGCTGCCACGCAGTCACCGCCAGGGCTGTTGATCCAAACGGTAATATCACCGGAACCGGACATCAGTTCCTCTTTGAAAAGCTGGGGTGTGACGTCATCGTCAAACCAACTTTCCTCTGCGATGGTGCCGTTCAGATGCAGCGTC
>JAZNNW010000092.1:0-15943 GCA_045580485.1 Candidatus Avilachnospira sp. | reverse complement strand
ACCGTTACCGAGATCATGCAGGAGAAGGTCATGTCCATCGGTGAGAATATGCAGATCCGCCGCTTTGTCCGTTACGCTGAGAACACCAACGTGGCTTACGTCCACGCCGGCGGTACTCACGGCGTTCTGGTCAATCTGGCTGTGGAAGGCGGCATCGACGCCACCGAGATCGGTAAGGACGTTGCTATGCAGATCGCTGCTCTGAACCCCCGTTTCTGGGACAAGAGCCTGGTCACTGCCAATGTTCTGGAAGAAGAGAAGAAGATTCTGGTTGCTCAGATGGACAACGATCCCAAGATGGCTTCCAAGCCCCAGCAGGTCAAGGAAAAGATCGCTGCCGGCAAGATCAACAAGTTCTATGAAGAAAACTGCCTCCTGCAGCAGGCCTTCGTCAAGGACGGCGGCATGTCTGTTGAGCAGTATATCGCTTCCGCTGCCAAGGCTCTGGGCGGTTCCGTCAAGTTTGTTGACGCCATCCGTTTCGAGAAGGGCGAAGGCATTGAGAAGAAGGTTGACGATTTCGCTGCCGAAGTCGCTGCCCAGGCCGGTATGACCAAGTAATTTGCCTCTTATTCAAAGGGCGCTGCTTTTGCAGCGTCCTTTTTCTGTCTTCATAAAACCTTAATTTGTATCTTTCTGCCAAGTGTGATACAATATATAAAATGAAAGGAGTGTTTCTATGGTATATCTTGGCTGTCATCTATCATCCTCCAAGGGGTTTGCCGCTATGGGCAAAACCGCCCTTGCCATGGGAGCAGATACCTTTCAGTTTTTTACCAGAAATCCCCGGGGCGGCAAAGCCAAAGATTTAGACGAAGCCGATGCTTCTGCCTTTGTGCAGATGCAGGAAAACGGCAGCATCGGTCCTGTGGTAGCCCATGCGCCCTATACTATCAATCCCTGTGCCGCCGATGCACGGGTGAAGGAATTTGCCTTGCAGACTATTGCGGATGACCTTCGGCGCATGGAATATATCCCCGGCAACTATTACAATTTCCATCCCGGTTCCCATGTGGGGCAGGGAATAGAGGTTGGAATTTCTGCCATCGCCCATACATTAAATACAGTCCTGTTCCCCGGACAAAAGACGACCGTCCTGCTGGAAACCATGGCAGGCAAGGGCAGTGAAGTGGGCGGAAGGTTTGAAGAACTCCGTGCCATCATCGACTGTGTGGAACTTTCTCAGTATGTAGGCGTATGCCTCGATACCTGCCATGTCCACGATGGCGGCTATGATATTGTAGAAAATTTGGACGGCGTTCTGGAAGAGTTTGACCGCATCATCGGTCTGGACCGTCTGAAAGCCCTCCATATCAACGATTCTATGAATGTATGCGGCGCCAAAAAAGACCGCCACGAAAAACTGGGTCAGGGTCATATCGGTCTTGATGCCTTTATCAATGTGATCAACCACCCGGCGTTGCAGGGGCTTCCCATGGTTCTGGAGACCCCCAATGAGCTGCCGGGCTACGAACAGGAGATCAGACTGCTGCGGCAGCATCTGAAGGAGTAACCATGGAACAGTTTTTTGCCATGTTGGAAGAAATGAAAAATTTGCTGGAATTTTCCCAGATTTACTTGATGGCCCTGCGGTATGTGTTTCCGTTGCTGGCTCTGCTCATTTTGTGGCGCTGCGCAAAATCTCTGCTGACCTTTGAAAAAGAGCCGGAGATCTGGGCATGGCTGTCAGACCCCAAGGGAGAACGGCTGCCGGTGCAGCATTGGGAGACGCTCCTTGGCCGCTCCAAAGCTTGCGATGTGGTGCTGGACTATCCCACCATCTCCAGAAGCCATGCGGTTTTGACCCGTTACGATGACGGCAGCTGGACGGTCTCCGATGTAGGCTCCAAGGGCGGTATTCAGGTCAACGGCGTGGATACCAAAATGGAAGTGGTGTCCTACGGTGATGTCATTACTCTGGGCGGTGTGTCCTTTGAACTGCTGCCCATTACCAAAAAGCAGGAGGTCATCCAGGCCTCCGTCCGCACCCGTGCAGGTAAGGAGATCAAGCCGGCTGCCACCATGTTCTTTTTGACCATGTTCCAGCTGCTGGCAGCGCTGCAGCTGATGTTCCAGTCGGAAAAGCCTCTGGAGATCGCCTCTGCCTTCGGTATATTGATGGCGATGGAATGGTTCTTGTTCCTGTTTACCCGTATTTTGCGGCGGACAGGCTTTGAAATGGAAACCATTGCCTTCTTTCTCACCACCTTGGGCTTGTCTGTCATCGCCTCCGACAGCCCGGGAGAGCTGACCAAACAACTGATTTGTATCGGAGCGGGTCTGGTCATATTCCTGATTCTCTGCTGGGCACTGCGGGATCTGGAGCGGGCAAAGCAGCTCCGCTACGGCGCAGCCATCGGCTCACTTTTGCTTCTGGCAATCAATCTGGTGTTCGGTGTGGAATTGGGCGGCGCGAAAAACTGGATCTTCATTGGCGGCGTGTCCTTCCAGCCATCGGAGCTGGCGAAGGTTTGCTTCATCCTTGTGGGCGCATCCACCTTGCAGCGGATCATGACCAAGCGCAATATGTTCCTGTTTATTGCCTATTCAGCTGTGATTTGTGGCTGCCTGGTGCTGATGAACGACTTTGGCACGGCTCTAATCTTCTTTACCGCTTTCCTGATCATTGCCTATATGCGTTCCGGCAGCTTTGCCACCATCGCCCTCATCGTCACCGGTGTGGGCATGGCAGGCGTCATGGCGGTGCGCTTCAAGCCCCATATGCTCAGCCGCTTCTCTGCCTGGGGACATGTTTGGGAAAATGCTCTGTCCACCGGCTATCAGCAGACCAGAGCTATGATGTGCATCGCCTCCGGCGGTCTATTTGGTCTGGGTGCCGGTAACGGCTGGCTCAAATATGTGGCAGCCTCTGATACAGATCTGGTCTTTGCCTTTGTGGCAGAGGAGTGGGGTCTGATCATGGCCCTTGCCATGGTGCTTGCCATCGTTGTCCTTGGCGTGTTTGTGGTTCGTTCCGCCTCTGTGGGACGAAGCAGCTTCTATACCATCGGTGCCTGTGCTGCTGGCGGTATTCTGGTGGTGCAGACGGTTCTCAATGTCTTTGGCACTGTGGACCTGCTGCCCCTCACCGGTGTTACATTGCCCTTTGTCTCCAACGGCGGCAGCAGCATGATCGCCTGTTGGGGTCTGCTGGCTTTCCTCAAGGCAGCCGATACACGGCAGAATGCCAGTATGGCAGTGAAGCTGCCCTCTAAAAAGGATGTGAAAGAATGAAACGAATCTCCCGCCGGATGATTTTTCTTTTGGTGCTCATGGCGCTTTTGGCCTTGGGTCTGGGATTTTTTACGGTGCGTTATTTTGCCAAGGCCGGTCAGTGGGTGACCTTCCCCGGCAGTCCTCATGTCTATGCCGGCAGCAACCTCTCCACCGGTCGTGTGGTGGATCGCAGCGGCAATCTGCTTCTGGACAGCACTGACGGTCGTACATACAGTGAAGATGCCGCTTTGCGGAAAGCCACCATGCACCTGCTGGGCGACCGGTTTGGCTATATCTCTGCGCCGGTGCTCAATGAATATGCCGATGAGATGGTGGGCTTTGATATTGTCAACGGTCTCTATACCGCTGCGGAAAACGGCAACACCGCCCATCTGACGGTGTCTGCCTCCGTTCAGAAAACAGCCCAGGCAGCGCTTGCAGGGCGCAAAGGTACTGTCGGTGTCTACAATTATAAAACCGGTGAGATTTTGTGCGCCGTCACCTCTCCCACCTACGACCCCAACGATATGCCCGATGTGGAAGGGGATACCACCGGCCAGTACAGCGGTGTCTATCTCAACCGCTTTTTCCAGACTACCTATGTCCCCGGTTCTATTTATAAGGTATTGACCACCCTTGCGGCGCTGGAGACCATTGAAGATATCGAAAGTCAGACCTTCCATTGTGAAGGTAAAATGGAGATCGGTGCCGATACAGTCACCTGCAACGGCTATCACGGCGATATCAATTTGCAGACAGCTTTGGAGGCCTCCTGCAATGTGGCCTTTGCCCAGCTGGCTTTGCAGTTGGGTGCAGATACTTTGAAAGACTACGCCTACGAATTCGGCATTGCACAGTCTTTGAAATTTGACGGCATTACCACCGCAGCCGGCAATTTTGATGTGGAAAACGCAGCAGACAGTGAACTCGCCTGGGCGGGTATCGGTCAGTATACCAATCTTGTCAATGCCTGCCAGTATATGACGGTCATGGGTGCCATTGCCAATGGCGGACAGGCAGCCAAACCTTATGTCATGAAGAAAGTGGATGGCGGGCTGATGACCGGCTATAAGGCCAAGACCAAAATGCTGGACTGGACGGCAGAGCCTGCGGCAGCAGAGCGTCTGTCTGAAATGATGCACGCAGCGGTGGTCAACCGCTACGGCGCAGGATACTTCCCGGATCTGTATGTCTGTGCCAAATCCGGCACGGCGGAGGTTGCACCCGATGCCACGCCTCATGCCACCTTTGCAGGTTTTATCAAGGATGAAGATTATCCCTTGGCATTCATCGTCATCATCGAGCACGGCGGCTCCGGCAGTGCTGCCTGCACCCCCATCGCCGGGCAGGTACTGCAGGCTTGCGTGGATGTTCTGAAAGAAGAATAAAAATCCAGAAAATTTTTACGAAACTTCTTGACAAAAAGTCGTTTCTCGTGTATGATAACTGAGCTGTTCAAGCAGCGCCCTTCGATGGAGTGGTATCGAAGAGGTCATAACGAGCACGACTGGAAATCGTGTGTACGTCAAAAGCGTACCGAGGGTTCGAATCCCTCCCACTCCGCCAGAAAAACAACACACACCAAATGGTGTGTGTTGTTTTTTTATCGGGAGGGATTCGAAAGCCTCCCCCTTGACATATTCTCCATATTACGATAAAATAATCTCGCATGAGATTTGGAGATGCAAAATACGACCTTGGTCGTAGTTTGCATTTTTTGTTTTTTCGGGAGTTGGTTGGATGCGCATTTCGGAACTGATGGATATTTTGTCCTGCAGCCCTGTGATCGCAGCGGTGCGGGAGAGCAATTTTGAAGCAGCCCTGGCATCCCCTGCGGAGGTGCTGTTCTGCCTGGAAAGTCACCTTGTGACGGTAAAAGAGAGAATTTCACAAGCCCACAAGGCAAACAAGGTCATTTTTGTCCATATTGATCTGGCAGAAGGCATCGGCAAGGATAGGGAAGGGTTGCAGTATCTGGCTTCCTGCGGTGCCGATGGCATCCTCAGTACCCGAGGTCAGCTGATCAAAGCAGCCAAAGATCTGGGACTTCTGGCCATCCAGCGTTTCTTCGCCTTGGACTCCCAAGGCTTAGGCAGTGCGCAGGAAATGCTCAAAAACACCAATCCCCATATGATGGAAATTTTGCCCGGTGTCGTCCCGAAAGTCATCGCCTCTTATGCGGCAGGTTCTATTCCTGTCATTGCCAGCGGTCTCATCGAGACTAAGCAGGAGATCACGGCTGCTCTGAGCAAGGGTGCCCTTGCCGTCTCCACCGGCACAAAAGAACTTTGGTATATATAAGGAGAATATGATGGACTTTCGCACATTGACCCAAGGTATTTATGGCTGCGATTGCGGTAAAGATCACCTTTGCCCCATTGATACGGTGGAAGTCAGTCCCAAGGCATTGGATACCCTGACCGAACTTTGTAAGAACTATGAAAACATCGTCCTGCTGGCAGATGAAAACACCTGGGAGGTCTGCGGCAAGGCGGCTGCCGAAAAGCTGAAAGCGCAGAGCCCCACCGCCATTGTCCTTCCCGCCAAGGAGCGTCTTGTCCCCAACGAAGCTGCTGTGGCGGCAGCGGAAGCAGAAATGCCTGTACAGGTCGATCTCATTGTGGGTGTCGGTTCCGGTGTCATCAACGACATGAGTCGTTACCTCAGCTATCAGCGAGGAATTCCTTATTTTATCGTTGCTACCGCACCCTCCATGGATGGCTATGCTTCTTCTGTGGCAGCTATGCTCTTTGGCGGTATGAAGACCACCCTGCCTGCCCATACCCCAAAGGCCATTCTGGCGGTGTCCGATGTCATCAAAAATGCACCTATGGAAATGCTGCAGGCAGGCTACGGCGATATCATGGGTAAGTTTTCCTGTCTCAATGACTGGCGGCTCAGCGCCCTCGTTAACGGCGAATATTTTTGCCAGCGTGTCCATGACTTAATGTATGACACGGTCATCAAAGTCCGTGATCTGGCACCGGGTATTCTGGCCCGTGATACCGAGGCAGTGGATGCCCTCATGGAAGCCCTTGTGGTGGCAGGCATCACCATGGCCTATGCAGGCAACTCCAGACCTGCCTCCGGCAGCGAGCATCATATCTCTCATTTCTTCGAGATCACCGGTCTGCAGGAAAATAAGCCTTATTTTGACCACGGTCTGGATGTCCTCTATGCTTCTGTCATGACGGCCAAAATGCGTACCGCTGTGATCAAGAGCCGCCCTGTCCGCCGACAGATTGACAAATCCAAATGGGAACAGGAAATCAAGCGCGTCTATACCGGCTCTGCCGAAGGTGTCTTTGCTTTGCAGAAGGCCTATGGCATGTACGATCGGAATGATATCGATGTCATCACCGAAAAGTGGGATGAGATCTGCAAGCTTCTGTCGGAAACGCCCGATGCAGAGGAAGCAGAGCGGCTGGTGGAAGCCATCGGTCTGCACTATTCCGATCTGGAAGATATGTACGGTGCACAGAAGCTGAAAGATGCCGCCGTCTATGCTAAGGATATCCGGGATCGCTATTCCGTCCTGTGGCTGTATAACCTTTATATCCCCGAGGAGGACACCCTGTGAGTATCAAACTGGTTGCCTTTGATTTGGATGGCACTTTGAGCCAGCATAAAACGCCCATGCCCCCGGAAAACCGTGCCGCCATGGAAGCGCTCAGCAAGAAATATAAACTGCTCATGTCCGGTGCCGGTCTGTGCCGCCGAATTTTTGAGCAGATGGAGCATTTTCCTGTGGACATTCTGGGTAGCTACGGCATGCAGTATGCCGAGTACAACCCGGAAACCGGCGATATCGAAATTCGCCATGATTTGACCTTCCCCTTTGATAAAGAGAGCATCGAAGCCAGAGTGACCATGCTTCGTGAAAAGTACGGCTACACAGAATTTGCCGGTGACAATGTGGAATACCATGCTTCCGGTTGTTTCACCTTCCCCCTTCTTGGCACAAAAGCCAAACAAGAGGACAAACTGGCCTTTGACCCGGATCGCAGCAAGCGACGAGCCATTCTTGCCCATGTGACGGAGGTCTTTTCCGATTATAATGTTTTTGTCGGCGGATCTTCTTCCTTTGACATGGCGCCCAAGCCCTACAATAAAGCCACCGCTCTCGAAAAATATGCCGAAACCCACGGCTTTGCCAAAGAAGAAGTGGCTTATGTGGGCGATGACTACGGCCTTGGCGGAAATGACGAGCCTGTTCTTCTGGCAGGCTATCGGTTCTTCAAGGTGGATGACTACCGGGAATTCCCGAAGGTCGTTGCAGAACTCTTAAAGTAAATACCCGTTGGAGAATTGGAGAAACGGAAAGGAAAGACACAGAAATGTGCCTTCCTTTCTGTTTTTTTATTTCAGAAAGGAAGGTACTATGCGTTACGATGTAGACAGGAAAGACCTCATGGTGCAGGAAATCTGCAGGTATGTGGAGGAACACCTGTGCGAAGAACTGACCTATGAGAGGATACAGGAGCGACTTGGTCTCCACCGCCATGACCTTACAGCGACCTTTCGGGAAAAGACCGGTCAGACGCTGACCCAATATATTATCGATCATCGCCTGAAGTCTGCCATCGGGAAGGTCGAAGCCGGTATGAGATTGGAAGATGCAGCGTACCGATCCGGATTCCGTACCTATTCTCATTTCTATAAGATGTTTGTGAAATACTATGGCATTTCGCCAAAAGAATATTTTTCGTATGAAAAACGAATGGAGAGAGAAGAAAAGTGAACTATGATGTTGCCATCGTCGGTGCAGGTGTCATCGGCGGTATGCTGGCACGGGAACTGAGTAAGTATCAGCTTTCTGTCTGCCTGCTGGAAAAGGAAAATGATGTTGCCTGCGGTGCCTCCAGAGCCAACAGCGGTATTATCCACGGCGGCTTTGACCCCCACCCCGGTACGATGAAAGCAAAACTGAATACAGCCGGTGTTCCTCTACTGTACAAAGCGGCGGAGGAGCTGCATGTGCCCCATATCCAAAACGGTTCTATGGTCTGTGCCTTTGGTGAGGAGGAGCATGCCGGTCTGGAGGCTCTGTATCAGCGTGGCATTGCCAACGGCATCGGGCAGATGAAGCTGCTGACCGGCGAGGATGCACGGCTTCTGGAGCCTCAGCTTTCCAGGGAAGTGACCATGGTCCTCCATGTGCCCACGGCCGGCATCATCTGCCCCTACGAACTGACCATTGCCGCCGTAGGCAATGCCATGGATAACGGCGTAGAGCTGAAACGAAATTTTGCGGTGAAGAGCATTGAGAGATCCGAAATGTTCACCCTCACTTCTGCTGCCGGAGAGTGTGTGCAGGCTCGCTGGGTGGTCAACTGTGCCGGTGGTTATTCCGATCAGATTGCCCAGCTGGCAGGAGACGGCTTCTTCCGAATCATCCCCAGAGCCGGTGAGTACCTGCTGCTGGATAAAAAAGAGGGCAGTCGTGTGAAGCATACCATCTTCCAGCTCCCCTCCAAGGCAGGCAAGGGTATTCTGGTCAGCCCCACGGTAGATGGCAACCTGCTCACAGGTCCTACGGCTGCCCATGTGGAAACACCGGAAAGCCGGGATGTGACCCCTGCCGGTGTGGAACAGGTGCAGAACCTTGCAAGAAGAAGCGTGCCTTCTGTGGATTTTCGTCAGGTAATCACTTCCTTTACCGGTGTCCGTGCCTCTGAATCTTCGGATGACTTTATCCTCTGCCGCTCTGAGAAGGTTCCCGGTCTGGTCCATGCCGCCGGTATCGACTCTCCCGGTCTGACCTGCTGCGTTTCCATTGCGCAGTATGTGGTGAACCTTCTGGCAGAAGGCGGTTTGAAGCTGCAAAAGAAGGAAAACTGGAACGGCAATCGGGAGAATCCCCATGCTTTCCGTACCATGACCGACGCAGAGAAGAATGAAATGATTCAAAAGAACCCGGATTTCGGTAAGATCGTCTGCCGCTGTGAGACTGTCAGCGAAGGGGAGATTCGTGCCGCCATCCGCAGAAATCCTCAGGCCAAAGATGTGGACGGCGTCAAGCGCCGCACCCGTTCCGGTATGGGTCGCTGTCAGGGCGGCTTCTGCGGTCCTTATATTATGAAGCTGCTGTCGGAGGAACTGGGAATTCCCATGGAGACAGTCACGAAAAACGGAGCAGGCTCTGAGATGGTCACAGAAAGGATCGGTGAGGCGAAATGACAAACTATGATATCGTCATTATCGGCGGCGGTCCTGCCGGTATGGCGGCAGCTGTGGCTGCCTATGACCATGGTGTGAAAAATGTGGTCATTCTGGATAGAGAACCGGAACTGGGTGGAATCCTCCGTCAGTGTATCCACAATGGGTTTGGTTTACATAAACTTGGCCAAGAGCTGACCGGACCGGAGTATGCAGCTGTTTATGAAAACATGGTGAAAGAGCGGAATATCGAAGTCCGCTATGAGACCACAGTCACGGCAGTCTCTCCTGACCGTGTGGTCACGGCCCAGAGCCGCAGAGGCATTGAAAAGCTGGAAGCCAAAGCGGTCATTTTGGCCATGGGCTGCCGGGAGCGGAGCAGAGGCGCTCTGAACATTCCCGGTTCCCGTCCTGCCGGTATTTACAGTGCCGGTACTGCCCAGAAGCTTTTGAATATGGAAGGTTATCTGGTGGGCAAACGGGTGGTCATCCTCGGCTCCGGTGATATCGGTCTCATTATGGCCAGAAGAATGTCTCTGGAAGGCGCTAAGGTGGAGGCAGTCTGCGAACTGCTGCCCTATTCCGGCGGTCTGACCCGGAACATCGTTCAGTGTCTGGAAGATTTTGATATTCCTCTCTACCTCAGCACCACTGTCGCCCAGATCCATGGCAAGAAGCGTCTGGAGGGCGTGACCGTTGCAGAAGTGGATGAAAACAGAAAAGTCAAAGAAGAGACCAAGCGGTATATCCCCTGTGATACGCTGCTGCTCTCCGTGGGTTTGATCCCGGAAAACGAGCTGACAACCGCTGCCGGTATCCCTATGGACCCCGTTACCAACGGTGCCTTGGTGGACGATACCTGCATGACCCAGGTGCCCGGCATTTTTGCCTGCGGCAATGTGCTGCAGGTCCACGATCTGGTGGACTATGTGTCCGATGAAGCGGAGCGGGCCGGTATCGGTGCGGCAGGGTTTGTAACTGCGGAGAAAAAGAAAGAGACGCTTTTGCAGACACAGGCAGGCAGCGGTGTCCGCTATGTGCTGCCCCAGCAAATCTCTTCCACCGAGAAGGATGTATCCTTGTTCCTGCGGGTGGTGAAGCCCTATGGAAAGGTGCAGTTTACCGTCACCTGCGGAGAAGATGTGCTCTTGACCGCCAAGCGGCTGAAGACTGCTCCCGGTGAAATGGAAAAACTGACCATCCCGGCAGAAAAGCTGAAAACTGCCTGCGGAACCATCACTGTGCGTTTGGAGGAATTGGCATGAAGCGAACCCTTACCTGTATTGTCTGCCCCAGAGGCTGTACCGTGACAGTTGAGGAGAACAGGACTGTCACAGGCAATGGCTGCAAACGGGGCGCAGAGTATGCCATAGCAGAATGTACCAATCCCACCAGAACCGTCACCGCCACTGTCCGGGTTGCCAACCGGGAGGATACCATGGTCAGCGTCAAGACTGCTGCACCTGTACCCAAGGGTGAGATGTTCACAGTGATGAAGAAACTTCGCACCATGACAGTATCTGCACCCATAGCCATCGGTGATGTGATTTTGAAGGATGTTTTCGGAACAGAGGTCATTGCCACAAAGAATATCGGATAAATGTAAGAAGCACTCGCTTAGCGAGTGCTTCTTACATCTATGATGGGCTTTGCGCCCTGCGCGATCAGCGCAGCAGCGGCAGGGGAGTTATCGTCATAGACAAACAGCTCCGACCAACCGTGCTTCAGATTCTCCGTACAGCCCTGCCAGGTGCCGCCTTTTCCGAGGGTACATTGGACGGCAACAGCTTTGTCGGCCTGAATATGGATGAATTTGTTTCGTTCCAATGCCCGGTAGTTGGCAAAGGGTACATCGTAGCCATCAGCGGAGAGATACAGGCTGTGGGTTGCTGTTTGGTGGTCTGTCAGGCGGTCTGCTACAAATATTACAGATTTTCCATCGTTGGAAATGCAGGCATTCTGGGCAGCCAGATCGGCTCCTGCAGCACCGCCGGAGACCAGTGTTTGATGGATCTGGGCTACATGTCTTCCCATGGCCTGTGCAAAGGAAAGGTTGTCGGGTCTTAACCGCCGGGAGCCTACCACAGCCACAGCAGGTTTCTCCAGCAGGGATAGATCCCCACGATAGAAGAAAGCTGCCGGTGTTTGATATCCCAGTGCCTGCCGCAGGCTGTGGGGAAAGTTGGGAGAAAGCCGGGTCAGGGGATGAATGTCCAATTCTTCTCCATGCCGCAGATAGTCAATGAGCTGCTTCTCCCGATCCAGCAGTCGGAGGATCTCGTCGGCACGGCCTTCATCATAGCCCAAATTGGTCAAATCTCTGGTACAAAGCTGCCGCAGAGGATCTTCCCCTGCAAGGGCGGGAAAGACACGCTGCCCCAGTTCCCGGAACTGGGGCATGGTCATAGGCTTTGCATTTGTGTCACCAAGGCGGCAGCAAAGCAGCAGCACGCCCTCTTCTGCGGCGGTCAACGGAACTTCTTGCGGACCGCCGGCTTTTTGACTTCCTCTTCCACCAGCAGGTCGCCCTCAATGAATTTCATAGGGCGGATGGTAAAGTGGGAGTACTTGGCGATCTCGTCCAGCTTGGCTTTTTCGGGGAAGTTGCCCAGAATAGACCAGGCAGCACCCTTCCGCTTGGCACGGCCTGTACGGCCGATGCGGTGGATATAGTATTCGTTTTCTTCCGGCACATCGAAGTTGATGACGCAGTCCACATCGTCCACATCAATACCCCGGGAGGCCACATCAGTGGCAATGAGAACAGCCAGCTTGCCGTCTCTAAAGGTTTTCATGGTCTTTTCCCTGGTGCCCTGACGGACATCGCCGTGGATGCAGTCGGCATCCAGACCGGCACGGCGCAGATCATCGCTGAGCCGCTGACACATGACCTTGGTGTTGCAGAAAACGATGACCCGTTCATACTCCATGGCCCGGATGAGCCGCAGAGTTGTCTCTGTCTTTTCCAGAGGGGAGACGGTCAGGGAATACTGATCGATATCCGGCTTGTTTTCCTGATCGGCAGGCACGGTGATCTCCACCTCGTCCCGCTGGTACATCCAGCTGACGGTCATGACCTCCTGAGAGATGGTAGCAGAGAACAGACCCATGCTCTTCTTATTCTTGAGCTTATCCAGAATGTGAGTCACATCCTTGAAGAAACCCATGTCCAGCATCCGGTCGGCCTCGTCCAGAACGACCGTGTGGATCTTATCCAGCCGCAGGTTCTTACGGTTGTAGTGGTCCATCAGTCTGCCGGGAGTGGCAACCAGAATCTGAGGATGACCCTTCAATGCCTTGATCTGAGGCTCCATTTTCTGTCCGCCGTAGACCACAGCCACACGGATGTTCTTGTAAAAGCGCAGCAGACCCCGCAACTCATCGCAGATCTGAATAGCCAGCTCTCTGGTGGGAGCCAGAATCAGACCCTGCAGATCCTCAGATTCAGCATCGATGTGTTCGATCATGGGGATGCCAAAAGCAAAGGTCTTGCCCGTGCCCGTAGGGGCTTTGGCGATGACATCCTTCCATTCCAAAAAGGGAGGGATCGCCTCTGCCTGCACCTTGGTGGGATAGCCGTAGCCCTTCTTTTCCAGGGCCTTCAATATTTCTTCCGAGAGCCCAAGATCCCGGAATGTCAAATTCTCGTTCATAGAAAAGTTCCTTTGTGTTTGAAATTCCAAATTATTATAGCAGAAGCACGCTTATATTGCAATGAAAACAAAAACCACGCCTGAGGAACGGTGTTTCATTGGTAGATCAGATTCTCTATGATTGAGCAGCAGGGGAAGTGTGAAGGGGACAAAGGGTCCCCTTCGCGTTCAATAAAAAAGGCTTCCGAAACAAAATGTTTCGGAAGCCGCACCGGTGTTTTTGTTTTCAAATTTCATTTGAAAACAAAAACACCGGCAAGGTGACCAAACCTGCCGATGTTTTTGTAAAAGGAAGAAAGGAGGGGAAAATGAAAAAACAACTTGTTCGTTATGGCTATATCATAACAGTCAGTTGTGAAATATCTTAGAGGGCAAATTTTAAGTATTTGTTAAATCTTTCAAAAATATTATGTTTACAAAAATATAACACTTTCAAATGGGGGAATCTATTGACATCCCAAGGCAAAAGTATTACACTGAGGACAAAGAATTAGCACTCTAAAGAAGAGAGTGCTAAAAACTAGGAGGTGCAGAATATGAACGCACAGAAGTTCACCCAGAAGTCTCTGGCCGCCATTCAGGCTGCCCAGGAACTGACCGTTGAAAACAGCCACCAGCAGATCGAGCAGGTGCACCTGCTGATGTCGCTGCTGAAACAGGAAGAAGGTCTTGTGCCCGCGCTTTTGAAGCGTATGGGCATCACCGTGGAGAGTTTTGCAGCAGCGTTGGAGAGAGAACTTTCCAAGCTGCCGAGAGTCACCGGTTCCGGCAGGGAAGCGGATAAGATCTATATTGCAAGACCGGTGGATGAAGCTCTCAGCCATGCGGAAGCTCTGGCAGAGTCCATGCACGATGAATATGTCTCCGTGGAGCATCTGCTGCTGTCTTTGCTGGACACGGCAGACAGCACCCTCAAAGAGCTGTTCTGCACATATAACATTACCAAAGAGGGCTGCCTGCAGACCCTGCAGACCATCCGTGGCAGCCAACGGGTCACATCGGACAACCCCGAAGCCACCTATGAAGCTCTGGAGAAGTTCGGCACTGATTTGGTAAAGCGTGCCCGGCAGCAAAAGATGGATCCTGTCATCGGACGGGACGATGAGATTCGAAATGTCATTCGAATTCTTTCCCGGAAAACGAAAAACAATCCTGTTCTCATCGGCGAGCCCGGTGTTGGCAAAACGGCCATTGCCGAAGGCCTTGCCCAGCGGATTGTCCGCGGCGATGTACCCAAGAGCCTGCAGGATAAGAGCATCTTCTCTCTGGATATGGGTGCCTTGATTGCAGGTGCCAAGTATCGCGGTGAGTTTGAAGAACGGCTGAAAGCAGTCCTCAACGAAGTGAAACAGTCCGAAGGGCAGATTATTCTCTTTATCGATGAACTGCACACCATTGTCGGTGCCGGTAAGACGGAAGGTGCTATGGATGCAGGCAACCTGCTGAAGCCTATGCTGGCTCGCGGCGAACTCCACTGCATCGGTGCCACTACCTTGGATGAGTACCGTCAGTATATTGAAAAAGATCCGGCTCTGGAGCGCCGTTTCCAGACGGTTCTGGTCTCCGAACCGACCGTGGAGGATACCATTGCTATTCTTCGCGGTCTGGAGGAACGCTATGAGGTGTTTCACGGTGTCAAGATCACCAATCCTGCCATCATTGCGGCAGCGACCCTCTCTCATCGGTATATTACCGACCGTTTCCTGCCGGATAAGGCCATCGATCTTGTGGATGAAGCCTGCGCCATGATTCGGACGGAAATGGATTCCATGCCTACGGAACTGGATGTGGTCCGCCGCAAGATCATCCAGTTGGAGATCGAGGAAGTGGCGCTGAAAGAGGAGAACGATGAACTTTCCAAAGCCCGTCTGGCGGAACTGCAGAAGGAACTGGCAGAGTCCCGTGACAGTTTCCATGCCATGAAAACCAAGTGGGAAAATGAAAAAACCGCCATCGGCAAAGTGCAGCAGCTTCGGGAGCAGATCGAGCAGATGCGTGCTGATATGGAACGGGCAGAACAGCAGGGCGATTATGAAACAGCCGCCAAGCTGAAATATGCCACCCTGCCGGAAGCAGAAAAGCAGCTTGCCCACGAAGAGAAGCAGGCTCAGAGCGCTCAGGAGCAGAGCCTGCTGCGGAATAAGGTCACGGAAGAGGAGATCGCGAAAATCATCGAGCGGTGGACAGGCATTCCCGTGGCACGGCTCATGGAAGGGGAGCGGGAAAAGCTGCTTCATCTGGATGAAACCCTCCACCGCCGGGTGGTGGGGCAGGACGAAGCAGTCCGGTCTGTGGTGGAAGCCATCTGGCGCAGCCGGGCCGGAATTCAGGATCCCGACCGACCGATCGGCAGTTTTCTGTTCCTCGGTCCCACTGGTGTGGGCAAGACGGAACTGGCAAAGACCCTTGCCGAAAGTCTCTTTGACGATGAAAAGAACCTTGTCCGTATCGATATGTCGGAGTATATGGAGAAATTCTCCGTTTCCCGTCTCATCGGAGCCCCTCCCGGCTATGTTGGCTATGAGGAAGGCGGTCAGCTGACAGAAGCAGTCCGCCGCAAACCCTATTCTGTCATCCTCTTTGACGAGGTGGAAAAGGCCCATCCCGATGTGTTTAACATCCTTCTGCAGGTTCTCGATGACGGACGGATCACCGATTCTCAGGGCAGAACCGTGGATTTCAAAAACACCATCCTCATCCTGACCTCCAATCTGGGCAGCCAGTACCTGCTGGATGGAATTGATGGGGAGGGGAACATCCTTCCGGAAGCCAAAGAGCAGGTGGAGCAGCTACTCCGCCGCAGCTTCCGTCCGGAATTCCTCAACAGACTGGATGAAACAGTGTTCTATAAGCCTCTGACCAGAGAAAACATCTCCGGTATCATCGATCTGCAGCTGGCAGATCTCTACAGCCGG
>JAZNNW010000091.1:0-7277 GCA_045580485.1 Candidatus Avilachnospira sp. | reverse complement strand
CGGAGACGAGCATATCATCTCCGAGCATTTAGTTTGGTATGGCTTTATGACGGCAGTACAGTCCAGATGTACATAGGCGCAGTAAGAGTAAAGATAAGACAAGCGAACAGAATTGCAGGAGCTGCGAACTCAAACTGTCCGTGCTTTCTGTAGTCAAAATATGCTGTACCAAGTTTTACGAAAAACAAGATAGCCAGAATCATATCAACCACAGGAAACACAACATTGTTTACAACTGTCTGTACCTGTCCCTTGGCTTCGTTCCAAGTCCCTTCAATAGCACCCGAAACATCGCCTGCGGCAAAAGCTGTTACTGAACAGACTGTCGCAAACAACATGACAAGTGCTACACAAAGCAAGACTTTAAGTGTTTTCTTTTTCATCGGTTTCTTCCTCCAGTCTTTTACTTATTTCTTCTTCATTGATTTTCCTAATCTTAATGTTAAGGTTCTTGCAAAATCTGATTTCGGTTTCCATACCTTTGGTTATCTCATCCCCGAATATCCAGAGTTCGTCACAGAACCATAATTTTCCGAGTCCGGCAGTTATGCCGATTTCTCGCTCTTTGGGGATAGTATCGTTAAGGCTATAGGCATAGTAGTGCGGAACTACCGGAGCAGTTCCTGAAAGGAGAGCGAATCGGGCATATCGTTTTGCCTTTTCGATATTGCCCTCAATGTCACCTGAAAGGGGCGCACAGATGTACACCTTTTTCATCACATTACTCGTCCTCGTCTTCGTCTTTCTTTGCCTTAATTCCGATTACCGCCGTGGCAATTAAACCGCCAACCACAACTGCACCGATGCCTATCCAAAAGCCGTAGTTATTACTACCCGAATCAGACTGTGCTTCATCGGGAGTTGTAATGCTTGTTAACTCAGTTACGCATTCGGTAGTTGTAATAGGCAATACCTCGTCTGTTGTTGATGGGGCCGCACTTACTGATGTTACGCCAACTGTGAAGATAAATAATAAGGTCAGAAGCAATGCAACAGCTTTGCCTTTGGCCTTTTTAATTGATTTCATAAAAATCGTCCTTTCTGTTTTTAATCAAATGGGAGGTCAAGAAGATCAAGTTCCTTAAACTCATATTCAGATTCGTTTTTGACTACTTCTTTCTTGCTTGAGTCAGTACTTATTTTCTTTTTATAAGCATCAATAATTACCTCTTGGATTTTCTGATATCCTTCACGAGTAAACGCATAAAACATATCTTTATATTTTTCCTCACCATTTTTAGTGGTGTATTTTGATGCAGGCATAACAACAAACAGACCGTTTTTTGAATTTACAACCCTGAATCCATGCACTACAAATATTCCACCGATGATAAGACTTGCATATGCTTTGATATTGCTCTCATCAGTATAGATTTTATTGATTCTTACATTAAGATGAGGAATTTCTCTTTTTGAGTTTTTATCTGTATTGCTCATCATGTCCACCTCCCTTACATACCGCTGATTATGGTAAATCCCATATCAGCTTCTACCTCTGCCTGAGAGATTTCTTCAGGCTCTGCAAACTCAGACATATATTTCTCCACCTCCTCATCAGTGAGACCTCTGAAGTTCTCTCCGTCATCTCCGCAAATAAAAAAAGGACCGGCAATGACAGTTCTGCCATCACCGATCCTTCGGTTTCCCTGCATACCGTTGAGTTTACCTTCCTCGTTACACACAAGGACTGTATTGTCATCCATGTATACAGGTTCTATAAGTCCGTCAACTGCCTGCTGTAAGCCTGCGAGATTGTTTCTTATCTCGGCTACAACGGGAGCTTTCATAGGTTCTACAAATACAACTCTCATCAAGTCATCGGGTTTCTGAGTCTTTGAAATATCAAAGTCAACCTCATCAAAACCCACAGGCTGAACGCAGTTTGCTCTGCCGTTCATGACGATAACATCGGATACTGAGATAGAGTGTCCTCTGAACAACGGATGTCCTGCGTGATAGATACTGGGACTGTTGTTAAACTTGCGGAAGATTTCCTCTAAGTTTGAGCAGTCCACATCTCCGTCAAACACTTCGTCATAGAGGCTTTCATCTGCCATCTCAATTCCTTTTAGTTTCCTGAGCGTTGCCCTTGACATAAACTTGAGACCGTTTTTATCTCTGTCGGGGTTTATCTGATATACCTGAATACGCATTATTATTCTCCTTCCATTTTCATTGTTGGGGTTTGTGACTCTGTTTCTGCCTTATAGATACTTTCGAACTTTTCTCTTGCCCAATCGGGCATGTGTTCATCCTTGATAACACCTATAAAGTCAGATCGTCTGAACTGGGCAAATTCATCGTCTTTAAGAAAAACTCCCGACACAGAGGTGCCTATCTTTGTGGGATCGCAACCGAAACCACCCGTAGCGTAGAACAACTGAAAATCGGGAGTTTTATATTCATCTTTTAATGAGGAAGGTTTAAGCACAAGGACTTTATCCTCGTAATATCCTTCATCACTGCAATGGGACTTATCAAAGAGTTTGAGATTATCCCATTCACGGCGAACACGGTCTAAGAACATATTCGTAAGTCCTGAATGGGAATCAACGGCATAATGCCAACAAATATCGTCTTTGGGGATGTATATGCGTTTTGCCCATTCCTTATTGTCAGCACTTATCCTGCCGTCATCAGAGAGTCTTTGAACTGTATTTGCCAAGACAAAGTTCACTCGGTCAAATCCGTATGTAGCTATAATTTCGCAAGCTGCATCTGTGTTAAGTCTATTATCAGAAAAGTTATTGCTGATTGCCCTTTCAATAACTCTTGCACAGTCACAGTTTTCTTTATAGCTTTCTCGCCACAGTTCTTCCTCTGAGCACCTTTTGGCATCTTTGAGTGACCAAGGATAGACTGCTTTATGTTTATCTGCCACGGAGTTTTCCGTCCCTTCGTCCGACAATTACACCTAAGTACATACAGGCTTTTCTCTGCTGTTCGGGAGTGAGGTTGTCAAGGAACTTTTCAACCTCTTTATTTCCGTGTTCGGCAAGGCACTTATGAACATCGTTTTTACATACTTTTTCCCTTGTGACAAGGATAGAATCTTCATCTATCTGCTCGTATGAGATAAGTTCATTTGACTTGATTTCCATAGCCTTTCTTAACGCATAAGGAATTGTTGTGTTGCCTTTCTTGCCAAGGACTCTAAATATTTTCTTTTCCATGTTCTCACCTCGTATTTCTTAATTAATCTTCTCTTGTACACTCACCGCAGACGGGGCAGTAGTGAGGACAATCGCTACACACATCTGTTGTTTCACACTTTGCATCACAATCATCGCCTTCTTCATCGGCACACTCGTCCTCATCGGCTTCGATAATATCTTCGGCAATAACCACCTCGCCATCGTCAAGGTAACAGTAAACTGTTCTGTTGTCCTCAAAACGAACAACAACAGTATCTTTGCCTGCGATAGATAAGGCTTTAATAAGCTCGGTGGGGATAGCAATGCTTCTGCTTTCAAATTTGTTAATCATAAAAATTTCTCCTTAGTAATTGTATTTATAGTCAAATAGGTTGAGCTGTCTATTAAGCTCTTTGAGATACTTTTCATTCTCTCTTGCCTGCTTTTCAAGGTCATAGTTACCAATAAGCAATTCTTCAAACATTTCACCGGGTTTAGAACTCTGTACCATATTGTGAAGTCGCTCCTGAACATAGGTATAGAAGCCATACTTGGCTGCAAGTTCAAGTATATAGGGATCGTTGTTGTAGGTAATTAAGAACTTGCACTCACCACTAAACTTCTTATGAATTTCATTCATATAAGCAAAAAGCTGTGCGTGTTCGTCCTCGTCAAAGTTTGCTTTCTGATAATAATTCTCTGTACCTTTGTAGGGTGGATCAAGGAGAATAAAAGTATCTTTGCCTGCGGCATAGTTGATGCAGTCTTTATAGTCACGATGCATAATAATTGCATTTCTCAGTCTGCTACAAGCCGCCACAATTCTTCCAAACTTTTTGGTCATATCCTTCTTTGCAATAGCAAAAGTCTTTCCTGTTGAGGAAAAACTGAAAGTCTGATTTTCAAAGAATGCAACCGCAAGTTCTATGTCCTGCCAATCGGCATTTTCAATTATTACTGCAGTTTCGGTAAGGTCATCAAGTATATTAGGTACATCTGCAAGGAGTGCTTTGTTAGCTCTGAATAGTTCTTCGGAATTGAAGGATAAATAAAGCCTTCCAAGTAAATATGCTAACTTTTCACTTCTCTGCAAGACTCTGAAAAACTTAACAAGGTCACCGTTGTAGTCATTGATTATTTCCTTTGGTACAGGAGCCTTTCTTAAAAACACCTCCGCACTGCCCATACAGGGTTCTACATAGGTTCTATGCGGAGGCATGAATGCATCTATTGTTTTATAGATGCATCCTTTGTTGCCTGTCCACGCAAGTGGACTTACTGAACCGGACACAATATAAACCTCCTTTTATGGAGGCCGACTGCGTACAGTACAATAGTAAAAAAAGAAAGACCGCCTGCTTACGCAGTCGGCCTGTTCTGTTATTTAAGCGTTATTTTTCTCAACTTCAGCTTTGAGTTTTCTGATTTCTGTTTCGTAATCATTGATTCTGCAAATCTGCATTGTACACATTACAACCAGACCTACACAAGCACCAAGGAAAACACCTGAAAAGAAGCAAATCACATTAACCATAGGTCATTTCATTCCCTTCCTCTAAATCTTCATCGAAGTCCTCGTCACCGAAGTCCTCATCCTCATCTACTGAGGTTATGTTTACATATTCTGAAATAATACCCAGAGCTTCATCATAACTATGAGCTTCTGATGTAATTCGTGTAGTCATCTCTTTGGCTTCATCTCTCATACCGTTTTCTCTGAGAGTCCTTGAAGCAATACCCATAAGGTTGAAGATATTACCATCCTGTCCTTTAAGGGGACAATCGGGTTTCACCTTGTCAGGCTGCTCTTTGGGATGGAAACCGCCAAACTGATGATCTACAAAGTCGGTAAGCCAAGTACCGCCGAAAGTAGCGTGTGTACCTATTCTCCACATGGCAAGCTTACCGATGTTGAGTTTCGTATTATCGTTGAACTCAAATAAAATACAAGTTGAGCCTTCGTTATCAAAAACTGCGAGGTCATCTTCAGTAAACTTTGTACCTTCAAGAAGCATATCTCCCTCGGTAAAAAGTTCATTGATGCCGTCAAGCCATTCCTGAGGCTCGCCTCCGCATCCTGTGAGAATGAGACCTTCTTTACCTTCGTAGTCCAGAAGATCTCTCATATCGATTCTTTTAATACTCATAATTTAGGTTCTCCTACTCCTTCAGTTAAATCATCAAAGTTACCGTACATATACATTTCAAAATTCATATCTTGTCCTATGAAATGAGGGTAATTATCATCTGTAAACTCAATATATCCCTGCTCCGGGATTTCTATGGGTTCACTCGTAATTACGGTGCCGCCAAAATTCACGGACACCTTGGGTTCAAGTGTTGCGAATCCTTCTCCGTCATCCCTGTTTCGCAGATAATAACAGAACAGTCCTTCGGGGATATCTGCATCCGTCAGTTTCTCGTTAGCGAACAAGGCAGGTTGTTCACACACGAAAACCGCTTCGTATTCATTACTCCAAATATTGATTATGCCATCGCCGCTTGCGTTCTTTGACAGTCCCAAATCTTGCATACTGTCATAGCCATGAACTTTGCAAGCAAACTCTACACTTTCAATTCTTTCTTCGGGGTAATATGTATCAGTACATTCACCGTTTTCGTATGTTTTTCTTCCGCAGTTATTTCCGATATCTTCATCAGCCCATTCATGCTCAAAGGTAAGGTCAGGGTAAAGCTCGGCTAATTTAGCTATAACGGGGTGAGGAGCACCCCACGCTGTGTTCATCCACAGAGTGTTATCTCCGCTTCTCTCTGTTACAACCTCATTTTCTTCATAGCCGTAAGCATTCCATTTTGTTCCCCAATTTTCGATACTCCACTCATACCAAGTAGGCGCACCATACATAAGGATGTTCTGATATGCTTTCTTACCTAAGTCAAAGACCTCTCGTTCAATATCAGTTCTCTCCTGTAAGAATCTTTCCTCAACTTCGGGATTTATTCTAAGAAGGTCGAGACCTTTTCTTGTACCTTCAAGAGTGTATACACTGATAAAATCACGATATGCTTTTAAACCTTTATCGGTGTTTGAGCCGCATTCGATATCAAGAGATGCAGGCTTTGGTATAACTTTATTAAAGTCAATAGAACCAAGCCCCACATCATCGTACTTAACTGCTTCAAGAAGTTCTTTAATTCTCTTGGAGTCGCCAGTTATCTTAATGTGATTAGTTACATGATTTGGCATTATTCTTCACTCCTTACAATGCCGTATAAGTTGTTTATGTCTTTGATTTTCTCGCCTATAGCAGATATGACATTAACCGTAACGGCATTACCTGCCATCTTATAAAGATGGCCGTCTGTAAGTCCTGTCCCTTGAGCTTTGTAGAACTGTTCATCCGTAAAACCTTGTAATCGCCAACATTCTATAGGCATAAGTTTTCGAATTCTGCCCTTATGAATTACGCCATGTTTATCTTGGGCAGTTATTGTAAACATGGCTTCGTCAGGCTCTTTAATGCGCCGACCTTTCTGTCTTACAGTTTCTCGGTCAGGTGTGATTATAGCTCTCGGTTTTTCTTCGATAAGCACAGCAGAGTGTTCGCCTCTGTGATTACTTACTCCCGAATCCTGACGAGCTGTTATACACCTTGCAATGTCGGTTATGACGGGATCGGTGTTCATATCGATAAAATATAACCCTGTTTTACCGCCCCAACCGCCTGCTCCGGCACATTGTGTGCAGGCTACTCCGTCTACTGAGTAAACCCTTTGTCCTTGTGAGCCTCCGACGATTTCATCGAGAGCTTTCGCATAGCTTTGTCTGAGAGGAAATACTTGTCCGGCACCTCTGCTATCAAGATGGCCGATAATGAACAGCCTTTTCCTCTGTTGGGGAACTCCAAAATGTTTGCTGTTACACACGCACCATTCAACACTATACCCCAATTCAACAAGCACGGAAAGGATGGTTTTATATGTCAGATCGCATGTCTCCGTTTTCCAAAGCTTATTGGATTGCTGCTACGGGAGAATTCGGCAGCATCCGCAAACTTGCTGTGGGCGCTCTGATCGCCGCGCTGGGCGTGGCGGTTCAGACGTTGTTTATTCCGCTGCCTGTTTTGGGTGGACAGCGGATCTACTTTTCGTTTCTTGTTTATGCGCTTGGCGCCGTGGTAT
>JAZNNW010000090.1:0-2777 GCA_045580485.1 Candidatus Avilachnospira sp. | reverse complement strand
GACCTCGAATCCTTCCTTCTCCAGCTTCTTCAGCGTATGCAAAACCGCATGGTGCTCGAAGGCCGTGGAGATCATGTGCTTTTTCCCGTTTCGCGCTCCAAGTCTTGCAGCAGAAAGAATTGCCTGGTTGTCCGCTTCGCTGCCGCCCGATGTAAAGGTGATCTCCTTCTCAGAAGCACCAATACAGGCGGCGATACGCTCTCTTGCTGATCGAAGCGCTTCGGCTGCAGTCTGTCCGGCAGAATGGAGGCTTGATGGATTCCCATAGACGGTGTCCATATACGGAAGCATCGCCTCGATCGCCGTTTTACTCATTTTTGTTGTTGCGGCATTGTCAAGATACAGTTGCATCGTTGCCTCCTTGCAGTCTCTGTCACATTTCTATGACCGCTAAGTCGTTTTCCGAAAAACCTTCTTGTCGAAGATCTCCACCAGTCTGCACTTCCAGCACAGAACCATTCCCGCAACGGCGCCGACTGCTGCCTGCAGGATCTGATACGGGAGCTTGAGAAGCGCATACTCGGGCGTGCTGTAAAGATACGCACGGCCAAGGGAGTAGCCAACAACCATGATAACGGCACCGATCGTCACTCCAACACCAGAAGAGACCACAGGATGCTTTCTCAGCAAATAACGGGAAAACACAGAGATCACGACCGCCTGTAAGCCGTGGGTCACAAGAGATACGAACATGGGTGCCGGGTAGAAAAAGAAATCTCCCAAAAACGCTCCGACACCGCCCACCATAAACGCCGCAAATGGGTCTAACAGAATTGCCGCAGTACAGATCACAATGTCATTCAGGTACAAATGACCACCGGGAACCGGGAGACCAAAGGAACTCATGGCAATATTGATCGCCATAAACAGAGCCGTCACACAAAGCCAGTATGTTGTATACCTGACACTATTTTTCTTTGCATTTCTCATTTACATCACGATCCTTTCCGAAGCATGGTCAACTGCTCACCGCAGCTGCCCATGCACATGATCAGTCTTCAAAAAGCGGAGTGGACAGATAGCGGTCGCCGGTATCGGGCAGCAA
The DNA here is from genome assembly GCA_045580485.1 of Candidatus Avilachnospira sp. Taxonomy (GTDB): domain Bacteria; phylum Bacillota; class Clostridia; order Oscillospirales; family Oscillospiraceae; genus Avoscillospira. The sequence goes on along the minus strand of JAZNNW010000090.1, from coordinate 1,732 downwards.
AACGACAATGGTTTTGCCTTCGTTTTCCGGGCGCTTTGCCAGCTCAATGGCAGCAAACGCAGCGGCACCGGAAGAAATACCCACCAGAACGCCCTCGTTTCTGCCGATCAGCTTTCCGGTGGCAAAGGCGTCTTCATTGGAAACGGGAATGATCTCATCATAGATCCCGGTGTTCAGAACATCGGGGACAAAGCCTGCGCCGATGCCCTGAATCTTATGAGAGCCTGCAACACCGGTGGAGAGAACGGCGGATGCGGAAGGCTCAACCGCCACGACCTTGACATCGGGGTTTTGGGACTTCAGGTATTCACCCACACCGGTGACAGTACCGCCCGTGCCCACACCTGCAACAAAGATATCCACCTTGCCGTCGGTATCCTCGTAAATTTCGGGGCCGGTGTTTTTCCGGTGTGCCTTGGGGTTGGCAAGATTGACGAACTGGCCGGGAATAAAGCTGTTGGGGATCTCCGCAGCCAATTCTTCCGCCTTGGCGATGGCACCCTTCATGCCCTTGGCACCCTCGGTGAGCACCAATTCCGCACCGTAGGCCTTCATCAGCTGACGGCGCTCCACGCTCATGGTCTCCGGCATCACAAGGATGATCCGATAGCCCCGTGCTGCCGCAACAGACGCAAGGCCAATGCCGGTATTACCGGAAGTCGGCTCAATGATGGTGCTGCCGGGCTTCAGCTTGCCATTCGCTTCCGCATCATCGATCATGGCCTTGGCAATACGGTCCTTGACAGAGCCTGCCGGGTTAAAATACTCCAGCTTGGCAAGGATCTTTGCCTTCAGCTTCCGTTCTTTTTCAATATGGGTCAGCTCCAGCAGGGGTGTCTTTCCAATGAGCTGATCGGCCGATGTATAAATGTTTGCCATGATTATGCCTCCTTCACTGCCGCAAACGCATTGCGCAAGTCTTCCAAAATATCAGCAATATGCTCTGTGCCGATGGACAGTACGAATTTTGGCTCTGAAATCCATGCTGCCGTACATTCGTCCGAAACGGAAATTGGCTCTGACCAGAGCCTCAAATCGGTTCTTCATAAGAACACCTCTCGTCTAATTACTCACCCGTTCGATAGGCGATTAAAAAATAGCACCATTTTCCTACCTTGTCAATCGGTTTTTAAACTCTTTACAAAATGGCTCTCCGGAAAAAACCGGAGCACATAAAAAATTGTGGAACTTATACAACAGGCAGCTTGGAAAGGCTCTTCTGCAGTTCTTCATCCGTGGGGATATCGTCATCCATCTTGCCGTCGTGGAATTTTTCGTAGGCCACCATATCGAAATAGCCGGTACCGGTAAGACCGAAGACAATGGTCTTTTCCTCGCCGGTTTCCTTGCACTTGAGTGCTTCATCGATGGCAACCCGGATGGCGTGGCTGCTTTCGGGTGCAGGCAGAATACCCTCCACTCTTGCAAAATACTCGGCGGCTTCAAAGACAGATGTCTGAGGAACTGCGACTGCTTCCATCAATCCCTGATGATACAGTTCGGAGAGTGTGGAGCTCATGCCGTGATACCGTAGACCGCCGGCATGGTTGGGAGCAGGGATGAAGCCGCTGCCAAGGGTGTACGTCTTTGCCAGAGGGCAGACCATGCCGGTGTCGCAGAAGTCATAGGCATAGGTACCTCTGGTAAAGCTGGGGCAGGACGCAGGCTCCACGGCGATGATGCGGTAGTCCGCTTCGCCTCTGAGCTTTTCCCCCATAAACGGTGCGATCAG
>JAZNNW010000089.1:0-4726 GCA_045580485.1 Candidatus Avilachnospira sp. | reverse complement strand
CAGAACTGCTTGGGCAGCTCCAATCCAATGAGGAGGCTGCGTCCCATGAAGATTAAGAGTCGCATCCTTGCTCTGCTGCTGGTAGTGGTCATGTGTATGACCACGCTGGCTACCACCGCATTTGCTTATGCGGACGATCCCGAAGATAGCACCATCCCTACCGTGGAAACTACCGTAACTGAGGAAACGGAACCTTCCAATATTCCTCCCGTTACAGAAACCACCCCCACAGTAACAACGCCTGTTGCCGAGGACGGTTCCGGTTTCTCCGAGGACGGCAATCTGATTACCCGTGATCTTCTCTTTGATAAGAACACGAACAAGCAGTTTATCACCGTCCAGACCCGGAATGGTGAAACCTTCTACATCATCATCGACTACGACAAGCCTCTTGACGAGGACGGCGATCACTATGAAACCTACTTCCTGAACATGGTGGACGAAGCTGACATCCAGGCACTACTGGAGGAAGCGGGTATCGTTGCCACCTGTGATTGCACCGAAAAATGTGTTGCCGGTAGTGTGAATACTGCCTGCGCCATTTGCACCACCAACATGACTGAGTGTGTCGGCAAGGAAAAGGAACCCATTGTGGAGCCTACCGATCCCACGGAACCCTCTGAACCGGTGGAAGAACCCACCGGTGAAGTGCAGCCCACCGCTGTGCTGGCCTTGGTTGTTGTGATCGGCGTTGTAGGTGCCGGTATTTTCTTCTTCATCAAGAACAAGAAGTCTGCAACCAAGACCAAGGGCAAGACCGATCTTGACAACTACGACTACGGCGTGGATGACGAGGACGATTATGCTGAGTTCGAGTCCTACGATGATGAGGATGACGCATGAGCTACTTCACATCAAGCAAGTATGAGAGAATGATGAACCGTATCCCCAGACCTCTGCGGGAGGGCAGCAAGCCTGCCCTCCCCAAGTGCCATCCCTGTTATGGATGCAAACGCTTTGGTGAAAGCTGTATGCGTCCCTGCTATCGGGATGTGCGCCGGGGAGTATCTATGGAGGTGCTGATATGCAGCTTGTAATCGCTGAAAAACCTTCTGTTGCTCAGAGCATCGCCCAGGTGATCGGCGCAAATCTTCGCAGAAATGGCTATCTGGAGGGAGGCGGCTATATCGTATCCTGGTGCTTCGGGCATCTGGCTGGCCTTGCCGATGCGGACTACTATGATTCCCGGTATGCCAAGTGGCGAAAGGCGGATTTGCCCATCATCCCCACTTCCTTCCGGTTCCGTATCGCCGAGGATAAGCGGAACCAATTTGATATTCTGCGAACGCTGATGCGCCGGGAGGATGTAACCTCCGTTATCAACGCCTGCGACGCAGGCCGTGAGGGAGAGCTGATCTTCCGCAGCGTGTACCACCTTGCCGGTTGCAGTAAGACAATGAAGCGTCTTTGGATTTCCTCTATGGAAGATGAAGCAATCCGGGACGGATTTCAGAATCTTCGCCCCGGCAGAGAGTATGACGGCCTCCATCAATCTGCCTTGTGCAGAGCGAAAGCCGACTGGCTTGTGGGCATCAATGCAACCCGGTACTTTTCCTTGCTCTACGGAACCACGCTGAATATCGGCAGAGTCATGTCACCGACATTGGCTCTGCTTGTTCAGCGGGAGTCTGAAATTTCCGCATTTGTCCCGGAACCGTTTTACACGGTCAATCTGGACTGTGGCTTCACCGCAGCTTCGGAGAAAACCAAAGATAAAGCCGAAGCCAAGACGATTGCCGGTGCCTGCAAGGGCAAAACCGCTACCGTTCTTTCTGTGGAGCGAAAGGAAAAGACAGAGAATCCGCCCTCCCTCTACGATCTGACCACGCTTCAAAGGGATGCCAACCGTCTGTTGGGTTACACAGCGCAACAGACTCTTGACTATCTGCAATCCCTCTATGAAAAGAAGCTCTGTACCTATCCCCGGACAGACAGCCGGTATCTTTCCGATGATATGGAAGCTACCGCCGCCGATCTTGTTCCTGCTGCTGCCGCTATCTGCGGTAAGTCAGTTCCCGTAACCGTGGATGCAGGCCGGGTCTGCAACAGTAAAAAAGTGACCGATCACCATGCCATTGTTCCCACGGCAATGGCTGGCTGCTTTGATCTATCCTCGCTTCCCAAAGGTGAACTGGAGATAATGAAGCTGCTGTCCCTGGGACTGCTGAAAGGCGTAAGTCTGCCCCACAAGTATGCGGAAACCGTGGTAACGCTGGAATGTGAGGGGCAGCAGTTCGCAGCCAAGGGAAAGACGGTGCTTGTTCCCGGATGGAAGTCCTACGAACCGGCGAGAGAGGAAAAGGCGGAGAAGCTGCCCGATCTGAAAGCTGGGCAGAAGATTCCCCTTAATGCAGTTGCCATCAAGGAGGGTAAAACCACACCGCCCAAGCATTACACCGAGGACACGCTGCTTTCCTCCATGGAAACAGCCGGTGCCAAGGATATGCCCGAAGATGCGGAACGGAAAGGGCTTGGAACACCGGCAACCCGTGCCGGTATTCTGGAAAAGCTGGTATCTTCCGGCTTTGCAGAGCGTAGGAAGTCCAAGAAGCAGACGCATCTTTTCCCCACGGAAACGGGCATGGCGCTGGTTACAGTGCTTCCCGATCAGCTTCAATCTCCTTTGCTCACCGCAGAATGGGAGAATGGCTTGACCAAAATCCAGCGTGGAGAAATGTCCCCCGACGTCTTTATGAACGGCATCGTAACCATGATCCAGGAGCTGATCCAAGGATATACCCCGGTTCCCGGTGCTGACACCTTGTTCCCCTCCGGGAATGAAATTGTAGGTCGCTGCCCCCGCTGCGGAAGTGCCGTCACGGAAAGTAAGCGTGGCTTTTTCTGTGAAAACAGAGAGTGCAGCTTTGTTCTGTGGAAAGACAGTCGATTCTTCAATGCCAAGAAAAAGGAACTGACAAAATCAGTTGCCGCCGATCTGCTGCAAAAAGGCAGCGCACGGTTAAAAGGCTGCTATTCTCCCAAAACCGGCACTACCTACGATGCTACGGTAGTGTTGGAGGATGACGGCAAGCATACGAACTTCAAATTGGAGTTTGAAAGCAGGTGACACCTTCGGATGTACTACCCACCGTTACCACCACTGAAAATGGAGATTAAGCGGCTTCCGAGAATGAATGAAGGGCAGCTAAAGCAGGCACGAAAGCTCATTCAAGCCAAGTGTTGCAACTACGACAACGGACATTGCCTTGCCCTGGATGACGGCATTGATGACCGCTGCCCACAGTGGCATACCTACTCACTGCTGTGCAAATGGTTCCATAAAGCGGTACTGCCCAATAATCCTACCTTACATGAAAATCTGATTGATCTTTCCGCTACCCATAAGCGATGCGCCATCTGCAACCGTTTCTTTCTTCCCTCCGGGCCAAGGTCAAAGTATTGCTCCCAATGTGCCTTGCAGCAGCGCAGGAAATATACCCGTGATCGTGTGCGTCGACACCGGGGTCGGGTGTAACGGTTTTGGGGGCGAAAATCGTTGTGCTGCAAGGGCTTTTTCCTCCGAAAATGAAGCACCCCTTATCATTTGACCTTAACCCCGAAAAACGGGGTTAAGAGCGTTACATTTTCTCGTTTCCCAGACCTCCACACCAGGAGCAATTCTCTCATAATCATCGCACAACGCTCCTGCGTAGGTTCACTTCGGCCTGCGTGGGAGCGTTCTTTTTTTGTACCCAAATCCAAACGAAAGGAGATTTACCATGGCTGAAAAACAGTCAAACAAAGACCGGATCAAGGAAATAACTGCCGGTATAGAACAAGGTATCAAAGAACTTTTTGAAAGTGACCGATACCGGCAATACCTTTCCACCATGAGCCGGTTCCATAAGTATTCGCTGAACAATGTCATGCTGATCCACTCCCAACGCCCCGACGCCACCTTGGTTGCCGGGTTTAACAAGTGGAAAAATCAGTTTGGCCGTCATGTGAAAAAGGGAGAACGAGGCATTCAGATTCTCGCCCCGGTTCCCTTCAAAAAGAAGGTCGATGAAGTAAAACTCGACCCACACACCAAAGCACCCATGCTGGATAAGGACGGGAATTTAGTCAAAGAGGAAAAGGAAGTTAGTGTCCCCATGTTCAAAGTGGTATCCGTTTTTGATGTGTCCCAGACCGACGGCAAGCCATTGCCGGTACTGGCACACAGCCTCTCCGGTGATGTGCAGCAATATGAAGTGTTCATGGAAGCACTTCGGCGCACTTCACCGGTTCCCATCGTGATCGCCCATACGGATCGGGATGTGGACGGATTCTTTGACCTCACCGCCCAGCAAATCACCATCCAGGACGGCATGAGCCAAGTCCAGACTATTTGCGCCGGTGTCCATGAAATTGCCCATTCCAAACTCCACATCTACGATAAGATGACCGAACTGGCTGACGATGGTGTTACAGTCCTTGCCCCGGAGGAAAAGGACCGGCACACCGAGGAAGTAGAAGCGGAAAGTATTTCCTATGCGGTCTGCCAATACTTCGGCACCGAAACCGCAGACAACAGCTTCGGCTACATCGCCAGTTGGTCACAAGGCAAAGAGCTGAAGGAACTTCGGGCAAGTCTTGAAACCATTAACCGCACTTCTTCTGAACTCATTTCCAGCATTGAACAGCATTTCAAGGAAATCTGCAAGGAGCGAGGTATCGCCATCAATGCCCCGGCAGAAGTGGTGCCGGTGGTAGAAACTTCACCCACCGTGTCCGGTGGAGATCC
>JAZNNW010000088.1:0-16078 GCA_045580485.1 Candidatus Avilachnospira sp. | reverse complement strand
TGTGATGAAATTGTCTTCCTAAGCCCGCTTGGCCTCCGACTTAACCTGTTCCACCATGTCAACACCATCATGAAGTCCGGCATCACCCCCGTTGTCTGCATCAACCGCTTCTACACCGATACCGACGCCGAAGTCGCTCTGGTGAAGAAGATGTGTGCTGAGCGCGGTGTCCGCTGCGCCGAGTCCAACCACTGGCGTTACGGCGGCGAGGGTGCTGCTGAGCTGGCTCAGGCCGTTGTCGAGGCTTGCGAAGATCCCGTGGAAGTCAAGTTCCTGTACGATCTGGAGATGCCTCTGCGTCAGCGCGTTGAGCTGATCGCCAAGGAAGTCTACGGTGCTGACGGCGTTATCTGGCAGCCTCTGGCTGTGCAGAAGGCTGAGCGCTTCGAGTCCGATCCCAAGTACGCTGACTACTGCACCATGATGGTCAAGACCCACCTGTCCCTGTCCGACGACCCCACCAAGAAGGGCGTTCCCACCGGCTGGAAGCTGACCATCCGCGACATTCTGGAATATGGCGGCGCCAAGTTCCTGTGCCCCATGGCCGGCACCATCTCCATGATGCCCGGTACCGCTGCTGACCCCGCTTACCGCCGTGTCGATGTCGATGTCGAAACCGGCAAGGTCTCCGGCCTGTTCTAATCTTTGCGCCTGTATCCGGCGGCCTCACCGCCGCCGGATTTTTTCGAATTGATAGAAGGAGAAATTGACTATGGATATGACTATGGAATCCTGCCGCAAGTTTGTGGAAGTCCTGGCCTCCAATGCGCCTGCTCCCGGCGGCGGCGGTGCTGCTGCTCTGGTCGGTGCCATCGGTACTGCTCTGGGCAACATGGTTGGTTCTCTGACCGTCGGCAAGAAGAAGTATGCCGATGTGGAAGAGGAGATCATTGCCTTGAAGGCCAAGTGCGATGCATTGCAGAAGGACCTGCTGGATCAGGTGGAAGCTGACGAGATCAACTTCGTTCCTCTGGCAAAGGCCTACGGCATCCCCAAGGATGATCCCAACCGTGACACTGTTATGGAAGAAGCCACCATGGTGGCCTGCTCCACGCCTGTGAAGATCATGGAGCTGTGCTGCGAGGCCATGGAAGCCATCGCTGTCTTTGCCGAAAAGGGCAGCCGGCTGGCTGTTTCCGATGCCGGCTGCGGCGCTGTCTGCGTCAAGGCTGCTCTGCAGGCTGCCTCCCTCAATGTGTTCATCAACACCAAGACTTTGAAGAACCGTGAAGTCGCTGAAGCGCTGAACGCCAAGTGCCTTGGTATGCTGGATAAGTATGGCAAGATGGCTGACGAGATCTTCGAGACTGTCAAGGCCGGATTTTTTAAGTAAGAGAGGATAAATTGTTATGGCAAAGCTGCTGTTAGCAAAAGAAGTCAATGAAAAGCTCAATGCCCGCATCATTGCCGATTGCGAGGCACTGAAGGCCAAGGGTGTGCAGCCCACTCTGGGCATCGTCCGCTGCGGCGAGCGTCCCGATGACCTCAGCTATGAGACCGGCGCCACCAAGCGTGCCGAGCTGCTGGGTGTCAATGTTGAAAAGTTCGTTCTCCCCGAGGATGTTTCCAAGGAAGAGCTGCTGAAGGTCATCGATGAGATCAACGCCAACGATAAGATCCACGGCGTTCTCATGTTCCGTCCTCTGCCCAAGCATCTGAAGGCCGATCAGGACGAGATCTGCAACCGTCTGGACCCCCGTAAGGATGTGGACGGCATGACCGACGGCTCCAATGCCGGCGTGTTCATGGGCAAGCAGCTGGGCTTCGCCCCCTGCACCCCCGCTGCCTGCATGGAAATTCTCGATCACTATGGTATCGACTGCACCGGCAAGAAGGCCGTTGTCATCGGCCGCTCTCTGGTGGTCGGCAAGCCTGCTGCCATGATGCTCATGGGCAAGAATGCCACCGTTACCGTCTGCCACACCCGCACCAAGGATGTGCCTGCCGAGGCTCGTGAGGCCGATATTCTCATCTCTGCAGCCGGTGTGCTGAAGAGCCTGACCAAGGACTATGTCCGTCCCGGTCAGATCGTCGTCGATGTCTCCATCAACTGGGATGCCGAGAAGATCAATGCCAAGGGCGGCAAGGGCGGTATCGCCGGCGACGCAGTGTTCGAAGAAGTCGAACCCATCGTCGAAGCCATCACCCCCGTTCCCGGCGGTGTCGGCGCTGTCACCACCTCTGTGCTCATCGGCCATGTGGTCGAGGCAGCCAAGAGAATGAACGGCTGATTTTTACGAAAAAAAGCCGCCCTTTTGGGCGGCTTTTTCACTCCGTGAGGTGTTACAAATGAACGAAAAATGGAAAAATTTAGATGCCGGTAAGACCATCAAACTGGTGCTCTGGCTGTTTACCTTTGCCTGCCTGGTTATGGCAGTGGTGGCTCCCGACAGAGCCGAGATGCTGAACGGTCTCAAGGCCATCTATACCACTCCCGGCAAGGTCGTCACCGACTACTTCCGTGTAGGCGGTGTGTCTGCCACCTTTGCCAACGGCTTTATTGTGGGTCTGTTCTGCTGCCTGCTGTATCAGCTGCCCGGCGCACCCCTCAACAGCCTGTCCTTCTTCGCATTTTCCCTGACGCTGGGCTTCTGCTTCTGGGGCATGAACCTGCTGAATGTCATCGCCTGCGCTCTGGGTGTTGTGCTGTACTGCGCAGTCAAGCGGGAGCCTCTGGGCAAGAATGTGAACTTCATGCTCTTTGCCACCGGCATCGCTCCCATCGTGACAGAAATGTTCCTGCGGTATCCCACTGCAGATGTGGTCCACGGTTATACGGTGGCATCTGTCATTCTGGGTGTCTGCGTAGGCGTTTTCATCGGCTTCTTTACCCCCGCCGGCTGCGCCTATGCCCCCAATGCCCATAAGGGCTTCTGTCTGTATTCCGCCGCTCTGCCTCTGGGCATGATGGCCTTCTTCCTCCGTGCGGTGCTGTATACCATGCGTGGTGTGGCCATCCCTGCTGCCGCCTCCGGCTTTGTGGCACAGCCCGTGGTGTTCTATGGCTTCTTCGGTGCCCTGTTTGTTATTTGTCTGGTGCTGGGTCTGTGGAAGAACGGCTGGAGCTTCAAGGGCTACGGCAAGCTGCTGAAGTCCTCCGGTCATAAGACCGATTTCTCCGCAGAATTCGGCGGCGCCCTGTCTCTCATGAACATCGGCATCTTCGGTCTGTTCATCATGCTGTATTATACCCTGGTGGGCGGCGAGCTCAACGGCGTCACCTGCGGTCTGGTGCTGTGCATGGTCTGTACGGCTGTTGCCGGCTCTCATCCCGGCAATGTCTGGCCCATCATGGTGGGCTATGTGGTCATGTCCTTTGCTGCAGAGGCACTCTTTGTCGGTGAAGGCTTCAACAAGGCCATCAATGCACAGGCTATTCTGATCGGTATGTGCTACGCCAACGGCATGAGCCCCATGACAGGCAAATATGGTTGGCTCGCCGGTGTTGTTGCAGGCATGATCCACTATGTACTGGTGGTCTGCGTGCCTGACCTCCACGGCGGTTGGCTGTTGTACAACGGCGGCTTCACTGCCTGTCTGGTTGCCATTCTGTTCGTCCCTGTTCTGGAGCGTTTCTGCAAGACAAAGGAAGAGCGGAAGGCTCTCAAGGAAGCAAAATCCGTATGATAACCTATCCCAATATGGTGCGGGGCACATTTCGTGCCCGGCCCCATCCGTTTATTGCCCATGTGGAGATCCATGGGAAAGAAGAAATTTGCCATGTGAAGAACACAGGACGCTGCGGGGAATTGCTGATCCCCGGTGTGCAGGTCTGGTGTCAGCACCATGAAAATGCATCCAGAAAGACGAAATTTTCGCTCATAACGGTAAAAAAAGGTGAAATTTTCGTCAATATTGACTCCCAAATTCCCAATAAACTAGCCTTTGACTATGTCAAAAACGGCGGTTTGGGCTTTATTCCCGATGTTTTGAAGGCGGAAAAAACCTTTGGAAACTCCCGTTTTGACCTCTATTATGAATGTAACGGGAAAATGGGATTTGTAGAGGTAAAAGGTGTTACTTTAGAAGAAAACGGTATCGCAAAGTTCCCGGATGCCCCTACGGAACGAGGCGTAAAACATCTGAAAGAGCTTGAAAATGCGGCAAAACAGGGCTATGAAGCCAATGTCCTGTTCATTCTGCAAATGTCCCCCATGAGACATTTTGAACCCAACGAAGAAAGAGACCCAAAATTCGCCGCTGCCCTCCGCCATGCAGCCCAAAACGGTGTCAACATCAAAGCCGTGGAGTGCCATGTGACGGAAAACAGTCTGGAGATTACAAAGGAAATACCGATACAATTATAAAAACCGACTGGCATTTGCCAGTCGGTTTTGCTTTTTACACATTAAACAGGAAGTTGACGATGTCGCCGTCTTTCATAATATATTCCTTGCCTTCGCTGCGGACAAGGCCTTTGGCCTTGGCATTGGCCATGGAGCCACATTCCTTCATATCCTCAAAGGCAATGACCTCGGCACGGATGAAGCCACGCTCAAAGTCGGTGTGAATTTTACCGGCGGCCTGCGGAGCTTTGGTGCCGTTCTTGATTGTCCATGCACGGCACTCATCGGAGCCGGCGGTGAGGAAGGAGATGAGACCCAGCAGGGAATAGCTGCACTGGATCAGATTGTCCAGACCAGAACGCTCGATACCCAGTTCTTCCATGAACATGGCTTTTTCCTCGGGATCGTCCAGTTCGGCAATGTCGGCTTCCAGTTTGGCGCAGATGGGAAGCACCTGACTGCCCTCCTTGGCGGCCAGTTCCTTGACGGCCTGGAAATGACGGCTGGCTTCGGGATCGGCCACTTCATTTTCGCCTAAGTTGGCGGCATAGATGGTCTTTTTCAGGGTCAGCAGATCGGAGGTGGCGATCAGCTCCAACTCGTCGGGAGCGGCATCATAGGTGCGGGCCAGTTTGCCCTCGTTCAGATGCGCCAGCAGTCCCTGGAACACTTCCACTTCCTTATTGAACCGCTTATCACCGCCCTTGGCAGCCTTCTGTGCCTTATCGATACGGCGTTCCACCATTTCAATATCTGCCATGACCAGCTCCAGATTGATGATCTCAATGTCACGCAGAGGGTGAGTGCTGCCTTCCACATGGGTGATGTTGGTATCGTCAAAGCAGCGGACCACATGGACGATGGCATCGGTGGAGCGGATATTGCTGAGGAACTTGTTGCCCAGACCTTCGCCCTTGGAAGCACCCTTGACCAAGCCTGCGATATCGACAAATTCGATGACGGCAGGGGTGAACTTCTTGGGCTGGTGGAGGTCACGGAGCCATTCCAGACGGGTGTCGGGAACGGTGACCATGCCCACATTGGGGTCGATGGTGCAGAAGGGGTAGTTGGCAGACTCTGCGCCTGCGTTGGTGATGGCGTTGAACAGGGTAGACTTGCCCACATTGGGCAGACCCACGATACCGAGTTTCATATATTTTCAAAGCTCCTTTGTTTAAATACTTTATCGTAGAAAATACAGGTGCAATATGACAACTAATTTTAGCACAAATCTCCATGAGTTTCAATGCATTCTGTAATATTTTTGGACACTAATTCGCATTGTGCAACGAGACTAAGATTGACAAAAAAATAACAGCATGGTATAAATATACATATAAATTCTGTATTTAAAGGGAACTCTAAGAGTTCCCTTTTCTCATCAAAACCTGGGAGGAACTACCATGAAGAAACGAATGATCAGTCTGGCTCTGGTGCTGATCCTGCTGCTGCAGCTCTGCAGCATGCGTGTAATGGCAGAAGAGATTGTAGACTGGGGCTCTTGCGGTGAAAGTCTCACATGGGTCGTGACGCAGGATTCTGCTGCGTATACATATACCCTGACCATCTCCGGCAAGGGCGCAATGGATGATTTTGAGTGGGGCGACCGTCCCTGGGAAACCTATGTGGAAGCCCTTTCCGCCGTCGTTCTGCCGGAGGGACTGACCTATATCGGCAATTATGCCTTCTATTGGGCTTCTCCTGTTACCGGTATCACCATCCCCTCCACAGTGACTGCCATCGGCGACAATGCTTTTGGCTATTCCCGTATCCGGGAAGTCACGATTTTGGGCGACGAGCCGGAGTTGGGTACAGATGTGTTCCTCAGCTATGACGATGCCGGTGCTGTGATTACCTATGCCCCGGCTCTCGATTCCTGGTCGAGCTTTGATTCTCAGTGGGGCAAAGTCGTTCTGACGGAACTGCCGGAAGTACCGGATGTCCCTGTGGTGCCGGAAGATCCCATCATTCAGCAGGCTGTCTGCAAGAAGGTGGGCACGGAAAACGGCAAATTTTTGCTTGAAGATGGCACTGTCACCTCTTTGTTCGGTGGCGGTTTGGGTGTCTCCCACACCGTGACATGGTACTGTGATAACGAAGAAGTCGACTATTTTGAGATCTGGAAAGCCGGGGAAATGCTGGAAGGCGGTCTCTCTGCAGAAAACGGAACCGAAGGCTGGTTCATTTGGGGAGATATGTCTGAAGAAGCTGCGGCCGATTCTGCCCAGACCGATGTCCCCACAGCAGGTGTGGTTCCCGTTCCCTATGTGATCAAGGCCTTTAATGTCAAGGGCGCAGAGCTGGATGCCATGCCTGTTACCCCCACAACCGATAAGACCGTGCCGGTCATCAGCGATCTGACCGCCGTATTTACGGAAGATTACACCATCGAAGTAAACTGGAACAAGGATGAAACCGAGCCGACATTGATATTTTTCTTCCTGGATGCCGACAAAGATGGATATGGCGGCGAAGCAGATACGATGCTGGATATGACAGAATCCACGGAAAAGGAAGGCACTTTTACCCTTTCCAGCGGTTCTGCGGAAATGGTGACCCTGGGCATGGAGCTTTCCATGCTGGTTGCCGATATGGCCGGCAACGAAGCCGTTTACAACTGCATCATCACCGGTGAAGACGATGTCGCACCGGAGATCGGATATGAGATCTACCCCGCTATTGCCGGTGGTAATGAGAATGAAGTCCATTTTGACTATTATGTCCATGACAATCACACCGCCTACTCCGCGAAGCTGGAGTATTCCCTCGATGGCAAAGACTGGCAGCTGCTGCACACTGTCAGCAACAAAATCGATGCAGGCGAAGATTTCGCTTATCTCTCCGACAGCTTCACCTGGGATGTGACCGGTGTGGCTGACGGCGAGTATGTCCTCCGCATCACTGCCGCGGACTACAACGGCAATACTGCCACTGCGGAAGAAATGATCCTTGTGGACAACTCTGCTCCCAAGGTAACGGTGGATGCACCGGAAAGCGGCTCTGTCATCGGCGGCAAGGTGACCATTACCATTACTGCCGAAGATGCTGCCGGTCTGGATATCATCATTGTGTCCACGGATTCCGACAGCAAAGAATATGTGATGGAAGGTGCCGAAACCGCCAAAAAGGAAATCACAATCGACACCACCTTATTGAAGGACGAAGTATACACCGGCAGCATCCATGTCTCCGATATACTGGGCAACGCCTTTCATGCAGAATATGAATACACCGTCGACAACACCGTAGAGCCCCCCGCAGCATTGGCTGCCGAAGCCGGCAGCGACAGCATCCGCCTGAGCTGGAAGCCCTCCGGCGACAGCCGTGTGGATGAATATATTGTGGAGCGGTCTGCCGATGGCGGAGATTATGTCCCCTGCAAGAGCCTTGCCGGTAAGCTGACCTCCTATACGGATACCGATGTGAAGGAAGGCGTCACCTATTCCTACCGGGTGCTGGCTTCTGTCAGCAAGGTGGGCTTGAGTGCTCCCTCCAATGTGGTGGAAGCATCCATTGGCGACAAGGAAAATCCTGTCATCAAGGCCGTTTGGCCCGCCGACCATGTGACCTTCTGCCACGATGCCACTTTCCGCATTTCCGCCACGGATAACGATCTGCTGGAGCGGGCAACCGTCACCCTCGGCAGTGCCAGCGGTGAAGTGGTACTGAAAGCTCCTGTCAAGGAAACCATTTTTGATATCCCTGTGGATCTGACCGACCTTCCCGGCGGTAAGTATACGGTTACCTACACCGTCTATGACCGGGCAGGCAACAAGGCAGAGACCACTGCCCAGATCACTGTCCGTGCCTACAAAGCACCGGAAAAACCCGTGGTCACAGCAGCGACAGGCTACAAGACTGTCAGTCTCAGCTGGGAGTATCCCGGCGATCTGGGCACCATGGAGCAGTTTGTGGTCTACACCTGCGATGCCAATGGGGAAAACCGCACCCATGTGGCAGCGGTGAGAAATTTCAAATATTCCCTGTCCATCCCCAAGGAGGGCACCCAGTATTTCCTGGTGGAAGCACAGGATATGTACGGCGAGAAAATGTGCAGCGATGTGATCGCCGTTCAGTCCATGCAGACGGAGACTGAAGCCCCTGTGGCTGTGATCCTGCCCAAGGATCTGACCGGCACTGTGGGTACTGCCGTTTCCTTCTCCGGCGTCAACTCCACGGATAACGATGTGATCGTCTCCTATGAATGGAACTTCGGTGACGGTGTCACCGCCAGTGGCGAGACCTGTACCCATACATACGAAAAGGCCGGCAGCTACAAGGTGAAGCTGACCGTCACCGATGAAAGCGGCAACAAGGACACGGAAACCAAAACCATCGGCGTCTATACGGTCACCGGTTCCGATGCCACCCATACCGTCATGTCCCTGAAGGTCAGAGACGCCTATAAGGAAGGCAATCCCGGCATTTCCGGGGCACAGGTGGTGGTGACCACTGCTGACCGCAGCTTTGAGACCACCGGCATGACCGATTCCGACGGCAAGGTGGATCTGGTGGTGCCTCTGGGTGACTGTGTGGTCACTGTGGCTGCCAACGGCTTTGTGTCCAGAAGCAAGGACTTCACCGTGGAAGCCGATGGCACCGGCGTCTATTTCTGCGAAGTGGGCTTGACCCCCATGAATGTCAATGTGGTGGACGGCTCTCTGAAGGTCAAGGAAATGACCCTGGAGGAGATCAAGGAGGCCGGTATCGACACCTCCGCACCGGAAAACCAGCATGTCTTTGAATTTGAAGTGGTGCTGGAGTTCCAGGTCGCTCCCGATGTGGTGGTCAGACATCCTGTGCAGGGCTTTGTCAACAGCCTGGGCAAGGTTCTTACCGGGACCGGCAGCTGGGGCTGGCACTGGATCGGCGGTGGCGGCGGAGGCGCCGGTGGCGGCAGTACCGGTGGCGGCGGCTGGTTTGATGGGCTGCAGATCGGTATCTTCCCCGTGTCGGAAAATATCTATCTGGTCATCTACGGTCAGGCTCACTGGCTGAAGGAAATGTTCAATGTGGAGCTGCTGGTTGCCAACAACTCCTATATGTACGATATTACCAACTGCACTGCCACACTGGATCTGCCCGAAGGACTTTCTCTGGCAGCTATGACGGAAGGCGCCCAGTCTGAGACCGTAAATATCGGCACCATTGGCAAGCAGGGTATGCAGAAAGCCAACTGGTATATCTGCGGCGATGAAGTTGGCGAATACTATCTCACCGCCGAGGTCAACGGTCTGGTGGATGGAGAGGCCTTCTCCGCCTCCTTTGAGACCGATCAGCCGGTGAAGGTCTATGCCGGTGATGCCCTTCATCTGTACATCACTGCCGACAAGTTTGCCGCCAAGGGTCTCATGTACCCGGTGCAGTTTGAACTGAAAAATGTCTCCACCAAGGAGCTTTACAATGTGGAACTGGAAATTCTGGGCGCTGAGTTCCAGAAGGGCTACAACATTGAAGAGATCTACTATCAGGGCGGCGGTGCCGACTGGCAGTGGAAGGACGGCGATGTGCTCAGTGCAGAAGTCCTGAAGCCCGGTGAGTCCATCTCCGGTGAGTTCCAGATCCGTTTTGCCGAAGATCTGGCAGAAGCTGAGACCCGGTATATGCTCACCGACGCCCTGTGCCGAACCGGTGAAAACAGCACCACGGAAGTCCCTGTGACCTTCTATATGCGGGACAACACCTTCTTCTACCCCTCCATGCATGTGACAAAGAAGGATGTGCAGGCCAACTTCTTCTATGACGACGATTTCTTCACGGAAAGCGCAACGGTCTTTAACCCGGAACTGGCCTATATGACCATGTGCTTTGCCACCACGGCCTTCAACTCCTACTATGCACCTTCTGTCAATTATCTGGCGGAAGTGGCAGGCAGAAATGCTGTGGACCTGCTGACCAAGATCGGCTTTGAAGAGGATTCTATTGAGCTGAGAAGTCCCACCGCCAGCTATCAGGGCCAGCCCAGAGATGATTCTATTGCTGCCACCATCGCCTCCAAGCCCTATGTGGACGACGGCGAGGAATATACCCTGTTGGCAGTGGCTGTCCGGGGCGGCGGCTACGAATATGAATGGCACGATAACTTTATCATCGGCACAGAGATCGATCATATGGGTTTCTCCAAGGCCTCTGCCAATGTGCTGACTGCCATCAACGACTACATTGAAAACCGGAACATCACCGGCAAGGTGAAGATCTGGATCACCGGCTTCAGCCGTGCCGCTGCTACCGCCAATCTGACGGCAGCCCGGATCATGGACGGACACCTTTCCAGTGCCGTTTCCTGCAGCAAGGATGATCTCTACGCCTACTGCTTCGCAACCCCCATGAACACCACCAACAGCAATGTTCATGACCCCAAATACGATTCTATCTTCTCCATCGTGAACCCTGCCGATGCCGTGCCCATGGTGGCACCGGAGGAATGGAACTTCGACCGCTTCGGCAAAACTCTGTATCTGCCCTCTGCCGGTGTGTCCCAGTCCTACAAGGACTTCCACGACCAAATGTGCAACGCCTATGCCTATGTCTCCAACCATACCTATACGATGGATGGTTTTGACATGAAGCTGGTGAGTATCAATGCAGACGCAGCAGAAATGGCGGTCAGTGTCATCTCCAACAGCACAAAGTTTGCCCAGGAAGCCTTCCTGCAGGAGTTCCTGGAGATCGTGTTCGGCAAGTCCATCGGCTCTGCGGAACTGTACACCCGGAAGTATCAGACGGCTTTCAGCGACCTCATCGGCGCCATTGCCGGTAGCGAAGAAGAATGTGATGCCCTTTTGGATGACTTGAAGCTGAAACTGCTTCTGAATCTTCCCAAATACATCATCACCCTGGGGAAGAATCCGGACGAGGCAGTGGAAATGCTGAACAACGACATCAGCGACTGCATCGCTCTGTATTCCATCAAATCCGAGCATGTCAATCTGGATAAAGAGACCACCCTGGAGCTGCTGACAAAGCTGGAAGAGCTGCTGCTGGATATCCTGCTCTACTATCCCAGTTACGGTGCTACCCTGATTTCCAATATCGGATATGTGGGTCAGGCCCACTATCCCGAGCAGTATCTGGCTTGGACACGGCTCCTCCAGAGCGAGCACCAGTTTGATCAGAGCAAGTGGAACGAAATTCTGGACGAGAACCGGGGCTACCGCAAGATGAAGATCAATTGCCCTGTGGATGTGGAGGTTTATGATGTCACCGGTGGGCAGCCGGTTCTGACGGCTAAGATCACCGACAAGCAGGTCCAGGACATCGAAGGCAGTACCATGATCGCCTATGTGGATGAAAACGGTCAGATGGTCATCTACCTGCCCTACAACGGCAAGTATGAGATCCGTATCACCGCCACCGGCGACGGTGAGCTGAATTACAGCATCACGGAAGTGGATCTGACCACCGGCGAAGAGACCAAGCAGACCTATTATGGTATCGCCATCAAGGAAGGCGATGTGCTGACCGGCTCTGCTGCCGATCTGACAAGTTCTCAGCAGGATTATACCCTTATCGGTGCTGACGGAACAGTTATTCAGCCCGATGAAAATCTGGATGATGCCCAGATCGTCTCCCATTCCGTCACTGTGACGGTGGAGGGCGAAGGCACGGTCATGGGCGGCGGCGAGGTCGATCACGGCGATTTTGTCAAAGTCACTGCCTATCCTGCCGAAGGTCAGGAATTCCTTGGCTGGTATGAAGGCGATACCCTGCTGTCTGAAGAGGAGGAATATCGCACCTGCGTCCGGGAAGATCTGGAGCTGATCGCAAAGTTTGCTGCTCCCGACAACGGTGAGGACCCGGATGTTCCCACCGACCCGGACGATCCCGACGATCCCGACGATCCCGACGATCCTGATGATCCTGATGATCCCGATGACCCCAATGATCCCGGTCACAGACCCGGAACCGGCAACCGTCCAAGCGTGTCCTATCCCATTGTGGTACCGCAGGTTTCCGCTCTGCCCTTTGCTGATGTCTCCGAAACTGACTGGTTCTATGACAGCGTAGCCTATGTCTACGAGAATGGACTGATGAACGGCACCGGCAGAAACGCCTTCAACCCCTACGGCACCACTTCCCGTGGTATGATCGTCACCATCCTGTGGCGATTGGAGGGTCAGACGGAACCCATGAACATCGCCGCTTTCTCCGATGTGGATGCCAACGCCTACTACGGAAAGGCCATTGCCTGGGCAGCGGAAAACGGCATTGTCAAGGGTATCAGCAAGACCGTCTTCGATCCAAACGGTCAGATCACCCGGGAACAGATGGCATCTATCCTCTGGCGGTATGCCAAGTATACCGGCATGGATGTCGACCTAGGCGAGAACACCAACATTCTCTCCTACAATGATGCCTTCTCCATCAGCGAGTATGCCATCCCCGCCATCCAGTGGGCCTGCGGCGCAGGCATCCTGAGCGGCAAGGGCGGCAGCAACCTTGACCCATTGGGCAAGACCACCCGCGCCGAAGCAGCTGCCATCCTCACACGCTACTGCAGCTAAAAAGTAAAGAACAGCCCTTCTCCAAACGGAGAGGGGCTATTTTCTTACGCAGAGACTAAATTGTTGTTCTGCCGCGGCTAAACATTTTGGCCAGACCGCCTTCGGAGGTTTCCCGGAACCGCTGGTTCATGCTGATACCGGTCTCATACATGGTTTTGACCACCATGTCGAAGGAGATCCGTTGGGTGTCAGACAGGAAATAGGACAGGTTGCAGGAATTCATGGCACGCATGGCGGCCACGGCATTTCGTTCGATACAGGGCACCTGCACCAGACCGCAGATGGGATCACAGGTCAGACCCAAGTGGTGCTCCAGAGCAATCTCTGCTGCGTACTGGATCTGTGCGGTGGAAAGACCGAACAGATAGGTGAGAGCTGCCGCAGCCATGGAACAGGCGGCACCGATCTCTGCCTGACAGCCGCACTCTGCACCGGAGATAGAGGCGTTGGTTTTGATAAGGTTGCCCATGAGACCGGCAACAGCCAGTCCACGGAGTATCTGTTCATCGGTGAGCTTCCGCTGCTGCTGTACATAGACCAGACAGGCGGGGAGAACGCCGCAGGCGCCGCAGGTGGGAGCAGTGACGATGGTGCCGCAGTCGGCGTTCTGCTCGCTGACGGCATAGGCATAGGCGGAGATGATCCGACATTCCCGCACCTGAGGCACTTCGTTGGGTGCTGGATTTTCCAGAAGAATTTTTGCCTTCCGCTCCACATGGAGACCGCCGGGCAGGATGCCTTCGGCAGACAGACCTTCCTTAACGGAATTCTTCATGGCCTCCCAAATAGCAGCCAGGAAGTCCCAGATACCTTCCCCTTCGTTGATCTCCACATACTGCGCCAGATCCAGACCGCGGAAGCGGCAAAACTGTTCAATTTCCGCAAAGGAATTTTCGGGATAGACTTCCGGCGAATGATTATTCTCACAGCCCTCATAGCGAATATCGCCGCCGCCGATGCTCTCTACCCGGAGCGTATCATAAACCTTACCGTTTTTCAGAGCAGAAAAGTCCATGGTATTGGGATGGTGCACATCCTCCGGCATATCGCTGCGGAACAGGATCTCCACGGGCAGGGGAGAGAGAACCTCTCTCAGGACCCGATCTGTTCCGTGACCTTTGCCGGTTTTGCTGAGAGAACCAAACAGATCCACCCGATAGCTTTCCGCATCGGGATGCTGTGCTTTGAAATGGATGGCAGCCCGTTCCGGTCCAATGGTATGGGAACTGGAAGGTCCTTTGCCAATCTTATAAATTTCACGAATGGAATACATAGCGAAAACTCCTGTCAATCATCATTCCCGGGGTTCCAGCTTGCGGTTGTTGAGTAGAACATAGACGATACAGATTGCATACAGACCGAACTGTATCATGAGCATCATGGGTGCGGTGTCAAAATGGCGTCCAAGAATGGAAATATCCATGCTGTCAAAAACCTTCACAAAGAAGGCACCGGCGGTGCTGCCCAAAAAAGTTCCCAGATTGCCGATTACGGAATGGAAGGACAGATAATAAGTCTGATCTTCCTTGGGAGTGTTGATATAGGGCATATTGGCCCAACTGAGGTTGAGACCGACACCGGCAAAAGCTTGAATGAAAATGGAAATGGGGTAGAGCCAGATATAGTTTTCCGGCAGGATAAATGCCATGAGCAGCATGGTCGGTGCGTGGATCATGGCACAATAGGCAAAGGTACGGAACCAGGAAACCTTATCAATGAGCCTGCGCCAGTAAGGAGCGGTGAACAGGCAGATGATGGTGAACACGGAGAACAGGTTGGTCATGGTAATACCTGCGCCGATGTTGTGCAGCAGATGAAAGGTCCAGGACGATGCGGAAAAGGATGCGGCAAAATTCCACATACTGATGAGCAGCATGGTCATAAGAAACTTTTTATGCCGCAGAGGCAGACGGATAATATTCACCAGTCGGATTTTGCTTTCCGTCTTGAGATAAGGATATTCCTTCGGAAGACAGAGGATCACCACATCCAGAAGGGCAAAGCCCAATGCCACAAATCGCATGACAGTGAGAACGGTGGCTTCGTGGGGTGTTCCTTTGAGGGCGTCTGCCAGGAAGCCAAACAGGAACAGGGAAAGAAGACTTGCGGTGGTAGTGATGATCTGCTGGTAGGAAAAATACCGTGCCCGGAGCTTTGCTGGAATGAAATTCAGATGCCAGACGGAATATCCACTGGAAAACAGGCTGTTGACCAGATTGGATATCAGCAGAATCGCAGAAAAACCCACCAACCGGGACTGGGGATCTTTTGCAAAAACCGCAAGGAGCGTCAGACACAGCAGGTTCAGCAGATAAGAGGCCAGCTTGCCTCCCGCCAAAAGCCAGCGGCGCTTCTGAAACCGCTCCAGAAAAACCGGAGAAAGGACGCAGAAGCAAGCCGCCAGAGAGGGAATGATCCCCAAAAAGCTGGTGTCCACGATAGAAAAATCGTGGGACGCTAGGAAGGCGGTGTAGAGGGCACCTGTGGAAATGGAACTGACGATGGTGGAGAGAAAGGCGGACAGCAGCATACACCGTCGGCCTTTTCCGTCATCCTCCCGCCAATCCAGCAGGGCGACAAAATCACTGTTACGAATACGACTCTTCAAAGACATAGAAATGCCTCCATTCGTGACGCAAACCCATCGGGGCTTCGTAATGAAATTGCACACAAATGATACCATATTGCATTTCAAATGTCCATGCTCTCGGGCAAAAAATGTCGGTTGTTACTCCTTTTTGGCGATGGCGTTGAGAGATAGTTCACCTGCCAGTTTGAACAGAGCATCCTGCAGCACCTGTTCTGTGGTCAGACCGGCTGCCAGCGCTACCCGGTCATAGAAACCGGCGGTGATGGGATCGAGGCAAATGAGGAATTCTTCCATAGATGCACTCCTTATTATAAATGTATCCCATCTTATGCCGGGGGGATTGACAAGTGTGATAAAATAGATATACTGAGAAAAAGTTTCCGAAAGGAAGATGCGATATGGCAAAAGAAAAGAAAGTCGAACAGATTACCGATATGGAGGTGGACTTTGCCCAGTGGTACACCGATGTGTGCAAAAAGGCAGAGCTCATTGACTATTCCTCTATTAAGGGCATGTTTATTTACCGCCCCTATAAGTCGGATCGTAGCCATGTCGTTCTGTGAGCCAAGGAGTTGTGTGATGAAATTGTCTTCCTAAGACCGCTTGGCCTCCGACTTCAGTGGTACACCGATGTGTGCAAAAAGGCAGAGCTCATTGACTATTCCTCTATTAAGGGCATGTTTATTTACCGCCCCTAT
>JAZNNW010000087.1:0-29484 GCA_045580485.1 Candidatus Avilachnospira sp. | reverse complement strand
GAGACGAATTCGCTTCTGTCGATGGCCTTGTTCATCTTGGCAGGTGTGTAGGAAGCATACTTGCTGTCGATGATGCCGTTTTCAACGGCATAGTCCACATAGGAGCTGTACCAGTTACCGCTGCCATTTTCAAGGGTAACATCACCGATGTAGTTCATTTCGTGGTAAGCAGATGCCAGCTTCACAGCCTGAGCAACCGTCAGCGTTTCGTTGGGACGGAACTCGGTAGCGGTGACGCCGTTGATGAGCTTGTTGCTCCAGGCTTCCTTGACGGACTCAAAGTACCAGTCGGACTCCTTGATATCGGAGAAGCTGAAGCTGGGTGCGCCGGCTGCACCGCCCAGGATGGGGATGATGGGCTGCAGCGGCTCAGGCAGCTGGATGTTCTCGCCGTAGCTGACGGAGTTGCGGATGTGCCGCTCGCCGCAGCCGTTATCGCAGTAAGCGATCTCCGTACCGTCATCCTGCTTCACATAGTTGGAGAAGCTGTGTGCCAAGGTGGTATTTTCCACCTGCTGGCTGTCTCTCTTGCCGCAGACATCGCACAGACCGTAACGAACCTCGTTGGCAAAGCAGGTAGCCTTCTTTTCCAGAACGGTTCTGGTCATGACATGGGGGATCATGGGAATTTCCACTTCTGCACCCTGCAGGCCGCAGACGGAGCAGTTACCCTTCATCAGACCGGTTTCGGTACAGGTAGCTTCTCTGACGACCTCCCAGGTGTCATCGGTGGTACAGCTTTCTGCCACGATGATCTGATCGATCCAGTAAGTGGGCTTATCCTCGGAGACACAGCTGGTATCGCCCTCTGCCTTCATGTACAGGTACAGGTCGACGGCCTTGCCTCTGTAGTCATTCTTGATCAGATCATCATCCAGCATATGGATCTGCAGGACCCAGCTGGGGAACATATAGAAGTAGTTATAGGCTCTTTCCTTGATGGGAATGACATTCTTAATGGAATAGAGCTTGTAGCCCTGACCGGAATTGGCGGCCACACCCTTGAACTCGCCCAAGCCATGGCTGGGAGCACCGGAGGGGTACATACAGGCGATGGGACCGGTACTGCCGGTCATGACCATGGAAGAGGACTCGTAGTTTCTGTCATAGTCCAAAACACCGACGGGGCGATCCAGTTCCAGATCCCACATGTAGGGATCTTCAGGACCGGAGAGGATGAACTCATCGCAGCTGTAGGAGAACAGGACATGCTTTTTCACGCTGTCGGGCAGTTCGGCGGGGAGCTTTTCCTGCACAGACAGGCGCTGGTCGTATTTCACATCGGTAGCGCCGCAGCCGCGGTCACACTTTGCCACATACTTGTACATATCCAGACCATCACGGAAATACTGGGTAAAGCTGTGAGAAGCGGTAGTGCCTTCCTTGACAACTTCCTTGCCGCAATGGGGGCAAACTGCCGTCTGAACACCGGGGGTGGTGCAATCTTCACCGGGTGTCTCTACAAAGGTCAGGTCAAAGTCTTCGCAATCGGTGACGATGATGACGCGATCCACATAGAAAATGGGATACTTTGCCTTATTATAGTTATCGATCTCGCCGTCGATCTTCATGGAAATGTAGATATCCACGGTCTTGCCGGCGAATTCTGCCAGCTTGTAGCTGACATTGTAGCTCTGGATGTAGTAGTTCAGGAGGTAGAAGTAGCCGTAGCCGTTGCCTGCCTCAGGCAGAGTCACATTCTCGATCTTGTAGGCGTGATAGCCGCCGGCCTTGTTGCCTGCAACCAGATCAGCCTTATCCAGAACGCCCAACTTGCCCTTACTCTGCAGACCCACGGTACGAACGGCCTCCTTGAGGCTGATCAGAGGACCTGCGTTGCTGCTCTTGGTGGTATCGATCTTGGCGGCTCTGCCGTAGGGAGAGTCGGGATCATCCACGAAGCTCAGCAGGCTGGTGGTGCCGGTACGGAACTGGGAAGGACCGAAGTCATAGACATGGGTGGGATCGATGCCGTTGGCATTCAAATCGTCCAGAACCTCCTGCGGCAGGGCAGCCTCCAGAGAGACGGTCTTGGTGACAGGGCAGTTTGCATTCTGGCACTTGGCCACCTGAGACTTGCCGTCAGCAGAGGTCACATACTCGCCGAAGTTATGGGGCAGTCTGGTGGAAGGATCTTCCGTCTTGACGGTTCTGCCGCAGACTTCGCAGCGGGCAGAATAGATATTGCCTTCGTAGCAGGTGCCGGTGGAGATCAATTCGCGGCTGTCGGCAGCCAGATGGTTGCCGCAGTTATCTGCAACGATGATGCGATCCACATAGTAATTGGGGATCTGGCTGCTGTTGCCCAGAGGCTTGTCGATCTTCATGGAAATGTAGATATCCACGCTCTTGCCTGCCAGTTCGCTCAGCTTGTAGGCTACATTGTAGCTCTGGAAATAGCTGTAGCCGAAGTGGAAGTAGCCGTAGCCCTTGCCGACCTCAGGCATGACCAGATCATCCAGCTTGTAGGTGTGGTAGCCGCCTTCCTCGCTGGCTGCGATCATCTCATCCAGATCCAGAGATGCGATCTCACCCTTGGCGGACAGACCCACAGAACGGACAGCGTTGGAAGGATTGACAAAGAGGTGCGGCTTGGAATACTTGGAAACATCCAGCTTGGCAGCTCTGCCATAGGGAGACTCGGGATCATCCACAAAGCTCAGGATGCTGCTGCTCTGACGGAAATCAGAGGGGCCGAAGTCATGGATGTGCTGAGGATCGTTGCCCTCGGCATTCATGTCATCCACCACTCGCTGCGGCAGCTTGGCTCTGAACTTGTAGGAGACGACCTTGCCGCAATTGCGGCAGACACCCTCGTAGACACCGGTCTGCTCGTTGTAGGTATACTCATCGGCAGCATGCTCGGGGCAAGTCTCCACCACGAGAACGCGGTCCACATAGTAGTCCGGCAGATTGGAAGGATCGGAGAAGTCCAGTTCGCCATCTATCTTCATGGAGAAGTAGACATCGACCTTTCTGCCTTCCAGATAGGCCAGCTTGGGCATGGGAACGCGGAGTGTCCAGTTGAAGAAGATGAACTCTTGACTGTCCTCGGTGATGAGGGACACATTCTGCAGACGATAGGTATGATACTGACCGTCGGCAATGAAATCATCGGCATAGAGATCGCTGGGGATCTTGTTGTCCCAATCCCAGAAGGGCTTGTTGCTGGTGATCTCGAAGTGACCGTAGTTGGTCATCTTGTTCAGATCCCAGAACACGGCGGTGCCTATCTTGGAATCAGGATCGGTAACGATATCCTGATAAGCTGCGGTTGCAGCACTGGTGGTGAAGTCGCCAATGGTAAATTCGTGGACTCTGTCCGGACCCAGATTAGCTTCCTTCAGATCAGCAATCACATTCTCGGGCAGTTCAGCCTCAAACTGATACTCCACTTCACCGCAATGGGCGCATTCGCCCTTATAGGTGTTGGTGGCGGCATCATAGACATAGTCGCTGACCATGGTATGAGACAGCTTGGTGCCGGCGATCTCCTTTTCGGCAGCCTTACCGCAGACAGGGCAAATGCCAACCATGGTGGTACCCTTTGCGCAGGTAGCGGGGATTTCCTGATTGTAGTCAATATCGTAAGCGTAGCAGGGTTCCACAATGAGAACACGCTCGATGGAGAGCTTTGCAGGGTTCTTGGTTTCTGCAGAGGTGGGATCTCCCTCGATCTTCATGGAGACATAGACATCCACAGGATCGTCAGCCAGCCACTCCAGCTTCTTGATATCAAAACGGATGACATCATTGAAGAAGCTGACCAGAGTCTTGCCCTCTCTGAGAACCACATGATCGGGAATGCGGTAGAGATGATATTCACCGTCTGCCACCAGAGGCTTATTCAGAAGCAGAGAGCCCAGATTGGTGGTCAGAGGCTTGGTTTCGCTGAAGAGATAGGAGGTATAGGAACCACCGGAATACTCTGCCCAGTCAAACAGTTCCTTATAGTCCACCACAATGGCGGTACCGCCCCAGGATGCGGCATGGCTGACCTTATCCACATAGGGATACTGGACATAGATACCGGCCTGGAACATGCTTTCTGCCAGATAATCGTGGATATGGACATCGGAAATACCGGGGTGATCCTTGTAGATCTGCTCGGGGATGGCGGGACGCTCAATGGCTTCGCCAGTGACGGAGTCCGTCTCGGCTGCATACTTGGAATGGGCACTCAGCGCATCCTGACCTCTGGAATCCTTACGGACACCCCAGTTGTCGATTCCGGTATAGTCCACTTCGTTCTCCATGGCCATGAGCCAGGTCAGACCGGCGACCATACGCTTGCCGACTTCCTGACGGTCCAGACCGAAGTTCTTGCCGGCTTCGTACATTTCCATGACATAGTCGGTATAATTGTTCAGGATCAGGCGGTCCAGACCGCCTCTGGCAGCTGCCACACGGTTGAGGAACAGCTCGCGGTCGGCTTCGGACAAGGAGGTATCTGCCTTCAGAGCGGCAATGGCTTCTTCAAAGTAAGCATTGCCCTTGAGGATATCCTCGGCAGAAAGCCAGGGGGCTTCCATCAGCTTATCGGAGAAGGTGATGATCTCATAATGATCGGCTGCTGCATCTTCCATGAAGTACAGGTAGTTCAGCAGAGGCTCTGCGGCGGCTTCGCCGTAGTAGCCGTTCAGGAAGGTCATGGCCAGTTCTTTCTCGTCCTGGTAGGGATCTTCGATGACCTTGGTCAAAATCCAGTGCTTCATATCCCAGAAGTCAACGGTATTGCAGCGCTGGAACTCGGTGAACACACCGACACCGCCATTTTCATAGACCTGACGGTAGTCTCTGCCAAACTTGAACATGTTGGGCAGAACGCCATAGTCGCCCAGAACGATACCGTAGTCCCAGTACATGAGCTGGCCGTCGTCCAGCAGGTTGCCCCACTCATACAGACGCTTCTTGACCTTGACATTGTTGGGATGATCCATATCATGGACGATATCCACATCGGAAGAAGCCAGACGAATGACCACATTGTGGCGGGGCTTGGTGCCGTCCAGAGGCAGTTCAAAGTAATCGTCGTAAGCCAGAGTCTCCACCTTCATCTCGGGGTAGACAGTTTCGACGACTTCTGCCACGGCATTGACAAACTTCAGCAGACGGCCGGAAGGACCGCTGGCCGCTTCCACGGCAATACACTCGTCACATTCGCAGTGACCGGCCATGTCGTTAGGGGAAACATCGATGTAGCTAGGGCGGGCAACACCCTGCTCATCGGCTTCCTCATAGGAAAGCTCAATGGCCTTGATGGCCTTGTTGCCGAACTCCTGCATCAGTTCCTTGTTGGTCAGACACATCTGGCCGTAGGAAATGCGCTCGCCTCTGGCTCTGGAATAGGCAAACCACTCGGGATGCTCTTCAAACCAGGAAATGCCTTCGGGGTTGATGGCATCGGTCCAGGCAGCGGCAGAAGCGCTGGTGGGAGCGGCATAGTAGGCCGGGAACATACGGTTGAAGGTATGAACATGATAGGGCTTTGCATAGTTGATCTCACCGCCGTATGCAGCAGGTGCGTTGGCGGTAAAGCCGTTCATGCGGTTACGCACATAGTAGAGACTGGTCTTGGTCTCGCTGAAATAAATAGCACGGTCGGCAAAGAGAGGCTCGCCGCTGTGGTCATAATCGTAGGGAACCACCGCATCGCTCATGGTGGGGACATATTCTTCCCATACATTCCACCAGTGGACACCGAAATGGTCCTCCAGCAGGTGATAAACAGCATACAGGGTGCCTCTGGTCTCACCGCCGGTCAGAACAACATTGCTGCCGATGGCCTTGATGGCCCAGCCTTCACCCTGACCGTTGTTGTCGGTGTAGGTGACATGGTTCTCCTTGGCGAACTCAGTTGCGCCGAGATAGATGGCAGATTCCACCTTCACCCCCTCGGTGAGGATGGAGGAGTTGGTACCTGTCATTTTCTTCAGATAGTGCTGCAGTTCCTTTGCCGCAGTCTTTTCCACTTCTGTCACATTGGCAGGCAGCACAATAGGCATGTCCTCCAAGGACAGACCTGCCGCCTTTGCCGCAGGTTCCTTTGCACCGGCAAAGGTCACACCTACCACTGCCACAACAAGCAGCAGCAATGCTACCCAGCGGACAAGTTTTTTGTTTTTCATGAACACTACCTCCTTGGCAAATAAAAACTACGCTTTAAGGCGTCCCGGCGGTAGATGAAGCCGCCGGGACTAAGGAAGGGGATGAAGATAACCTGTCACAAAAATGTGACAGAAACTTCTGTGGTTACAATTACTCAGAGCAGCGGCTAAGTCCTTTGCAAATGACTTCCACTTCCCTGAGTATTTCTCCTGTGGGACTGTTTTTGTCACACCCCCACATACCAATACAGATATATTATATATTGACAGGCAAACAAAGGAAATGTTAAAATGTGCTTGGAATATTTGTCATTTTGTTGTTTTTTTAGAAGGCGTGATAGCATTGAAATACGAAGAGATTATCATCAAAAAAGATTACAGAGATTTGAACCCGGATCATTTTGGCTATGAAAATTGTGCAAAATCTCATCATTACGGTCCTGCAATCCGCAGCACCTGGTTCTTTCATTTTATTATTTCCGGCTCTGGGATCTTCCGGATCAACGGCAAGGAATATCCTTTATCAAAAGGATGGATGTTTGTCATTCCGCCCTTTGTGGAAACCTATTATGAAGCAGACGCCAGCGACCCCTGGGAATACACCTGGGTCGGCTTTCGGTCGGAAAAGCTGCCTATGGCTCTGCCCGATGTGATCTATTGTCCCAGTGCCGCCAGAGTATTTGAGGATATGAGAAATACCAAAAACATCAGCAACGGAAGAACCGAATTCCTCTGCGCTAAACTGTGGGAGCTGTTTTCCGTTCTCATGGACAACAGCGATACCAAAAACGATTACATTGAGCTGGCGCTGGGTATCATCCATGCCGACTATATGCTCAAGATCAATGTATCAAAAATCGCTGAGCGGCTGAATTTGGACAGGACTTACTTCTCCACCCTTTTCCGAAAACGAATGGGTGTTTCCCCAAAGCAATATTTGCAGCGCTACCGCATGGAGCAGGCACTGCCCATGCTCCGCCACGGTCACAGTGTCACAAAGACTGCACAGGCTGTTGGCTATGATGATATTTACACATTCTCAAAAATGTTCAAGCAGCACTTCGGCGTCTCCCCTACCCATTACAGCAAGTAGAGAACAGCCCCTCTCCTGTTGGAGAGGGGCTGTTTTGGGTTTTGTTTACTTCAGGGTAATAGCCTGACGGACATTTTCATTATACATTCTGCTCAGAATAGCAGCCACTTCGCTTCTCTTAATGGAGCTGGTGGGATTGAAAGTGCCCTTTCCGTCGGAACCGGTGAGGATACCGGCACGGTAGAACTTGTAGATGGCATCGGCATTTTCGTCGTTGGTCTTCACATCGGGAATGGCGTTGTCAGCCACATCGTTGTAACCAACCAGGCTGCCTTCGTCCATGGCCTTGACGAAGATGGAGACGAATTCGCTTCTGTCGATGGCCTTGTTCATCTCAGCAGTGCTCTTGGAAGCATAACCCCTGTCGATGATGCCGTTTTCAACGGCATAGTCCACATAAGAGCTGTACCAGTTACCGCTGCCATTTTCAAGGGTAACATCACCGGTATAGTTCATCTCGTGGTAAGCAGATGCCAGCTTCACAGCCTGTGCCACGGTCAGAGTCTCGTTGGGACGGAACTCGGTTGCAGTGACGCCGTTGATGAGCTTGTTGCTCCATGCTTCCTTGACGGACTCAAAGTACCAATCAGACTCCTTGATATCGGAGAAGCCAAAGCTGCTGCCGCCGGCTGCACCGCCAAGGACGGGCAGGAAGGGCTGCACAAACTCAGGCACATTGCCCTCGGGATTATCCACAGAAGGCGTTGTGGAACGGACATGACGCTCGCCGCAGCCGTTATCACAGTAAGCGATCTCACGGCCGGTACCGTCATTCTGCTTCACATAGTTGGAGAAGCTGTGCTCCAGCATGGTACCTTCCACCTGCTGCGATTCACGAGCACCGCAGATATCGCACAGACCATAACGGTATTCATTGGCAAGGCAGGTAGCGCTCTTTTCCAAAACAGTCTTGGACATAACATGGGGCAGCTTGGGCAGTTCCACCTCGCTGTTCTGCAGACCGCAGACAGCGCAGTCACCGACCATCAGACCGGTCTGAGAGCAAGTTGCTTCACGGACAGTCGTCCAGGTTTCATCAGCAGCGCAGCTTTCTGCAACGATCAGCTGATCGATGTAGTAGATGGGCTTGTTTTCGCTGACGGCGCTGGTGTCGCCTTCTGCCTTCATGTACAGATACAGGTCAACGGACTTGCCTCTGTAACCGTTCTGAATCAGATCGTCATCCAGCATATGAATCTGCACACACCAGTTGGAGAAGAAGAAGAAATAGTTATATGCACGAGCCTGAATGGGAACAACACCCTTCAGCGAATAGAGCTGATAGCCCTTACCGGAGTTGGCAGCCACACCCTCGAAGGAGCCCATGGGACGGGCGGACTGACCGACAGGATACATGGCAGTGCTGGGGCCGGCATTACCGGTGAAGATCAGTGCGCTGGATTCATAAATTTCATATTCCAGAACACCAACAGGCCGATCCAGTTCAAAGTCCCAGCGATAAGCATCGTCAACACCGGAAAGTGTGATCTCATCGCAGCTATAAGAGAACAGGACATGCTTCTTCACATTATCGGGCAGTTCAGCAGGCAGTTTTTCTTCCACCGTCAGCTTGGGATCGTACTTGGTATCGGTGGCACCGCAGCCGTAATCGCACTGGGCAACATACAGATACTTATCCACTTCGTCACGGAGGTACTTGGTGAACTTATGGGACTCACCGACACCTTCGATCTCCACATGTTCCTTACCGCAGACGGAACAGACTGCCACCCGCTTGTTGGGCTGGCTGCAATCGGAACCGGGGATGGTCTCGTATTGCAGATCGTAGTTTTCGCAATCCGTGACCAAAATCATGCGGTCCACATAGAATGCAGGCTTGTTGGCAGAGCTGCCGAACTGACCGTCGATCTTCAGAGAGATGTAGAGGTCAACCTGCTGACCCTCGAACTCACGCAGCTTGGTCGCCAGCGTCCAGTTCTGAATGGGGCCGTTGAACATGGATACATAACCGTAGGAGGAGGTGGACTCAGGCAGGGTCACATCCTCAAATTTGTAAATACAGTAGCCCTTACCCTGGTTGGCCTTCAGGTCGTCAGCATCCAGATAGGCCAGGTCGCCGCCATTGCTGACACCGATCTTACGCATATAGCTGTAATTGGGCAGGTTCATGTAGAGGGCAGGGTTGGACAGCTTGGAATAGTCATTGGGGACCATCAGCGCTGCACCGTAGGCAGATTCGGAATCCTCCACCAATTCCAGAACCGAGCTGACACCCAGTTTAAAAGTGGAAGGACCATAGTCAAAGATGTGCTCCAGACCCAGACCTGCCGCATTGACATCGTCCAGAACTTCCTGGGGAAGCGCTGCACTGTAACGCATTTCCTTGGTCACGGTACAGCCGTCATTCTGGCACTTTGCGATCTGCGTTTTGCCGTCGGCAGAGGCCTCGAAAGCACCGAAGACATGAGCCAGTCTGGTTTCGACATCCTCCGTTTCGGAGATCTTTCCGCAGTAGGTGCAGATGCCTTCATAGGTATCGCCCTTGTAGCAAGTGGCAGCGGAAACAAATTCTGCATCGTCCTTGCTGATGTGATTACCGCAGTTGTCCACCACGATGACACGGTCGATGTAATACTTGGGCATCTTAGCGGAGTCCTTATCGGTGGTATAAGTCACATCGCCTTCCACCTTCATGGAAAGGTACAAATCCACATTCTTATCCTGCAGGAAGTTCTTGATATCGCTGAAGGAGAACTGGAAGGTGTAATCGAAGCCCCAAGTGTACTGATGGGCGCCGGGGATCAAAAGACCGGACATCTCATAGATGTGATACTGACCGTCACCGCTGTTGGCATTGAGCACCGCAGGTGCGATGGTGTCAAATGTAACCGGAGGATTCTGAGAAGAAGAATATCTCTGGGCAGTCAGAGCAAAGGGCTTTGCATCGCTGAACACAAATCTCTGCTGACGAACGGATGCGTTGGCCTTGGAGGAATCCATCTTCAGCACCTTGTCCATCACAGAGCCTTCGTCCTCGATGATCATGCGGTAATCATTGATGTAGTTGGAGGAGAAGAAGTCTTCCACCGTATATTCATGGACATGGCTCAGATCGCTCTTGTGGGCTGCCACATTGTCCAGAACCTGCTGGGGCAGTTCTGCGGCAAAGGCGTGAGTGACGGTTTTTCCGCAATCGTCACATTCGCCAATATAGAGCTGCTGTGCGGCATCCCAAGTGTATGCCGAAGCCGTATGGCTGCTGCAGCCTGCCACCACGATCACGCGGTCGATGTAATAGAAGGGCGGATTGGCAGCATCTTCTGCATAGTCCAGTTCGCCTTCGACCTTCATGGAGAAGTAAACATCCACCTTGCGGTTTTTCAGGTGGGTCAGACCGGAACAATCCACCTGCAAGCTCCAGTTGAAGAAGATCAGCTTGGAGTTGGTATCGTTGACCAGCGGCACATCCTCCAGCTTGTAGAGGTGATAGTCACCATCCAGAATCATATCGTCAGCATAGGGAGCAGTCGTGCCCTTGCCGTGGGCGAAAGCCATGGGTCGGCTGTCGGTGATCTGGAAATAGCCTCTCTGTTCTTCGGAAATCTTACTGTAATCCCAGCGGACAGTCATACCCAACAGAGAATCGGAATCACGGATGATATCCTGATATTCCGCACGCTCGGCAGAGGTGACGAAATCGCTGACACCAAAGTCATAGATGCTGTCCAGCGTAATATCTTCTGCTGCCAGTATATCCAGCAGTTCATCGGGCAGCTGACCCTTCACATCGAAGAATGCTTCGCCGCAGACGGCACATTCAGCAGAATAAGTTTTGGTCTGTACATCGTAGGTATAGTCGCTGACCAACTTGTGGGGTTCTCTGCTGTAAGGAATCTCATAGGTAGCTTCCTGACCGCAGACGGGGCAGTCGCCGACCTTATAAGCATTGGTGGAACAGGTTGCGGGGATTTCCGTATCGTAGTTGATCTCATAGGCGGAGCAGGGTTCCACGAGAAGCACTCGATCCAGATAGATCTTGGCGCGGTTCTTGGGATTTTCGCCGGTGGGATCGCCCTCAACCTTCATGGACACATAGACATCCACGGGGTCATCTGCCAGATGGGTCAGATCCTTGACACTGCAGCGAATGACATCATTAAAGAAGCTGATTTTTGTACGGCCTTCGCTGATAACAGTACGGTTGGGCAGGCGGTACAGATGATACTCGCCATCAGCAATAATGGGGTCATTGAGGTACATGGCACCCAGGTTGGTCGCAAAAGACTTCGTCTCGCTGAACACATAGGTGTTGGTGCCGCCGCCGTATTCCTCAGCCCAGTCGAAAAGGACATTCTGATCGATAACAATGGCACTGCCGCCTTCCCAGGAAGCGGCGTAGCTCACCTTGTCCACATGGGGATACTGGACATAAATACCGGCATGGAAGAAGTTGCTGGCCAGATAATCATGGATATGCACATCGGCGATACCGGGATGATCTTCATAGATCTGCTCCGGAATAGGCGGGCGGGTTAGGAGTTCACCGGTGTTTTCATCCTTCTCAGCAGCATACTTGGCAAAGGTGTTCAGTTCCGTGGAACCGTTGTGCGTGCCGCGGAGACCAAAGCTCTCAATGCCGGTGTAGTCATGCTCATTTTCCATGTCCATGAGCCATGTCAGACCGTCGATCATTCGCTTGCCGATGACCTGACGATCCAGACCGAAGGGCTTGCCTTCGTTGTACAGATCCATGACATAGTCTTCGTAGTTGGTCAGAATCAAGCGATCCAAACCGCCTCTGGCAGCGTTGACACGGGTCAGGGCCAGTTCCAGTTCTGCATCGGACAGAGAGGTATCCGCCTTCAGACCGGCAATGGCTTCTTCAAAGTAAGCATCGCCTTTGACGATCTCTTCACCGTCCAGCCAGGGTGCATCAATGATCATATCGCCATACTTGATGGTCTCATTGTGTCCGGCTGCACAGTCTTCCATAAAGCGCAGGTATTCGTAGAGGGGCTCGGCGGCGGCTTCGCCGTAGTAGCCCTTCAGGAAGGTCATGGCCAATTCGTATTCGTCCTGATAGGGGTCTTCGATGACCTTGGTCAGAATCCAGTGCTTCATATCCCAGAAGTCAACGGTGTTATATCTCTGGAACTCGGTGAAAATACCCATGCCGCCGTTTTCATAGACCTGACGGTAGTCGGAACCGAACTTGAACATGTTGGGCAGGACGCCGTAGTCATCCAGAACGATACCGTAGTCCCAATACATCAGCTGACCGGGTTCCAGAATGGAGCCCCACTGGTACAGACGCTTTTTGACCTTGACATTGTTGGGATGATCCATGTTGTGGACGATGTCCACATCGGAGGAGGCCAGACGGATCACCACATTGTGGCGAGGCTTGGTATCATCCAGAGGCAGTTCAAAGTAAGCGGCATAGGCCAGGGTCTCCACCTTGATCTCGGGGTAGACCTTTTCAATGCCCTCAGCGACCTTGTTGACGAATTTCAGCAGTCGGCCGGAAGGACCGCTGGCTGCTTCCACGGCCAGACAGTCATCACATTCACAATGACCTCCCATGTCGTTGGGAGAAATATCGATGTACAGGGGTCGGGCGACACCGGCTTTGTCGGCATCTTCATAGGAAAGCTCGATGGCCTTGATGGCCTTTTCTGCGAAGACTTCCATCAGTTCCTCGTTGGTCAGACACATCTGACCGAAGGAGATACGCTCGCCGCGGGCGCTGGAATAGGCATACCATTCGGGATGCTCTTCATACCAGTTGACACCCTCGGGGTTAATGGCTTCCGTCCATCTTGCGGCAGAGGCGCTGGTGGGTTCTGCATAGTAGGCGGGGAAATAGCGGTTGAAGGTATGCACATGATAGGGTCTTGCATAGTTGTTCTCGCCGCCGTAGGACTGAGGTGCATTGGAAGTAAAGCCGTTCATACGGTTACGGACATAGTAGAGAGAGGTCTTGGTCTCCACCGTGTAGATGGTACGGTCAGCAAACAGAGGTTCGCCGCTGTGGTCGTAATCAAAGGGAACCACAGCAGATTCCATGGAAGGTACATACTCTTCCCACATGTTCCACCAGTGGACACCGAAATGGTCCTCCAGCAGGTGGTACACAGCGTACAGGGTGCCACGGGTCTCGCCGCCGGTCAGAACAATGTTGTTGCCAATGGCCTTGATTGCCCAGCCTTCACCCATGCCGTTGTTATCGGTGTAGGTGACATTGTTTGCCTCAGCGAACTTGGTTGCGCCCAGGTAGATGGCATTTTCCACCGGAACGCTCTCCGTGATAATGGAGGAGTTGGTGCCTGTCATTTCTTTCAGGTAGTGCTGCAATTCTTTGGCAGCCGTCTTTTCCACATCCGTCACATTGGCAGGCAGCACAATGGGCATGTCCTCCAGGGACAAACCTACTGCCTTGGCTGCAGGTTCCTTTGCACCGGCAAAGGTCACGCCCACCACTGCCACAACGAGCAGCAGCAGAGCCAGCCAACGAACCATCGTTTTCTTTCTGTTCATAACATCTCGCCTTCCTTTTTGAGAATGATTCTTCCAAGTCGTGTTTATGTCTAATTGTCTAATTTATATTATATATTGACATTCAATGAAATGGAATGTTAAAATGTGCGTATAATCATTGTATTTTTGTTGTTTTTTAGGGGCGTTTTGAAATTGAAATATCAGGAAATTATTATAAAGAAAGAATATAAAAGTTTAATTCCAGAACATTTTGGCTACGAAAAATGTTCAAAAAATCACAATTATGGCCCAGACCCCCGGGACGATTGGTACCTGCATTATATTATTTCCGGCAACGGCATCCTCCGCATCAACGGGAAGGAGTATCATTTGCAAAAAGGATGGCTTTTTGTTGTCCCGCCCCTTACAGAGGCCTATTACGAAGCAGATGCCATTGATCCGTGGGAATATACATGGGTGGGCTTTCGGACAGAGGAAACGCCCATGATACTCCCCGATGTGATCCACTGCCCTGCCGCAGCCAGAGTGTTTGAGGATATGAAAAATGCCCCAAATAACAGCAAGGGAAGAACCGAATTCCTCTACGCCAAACTGTGGGAACTCTTTTCCGTCCTCATAGATAACAGCGACACAAAACATGATCACATTGAATTGGCTCTGGGCATTATTCATTCCGACTATATGCTCAAGATCAATGTGTCGAAAATTGCTGAACGGCTGAATTTGGACAGAACTTACTTTTCGACCCTTTTCCGAAAGAGAATGGGCGTTTCCCCCAAGCAGTATTTACAGAATTATCGCATGGAACAGGCGCTGCCCCTGCTGCGCCAGGGACACAGTGTCAAAAAGACTGCACAGGCCGTGGGCTACGACGACTTCTATGCATTCTCAAAAATATTCAAGCAGCATTTTGGCGTCTCCCCTACCCATTACAGCAAGTAGAGAACAGCCCCTCTCCAACAGGAGAGGGGCTGTTTTGGGGTTTTGTTTACTTCAGGGTGATGGCCTGGCGGACATTTTCATTATACATTCTGCTGAGAATGGCTGCCACTTCACTCCGCTTGATGGAACTGGTGGGATTGAAAGTGCCCTTTCCATCGGAACCTGTGAGGATACCGGCACGGTAGAACTTGTAGATGGCTTCGGCGTTTTCGTCGTCTGCCTTCACATCGGGAATGGCGTTGTCAGCCACTTCGTTGTAACCAACCAGGCTGCCTTCGTCCATAGCCTTGACGAAGATGGAGACGAATTCGCTTCTGTCGATGGCCTTGTTCATCTCGGCAGTGCTCTTGGAAGCATAACCCCTGTCGATGATGCCGTTTTCAACGGCATAGTCCACATAGGAGCTGTACCAGTTGCCAGAGCCGTTTTCCAGGGTGACATCACCAGTATAGTTCATCTCGTGGTAAGCGGAGGCCAGCTTCACAGCCTGTGCCACCGTCAGAGTCTCGTTGGGACGGAACTCGGTTGCAGTGACGCCGTTGATGAGCTTGTTGCTCCAGGCTTCCTTGACAGACTCAAAGTACCAGTCGGATTCCTTGATATCAGAGAAGCTGAAGCTGGGTGCGCCGGCTGCACCGCCCAGGATGGGCAGGAACTGCTGGACACCCTCGGGAATATCCAGATTGCTGCCGGTATTGAAGCTGTCACGGTAATGACGGGCGCCGCAGCCATGGTCACACCATGCCACTTCCCTGCCGCTGCCGTCTTCCACCTTCACATAGTTGGTGAAGACATGGTCCAAAGTGGTATTGTACAGGGTCATGTATTCCACCTGTCCGCAGTCAGCGCACTTGCCTCTGACAACAGCATCGTCACGGCAGGTGGGCTGGCTGTAAGGTACGCCTTCGGGAACATTGTGGTCCTTCATAGGCGTGGTCACAACACTGTTTTCCAGACCGCAGACGGAGCAGTTACCGACCATTTCGCCGGTCTCGGTGCAGGTGGCTTCCTTGGTGACGGTCCAGGTCTCATCGGTCTGGCAGGTCTGTGCCACGATGAACTGGTCGATGTAGTACTTGGGCATATTGTTGATGCCGCTGCCACCGGTGGGATCGCCTTCCACCTTCATATACAGGTAGAAGTCCATAACCTGATCCCGGTAGGGTTCCAGATCTTCATCGATCATGTGGATCTGCACATCCCAGTCACCGAAGAAGTACATATAGTTGTAAGCAGGCAGAGTAATGGGACGGACACCCTTCAGCTCATACAGGTGATACTCACCATCGTTGGCATTGGCGATCATCTGAGCACCGCTGAAGCCGCCCAGAATCTGAAGAGGGTAATTACCCTGTGCCCAGAAGACGCAGGACAGACCACCTTGTTCGTTCATGAGCATAACCGTTTTACCCAGATCGGTCTTCATGTCGTAGTAGTCTCTGACCACCACGGGACGGTTCAGATCGTGATCCCAACGGTAGCCGGTCTCGTAGGAATAGGTGAAGTCACGGCAGCTGTAAGTGAACAGGGCATGGTTCCGGACACTCTGAGGCAGTTCCTCGGGGAACAGATCCTCCATTTCCAGTCTGGGGTCGAACTTGCTGTCGGTGGTGCCGCAGCCGTATTCGCATTCTGCAATGTACTCAAAGCGATCCTTCTCGGAACGGTAATAGGTGCCGAACTTATGATTGCCGGTACCGCTCTTGACATGGCGCTTGTCGCAAACAGGGCAGGCACCTACCAGTTCGGTGCCGCTGGCGCAATCGCCCTTGCCGCTGTCCTTATATTCGATCTCATAGTCCTCGCAGGAGTCCACAAAGACCATTCGATCCACATACCAGACGGGACCGCCGCCGGCAGACCAGTTGGTCAGGGCACCTTCCACCTTCAGAGAGAGGTAGACATCCACAGTCTTACCCTTCAAAGCGGCCAGATCATTCACCATGACATTGTTCTCCACCATGGCAGCACTGCCGTAAACAGGCCAGGAGAACATCTGCAGGCTCTTGAATGCACCCTCAGGGATCTTGTAATCATCAAACTTATAGACCACATAGCCCTTGTTCTCGTTGGGCTTCAGCATATCGTAGGTCAGCGTACCGATGGTAGAAAGAGAATCGTCTGTCATGCGTATGGACAAATCCCATTTCTCATTGGCTTCCATGATCAGGTCGTTGGGGTTGAAGCGGCTGCCATCCTTCCAGGCATCGGCCTTGGCAGCATAGCCAACCAGGGAATCGGCATCGTTTTCCACCTCAAACCAGTTCAGCAGCATGGTGAACTGGTCGGCAGTATAATCATGGGCATGTTCCAGACCCAGACCCTTTGCAGCCAGATCATCCAGAATGACCTGCGGCAGTTCGCCCTTGGGCTTCAAGGTTTTGGTCTCGGTGCAGCCATCGTTGCGGCAGGACGCAGTCTTGCTGCCATCGGCATTGGTCACATAAGGGCCGAAGTCATGGGGCAGTCTGGTGCTTTCGTCTTCCACCTCGGAGTACTTGCCACACAGGCCGCAGGTGCCGGCCTCCGTATAGCCCTGATAGCAGGTGGGCTGGGAGAGGACTTCCCGCTCATGGTTGGGAATGTGGTTGCCGCACTTATCCACCACGATCATGCGGTCGATCCAGTATTTGGGAATCTTGGTCAGATCCAGATCGGCAGTGTAGGTCACATCGCCTTCGATCTTCATGGAAATGTACAGGTCCACATTGAGACCTTCCAGCTTCTTCTGGATATCGCTGAACTTGTTCTGCACATTCCAGTCGAAGGCCCACAGGTAATTGAGGTTGGGATGGGCCAGAATACCGCTCATCTTATACAGATGATACTGACCGTCACCGCTGTTGGCGTTCATGACCTTGGGAGAAACGCCGGTGAGAGGCTTGACAGAATTCTCCCACATCTGATGGTTCATGGTGAAAGGCTTATCAGCGGAGAAGACAAAATATTCATGTCTTGCCGCAGCGCTGGTTTTGGTGGGGTCATACTTCAGCGCTTCACCCACAGCGGAAGCGGGATCTTCGACCACCTTGCGGTATTCTCCCGATTCGGCTCCGGTGAAGAAATCCTCCACACCGTACTCATAGACATGAGCCAGATCGCTGTCAGTCTCTGCCAGTGCGTCCAGAATTTCCTGAGGCAGTTCTGCCATAAATGCATGGCTGACGGGCTTGCCGCAGTTGATACAAGTGCCTTCATAGGTATTGGTAGCTGCATCGAAGGTATAGCTGTCTGCCACATGCTTGGTGCACTTCTCCACCATGATGACACGGTCGATGTAATAGATGGGATGCTCTGTGGAGTTCTCATCAAAGTCTGTATCACCGATGACCTTCATGGTGAAGTACACATCGGTGGCTGCGCCCTTCAGATACTCAAAATCGGCAAAGTCCACACGGAGAGACTCATCAAAGAACTTCAGCTTGTGATCGGCGGCACTGTTGTAAACCACCAGATCCTTCAGGGCATAGAGATGATATTCGCCGTCATTGATGATATCATCCTTCTTGATGGTATCAATGTTATAACCGCAATAAAGGGCCATGGGGCGGGCATCGTTGATGATGTAATAACCATAGTAGGTACAGTCGGCAGCATCCCAGCGGACAGCCTTGCCAACGAGAGAATCGCTGTCTTCCACAAAGCTCTGGCCTGCCCATTTTTCGGGCACATCAAACTGGCCCAGACCGAAATCGTGGACCTTGTTCAGGTCGATGCCGCTGGCGATCAGTTCCTGCAGCAGTTCTTCCGGCAGCTCGCCCAGGAAGTCAAATTCCACTTCGCCGCAGAGAGAACAGGTTGCTTTGTAAACCTTCTTGTCGGCATCCCAGGTGTAGCCGCCGATGATATCATGGGGCAGCTGGGTACCGTCCACTTCTGTGGTGGTCTGCTGACCGCAGGCAGGGCACATACCGGTCTTGGTAGCAGGGGCAGCACAGGTGGCAGGGGTCTCAGAGGTGTACTGAACATTGTAGCTGTCACAGGGTTCCACGATGTAGACAGCATCCATGTAGATCTTGGCATAGTTCCTGGGATCTTCGCCGGAGGGATCGCCTTCCACCTTCATATTCATGTAGACATCCACCTTCTTGTTGGAAAGGTGGCTCAGCAGACCCACTTCAAAACGGAGCGTCTCGGCAAAGAAGCCCACACGGGAATTGCTGGGACTGAGGACCACCACATCCTCTGCACGGTAGAGATGCCATTCGCCGTCATTGACAATGGGATCGTTCAGATACAGCTTGCCGGGACCGCCCATAGCCTTGGTCTCGCTGAAGGTGAAATAATCGGGACCAATGCTGGAAGATGCCGCATTCTTGAAGATCTCATTCTGATCCCACAGAACAGCCGTACCGCCGGGGTAGGAAGCACCGTTTTTCACAATCTGGACATTACGGTTGCCCTCTGCAGCAGCGCAGTACATATTGGGATAGTAGTATTCCAAAACATGAGCAGCATCCAGACCGGGATGGTCGTCAAAGATCTGCTGGGGGATCTCCGGCTGGGCGATCAGCTCGCCGGTCATCTCGTCCTCTTCTGTCAAATAGGCCTGATAAGTGGTCAGCAAACCGCTGCCGCCATAGTGCCCGCGGTTGTTAACAGACTGGACACCGGTATAATCCTCTTCCAGTTCCATATCGAACAGCCACTGGAGAGAGCCGATCATCCGCTTGCCGATATCCTGCTTCCGCAGGGGGAACACTTCGCCCTTTTCAGCCATTTCATCCACATAGTCATAGTAGTTGAACAGCATCAGACGGTCCAGACCGCCGCGCACCACATTCACACGGTTCATGAACAGTTCCCGTTCCTCATCGGTCAGAGTGTCATCGGCTTCCAGAGCAGCCAAAGCATCTTCAAAATACTGATTGCCCTTGAGCACAGACTCAATGGTGATCCATTCGGCATCCATGATGTCGTCGGAGAAGTCGGTGATCTCGTAGTGGTCAGCAGCTTCTGCCTCCCAGAAGAGCAGGTAGTCGTAGATATACTCTGCGGCAGCTTCGCCGTAGTAGCCGGAAACGAAATCCCATGCCAGAGCATACTCATCCTGATAAGGATCTTCCATGAGCTTCATCAGCATCCAGTGCTTCATATCCCAGAATTCACTTTCGTTGATGTTCTCCTGTTCCACGAAAGCGCCGGTACCGCCCAGTTCATAGAAATAGCGGTAGTCGGGACCCACACGGAAGTAGCTGGGGAACACACCGTTCTGGGCATAGTTCAGGTTGTAGTCCCACAGAATCATCTGGTAGGGTTCCAGAATGGCTGCCCAATCGGCAAAACGGTCACGAACCATCTTGTTGTTGGGATGGCTCCAGTCGTGGAGGGCATCGGCATCGCTGGAGCAAAGACGCATGACTACATTGTGTCTGGGCTTGGTATCATCCAGAGGCACATCCAGATACTTGGCATAGGACAAGGTCTCGATATAAACTTCGGGATGGACCTTTTCCACCTTTTCTGCAATGGCATTGATGAACCGCAGCAGTCTGCCGGTCTCGCCGCTCTCTGCCAGAATACGCTCGCAGTCGTCACATTCGCAGTGACCGTCGGTATCGTTGGGGGTCACGGAGTAGTAGAGGGGACGCTCCTTGCCTGCCTTGTCAGCCTTTTCGTAGGACAGATCAATGGCAATGCAGACCTTTTCCGCAAAGACTTCGATCAGTTCTTCGTTGGCCAGACACATCTGGCTGGCACCAATGCGCTCGCCTCTGACCTTGTCATAGGAATACCAGTCGGGATGCTCCTCGAACCAGTCGGTGTGATCGGGGTTGATGGCATCCAGCCAGTAGGCTTCGTCATCATTGACGGGAGCCTTGTAGAAAGGCGGGAAATAACGGTTGAAGGTATGGACATGATAAGGCAGACCGAAGTCGATCTCGCCGCCGTAGGCCACGGGGGCATTGCTGGCCCAACCGTTGACACGGTTACGGGTATAGTTGAGACCGTAGATCAACTCGTTGGAGTAGATATCACGGTAGCCAAAAGCAGGCTCACCGCTGCGGTCAATATCAAAAGGCACCACGGCATCGTCCATGGAGGGGACATACTCTTCCCATGCATTCCACCAACGGACGCCCAGTTCATCCTCCAGCACATGGTACACGCCGTAGAGCGTACCGCGCTTGGC
This sequence comes from Candidatus Avilachnospira sp., assembly GCA_045580485.1. Taxonomy (GTDB): domain Bacteria; phylum Bacillota; class Clostridia; order Oscillospirales; family Oscillospiraceae; genus Avoscillospira. Next base: position 8,750 of record JAZNNW010000087.1, on the reverse strand, counting down.
ACCGCCGGTGATGACCAAACTATTGCCAACTGCCTTGATGGCCCAGCCTTCACCCTGACCGTTCTTGTCGGTATAGGTGACATTGCTTGCCTCGGCAAACTTGGTTGCACCAAGATAAATGGCAGATTCCACAGGTACAGCCTCCGTGATAATAGAGGATGCACCGCCGGTGATCTCTCGCAGATAGTGCTGCAGCTCCTTGGCCGCAGTCTTCTCCACTTCCGTGGCATTGGCCGGCAGAACGATGGGCATGTCCTCCAGAACAAACCCATCTGCCTGTGCAGAAGCACCCTTTGCACCGGCAACCGTCACACCAATGACAGTCACAACCAGCAAAAGCAGGCAGATCCACCGGATCATAGGCTTTTTCATCATTTTCTTTCCACCTTCCTTAGGAATTGAAACGATCGCAACTTTTATAAAATAATTAAAAAGTTGCCTGCCAAACGGGCATATCTGCCCCTAAATTGGCGTTTTATGTTTCGATTGTACCACATTTGGTAGGAATTTCAAGTATCATTTTTAAATCGACTTAAAAAAGAAATTGAAGTCATTTATAAAATTAAAACTTTTTGACTCAAAAAGGTCCTATATTTCCATTATTTCTATAATCTCTCTAAATTCCCCCTCCATTTCAATATTTTAAATAAAACTTTCCATCAAAATTTAGCTAACATAGCAAGCAGCCCCTCTCCCGTGGGAGAGGGGCTGCTTTGGATTTTGTTTACTTCAGGGTAATGGCCTGACGGACATTTTCATTATACATTCTGCTCAGAATAGCAGCCACTTCACTCCGCTTAATGGAGCTGGTGGGATTGAAAGTGCCCTTGCTATCGGAACCGGTGAGAATACCGGCACGGTAGAACTTGTAGATGGCATCGGCGTTCTCGTCGTCAGTCTTCACATCGGGAATGGCGTTGTCAGCCACATCGTTATAACCGACCAAGCTGCCTTCGTCCATCGCCTTGACGAAGATGGAGACGAATTCGCTTCTGTCAATAGCCTTGTTCATCTCAGCAGTGCTCTTGGAAGCATACTTGCTGTCGATGATGCCGTTTTCAACGGCATAGTCCACATAAGAGCTGTACCAGTTACCGCTGCCGTTCTCCAGAGTGACATCACCGGTGTAGTTCATCTCGTGGTAAGCAGATGCCAGCTTCACAGCCTGTGCCACCGTCAGAGTCTCGTTGGGACGGAATTCGGTTGCAGTGACGCCGTTGATGAGCTTGTTGCTCCATGCTTCCTTAACACTTTCGAAGTACCAGTCAGACTCCTTGATATCGGAGAAGCCGAAGCTGCTGCCGCCTGCTGCACCGCCAAGGATGGGGATGATGGGCTGCAGAGGCTCAGGCAGCTGGATGTTTTCGCCGGTGCTGACGGAGTTACGGATGTGGCGCTCGCCGCAGCCGTTATCGCAGTAGGCGATCTCCTTACCGGAGCCATCTTCACTCTTCACATAGTTGGAGAAGGAGTGCTCCAACATGGTGCCGGGGACTTCCTGATCAAAGGTACCGCCGCAGACCTTACAGACACCATGGACCCAGCGATTGGTCTCGCAGGTGGGCTCCTTATAGGTCAGGCTGAGGGGATCGATGTCATGGGGGATCTGAGGTATGCCGGTGGTAATACCCTTGGCACCGCAGATGGCACAGTCGCCGGTAGCCTCGCCCTGTGCAGTACAGGTGGCTTCCTTGTTGATGGTCCAGGTCTCATCCACCTGACAGGAGGTGGCGAAGATGATCTGGTCGATGTAGTAGATGGGCTTTTCTTCACCGGCACAGGAGGGATCGCCGTCCACCTTCATGTACAGGTACAGGTCCATCATCTCATTGCGGTAGTCACGGAGATCCTGAGAGACCATACGGCACTGCAGGACCCAGTCGGTGAACATGTACATATAGTTGTAGGACTCTTCCTTCATGGGAACAGTGCCCTTAACGCTGTAAAGATGGTACTTGCCGTCACCGGCATTGGCCATGATCTCGGTGCCCTTGAAGGTGCCGATACCCTTGCCGCCGATACCGGCCTTATACATACAGGCGATCAGACCGCCGGAAGTGTTAAGACCGTACTGGGAAGAAGCGGACAGGGTGGTGTCATACTCACGGACACCGACAGGCCGGTTCAGATCGTGATCCCAGCGAACGCCCTTGGGGTCACCGGAAAGGTAGAAATCTCCGATACTGTAGGACACGACGATATGGTTCTTGACAGACTGGGGCAGTTCAGCGGGCAGCTTTTCCTGCACAGTCAGCTTCTGGGCATACCGGAAATCGGTAGCGCCGCAGCCGTAGATACACTCTGCCCGATAGGTATCGCCTTCATCGACCTGATAGTACCAGCCGAACTTGTGACCGCCCTGAGAAGTGCCTTCCTTGGTCTTTTCCTTATTGCAGACAGGGCAGTAACCGGTGAGAGTCACAGGACCGCTGCCGCAGGAGACATTTTCGGGCTCGTGATAGGTGATCTCATAGTTCTCGCAGGAGTCCACGATGACCATACGATCCACATACCAGATGGGGCCGCCATTCTTGTCGGAATAGTTATCGATCTTGCCTTCGATCTTCATGGAGAGGTAGAAGTCCACGGTCTTACCGGTGAGCTTCTTCAGATCGCCGGGCAGGCTTCTGTGCTGAATGCGGTAATCGAAGGTGTGGAGGTAATTGAAGTTGCCTTCGGGAACGGTGAAGTCCTCGAACTTGTAGACCACATAGCCCTTGTTTTCGTTGGGCTTCAGCATATCATAGGTCAAAGTGCCGACGGTATGCTCATTCTTGCTCTGATACAGAATGATGGGCCACTTTCTGTCACTACCCATAATCACCCAGCTGGGGTTGCGGGCTTCCCATGCACTGGCTCTGGCAGCAACACCCACAGGGGAATCGGCATCCTGCACCAGTGCAAAGGGCTCAGACAGGCTGAATTCATTGGCGGTATAGTCATGGACATGCTCCATGCCGATGCCCTGAGCTACCAGATCGTCCTTGATTTCCTGAGGCAGCTCACCCTTGGATACCAGCACCTTGAATTCGGTACAGCCGTCATTCTGGCAGTAGGCATACTGATTGCCGGTGACTGCATCGTAAACATATTCGCCATACTTATGGGGCTTTCTGGTCTCTTCCATCTCCATATTGGAGATCTTGCCGCAGCCAAAGCACTGACCACGCCAGATCTCACCCTGATAGCAGGTGGCCTCAGAGATCAGCTCCAGGTCTTCTTTAGCCGTATGGTTGGCACAGGTATCCACCAGAATCATGCGATCGATGTAATACACAGGCAGCTTTTTGCTGTCAGAGCCGGTGACATCGCCTTCGATCTTCATGGAGACATACATGTCCATATCCAGACCCTGGAGAGCAGCCTTCACATCGTTGAAACGATGCTGGATGTTATAGCCCAGACACCACAGATAGTTCAGGTGACGGGGAATGATAACGCCGGAGATCTTATACAGGTGATACTGGCCGTCGCCGCTGTTGGCGTTCAGTTCTGCAGCGGTGATACCGGTAAGAGGCTCGCAGGTCTCCTGCCACAGCTGATGGGTCAGGGTGAATTCCTTGCTGCCGGAGAAGATGAAATAGCTGTTTCTGACAGAGGCGTTCATCCTGTTGCTGTCATAGCGGAAAGCTTCTCCCAGAGCAGATGCGGAATCCTCCACTCGGGTCTGATAGCTGACATTTGTCTTTGCCCAGAAATCGTCGATGGCATAGTCATAGACATGGGCCAGACTGGAATCGGCAGCTGCCACAGCATCCAGAATCTCCTGAGGCAGTTCGTTCTTCACTTCATACCGAATTTCCTTGCCGCACTTGGCGCAGGTGCCCACATAGGCGCTGGCTGCTGCATCAAAGGTCAAATTATCGGTGGTATGCTCAGAACAATTCTCCGCAATGATGATGCGGTCAATGTAGTATTTGGGCATCTGACCGGGGGTGGTATAATCCATGTCGCCCTCGACCTTGAGGGACAGGTACATATCCACCTTCTTGCCCCGGAGCTGAGGATAGGTCTTGAAGTCCACCTGCAGGGTCCAGTCGAAGAAGATCAGACGGCTGTCATCTCCTGCGAACAGGTCGATGTCTTCCATCTTATAATAGTGGTATTGACCATCGGTGATGACATCGGCAGCCTTGAGGGGTTTGGGGATCTTGTTGCCGGAGGTGCGGATGCCGCTGGTCATATCGAAATAACCCACGGAACCGGTGCCTGCAGCATTCATCTCGTTTAGATTCCAAAAATAAGCCTTGCCCATAACGGAATCGGGATCGTCCAACAGTGCCCACCATCTGCCGCCGGTGGTGGCATTGACGCCATCCACGCCGCCGTTGTAGAACTCTCTGGTGGAGAAGTCATAGACCTTGTCCAGTTCGGTGCCTTCGGCAGTCAGAGAAGCCAGGACATCATCGGGCAGCTGGGCCTTGATGTTGGTGTATTCCACTTCGCCGCAAACGGCGCAGTCGGCCTTATAGACACCGGCGTCTGCATCAAAGACATACGCACCGCTGAAGGTATGGCTCAGCTTGGTGCCGGGGACTTCCTTCCGGGCTTCCTGACCGCAGACGGGGCAGATGCCGGTAAGGATCTCATTGGAGGAACAGGTAGCAGGAATAGAACCGGTATAGTTGACATTATGACCGGAGCAGTCCTCCACGATGATGATACGGTCCACATAGAACTTGCCGTAAGTCTTGGGATTTTCACCGGAGACATCGCCTTCCACCTTCAAGGAGAAATAGACATCCACAGGGTCACCGGTCAGATGTTCCAGCTCTGCCAGCTCCAGCTTCAAAGTGCCGGCAAAGAAGGTCATATCATCGCTGCCTTCGTCATAGATGATCTCATCCTTTGCACGATACAGATGCCATTCACCGTCAGCAATGATGGGATCGCCAATGTACATCTGGGTCTTCAGACTGCTGTAAAGGGCCTTATTTTCGCTGAAGGTATAATAACGCTTATCGCTGATACCCAGCTCACCGCTGTCATTACGGGAGGCCAGCTTCCGCAGATCCCACACAACGGAGGTGCCGCCTTCGTAGGAGGAATCATTGCTGTTGCTCACATACTCAAAACCGAACTGATAGTAGGAAGCATCCCACAGGGAGCTGTTGGTATAGTCGTAGATATGCCGCTCGTCGATACCGGGATGGTCGTCAAAGATCTGCTGGGGGATCTCGGGGCGTTCCAGATAGCCGCCATTGACGATATCTTCTTCACCAATATACTGGGCATACTTGGTCAGCAGGTTCTTGCCGCCGCCCTTTTCGATACGCTTGAGAGGGTCCTGATCGCCGGTGTGATCGTCGGTCAGTTCCATATCAAACATCCACTTGGTGGATTCCATCATCCGCAGACCGGTTTCCCGCTTGCTGATGTCAAACAGTTCACCGGCAGCATACATTTCATCCACGAATTTATTGTAGTTGTTGATGATGGTGCGGTCCAGACTGGCTCTGCCTGCGTTGATACGCTTGATGAAGAGTTCCTTCTCCTCTGCCGTCAGATCAGGATCGGCCTCTGTGGCGGCAACGGCAGCTTCAAACTGCAGGTGGGACCACTTGACATCCTGCGCAGTCAGCCAGGGAACATCCACGATCTTGGTGCTGTAGCGGACGATGAAGTCAACGGTATTTCCCAGTTCCTCCATCTTGACCATGTAGTCAAAGATGTAACCGGCGGCAGCTTCGCCGTAGTAACCCTTGAGGAAGGTCCTGGTCAGTTCATAGACATCCTGGTAGGGGTCTTCCATGAGCTTGGTATTGACCCAGTGCTTCACATCCCACAGTTCTGTTTCGTTGAAATTCTGCAGTTCCAGGAACACACCGACGCCGGCATTTTCATAGACCTTCTGCCAGTCCTCGGCATAGCGGAAGTAGTTGGGGAAAACACCGTCGGTGCTGTTGATGCCGTAATCCCAGTAGATCAGCTGGCCATGCTTCAGCAGCTTGCCCCATTCTTCCAGACGCTCCTTGGGTCGCTTGTTCAGGGGGTGGTCCAGCCCATGCATCATGCTCATATCGTTGGAAGCCAGACGAATGACCACATTGTCTCTGGGAACGGTGTCGTCGAGGGGCACTTCAAAATACTCAGAGTAGGCCAGCGTCTCTACCTTCATCTCGGGGTAGACCTCGGCAACCGCATCGGCGATGGCATTGACGAACTTGAACAGATGGCCGGAATTGCCGCTGGCTGCCATGGAGGCTTCACATTCGTCACATTCGCAGTGTCCGCCGGTGTCGTTCGGGGAAACATCGATGTATTCAGGACGGTTCTTGCCTGCCTTATCGGCATCCTTATAGGAAAGCTCGATGGCAAGCAGGATCTTCTCCTTGAATGCCTCCAGCAGTTCCTTGTTGGACAGGCACATCTGACCGAACGCAGTACGCTCCTGCCGTTCATCGGACCAGGAGAACCACTCGGGATGCTCATCAAAATAGGAAATGCCCTCGGGATTGATCAGGTCATACCAAACCGCATCAGCTGCGCTGGTAGGCGGATTGTAAAAAGGAGGGAAGAACCGATCAAAGGTATGGACATGGTAAGGTCTTGCGAAGTTGATCTCGCCGCCGTATTCCTGGGGGGCATTGGAGACCCAGCCATTGAGACGGTTGCGGACATAATAAAGGGTGGAAAGACCTTCATTGGAGTAGATGCCGCGATCAGCGAACACAGGCTCGCCGCTGAGATCCAGATCGTAGGCGACCACTGCATGTTCCAGTTCAGGAACATACTCTTCCCACATATTCCACCAACGGACACCAAAGACATCCTCCAGCAGATGGTACACAGCATACAGACTGCCGCGGACATCACCGCCGGTGAGGACCAGATTATTGCCGATGACCTTGATGGCCCAGCCTTCCCCCTGGTTATTCTTGTCGGTGTAAGTCACATTGTTTTCCTTGGCAAACTTGGTTGCGCCAAGATAGATGGCAGTTTCCATCTGCACGCCCTCCGTGAGGATGGAGGAGTTGGTGCCTGTCATCTTCTTCAGATATGCCTGCAGCTCCTTGGCTGCCGTTTTCTCCACTTCCGTTACATTGGAAGGGAGCACGATGGGCATGTCCTCCAGGACAAGTCCATCAACCTGGGGTGTGGGTTCTTTTGCGCTGACCAAGGTGATGCCAATGACCGCAACAACGATCAGAAGCAAACTCAGCCAGCGGACAAGATGCTTTTTGTTCTTCATAAATGTACCTCCTTGGCAAAAAGCATTTTGCTTATTCTTCCCCTCTTTAAGGTGTCCCGGCGAAAACGGAACCGCCGGGACTAAGGAAGGGGTAATCAAGACAAACTGCCATAAGGAAGGTGTTTCATTTATGGCAGAAATCTTTTTCGCTTGGACATTCTCAATATTATGAGACGGTCAGCAATGCAACGCTTTTTCGTCTATTATACCGAAATCAGATTTCAAAGTAAATTTCCATTTCTACAAAAACTAAAGGTATTTTTGAAATTTTATTTCAAAAATACCTTTTCAGCATTGCCTGATGTGCAGGATTTTGTTATAATGCAGAAAAGGAGTTGATACCATGTCTGCCAATAAGCATCCATCTTCCATTCTTATGACCATTCAGTCCAAACTGTCCGATATGACTAAATCGGAGGCAGTTGTTTGTGATTACATTCTCCAGCATCCCAATCAGATCATCCACTACTCTGTGGCAGAGCTGGCAGAAAAGAGCGGTATCAGCGGTGCTACCGTCATCCGGGCCAGCCGGAAGCTGAACTTCTCCTCTTTCATGGCGCTGAAAGTAGCGCTGGCACAGGATCTTGCCAATCCACTGGAAGGAACCACCAAAGAGATCGATCCCAATTCCTCTGCGTTGGAGACCATGGAATATGTCTTCCAGAGCACGATTCAATCTATCAACAATGCCTATCACAATCTGAACCCTGCCCTCTTGGAGCAGGCGACAGATGCTTTACTGGGCGCCAATCGAATTCTGATCCACGGACCCGGCTCTGCCCTGTCCATTGCGCAGGATCTGACCCACAAATTGCTTCGCCTTGGTCTCAACGCCATCTGCTACTCCGACACCTTTTATCAGTTATACTCCAGCGCTTACTTGAAAGAGGGCGATGTTCTGTTCCTGATCAGCCGCCAGCCTGACGAAGTGCTCTACCCCCGTATGGCTGAACAGGCGAAGAAGAACGGTGCCACCGTTATTCTGTTGATCGACAGTCCCACTTCCCCCTCCGTGGCAGATATCACACTGTACTCCGGTTCAGCGCCTCAGACCATCCACTTGACCCAGTATGTCTATCAGACGGTGCAGAGTGTCATCATCGATGCGATCTATGTGCGGATGGCGCTGAAAAAAGGAAATGCAGCCGAGGACTTCTATTCCATGGAGGCCGTCGCTGCCCTTTATAGCATCTGACCACTCCCCTATCGCAGCAAGCAGCCCCTCTCCAACAGGAGAGGGGCTGTTTTGGGTTTTGTTTACTTCAGGGTGATAGCCTGACGGACATTTTCGTTATACATTCTGCTGAGGATCGCAGCCACTTCACTCCGCTTAATGGAGCTGGTGGGATTGAAAGTGCCCTTGCCATCGGAACCGGTGAGAATACCGGCACGGTAGAACTTGTAGATGGCTTCGGCGTTTTCGTCGTCTGCCTTCACATCGGGAATGGCGTTGTCAGCCACTTCGTTGTAACCGACCAGGCTGCCTTCGTCCATAGCCTTGACGAAGATGGAGACGAATTCGCTTCTGTCGATGGCCTTGTTCATCTTGGCAGGTGTG
>JAZNNW010000086.1:0-35595 GCA_045580485.1 Candidatus Avilachnospira sp. | reverse complement strand
CCTGTCTTTATAGGTGTTGTAGTAGATAAGTAGATGCTCAGCTATTTCCTTGATTTCATCAATGTCATACATATCATCACCGCCAATTTGTCCGAATGCCTGAGCAAGTTTATTTGGCTTCCCTTCTTTTGTCCCATAAATAATTTTGTTAGCGACCAAACACGGCGTGTCATTATCATTGATATGAATCATCGTGTCCTCCCTTCCATGCACTGTACTCAAAACATCTGCCACATTCTTCAGCCTCATCTTCGAAGTGGACGCAGGTCCTGCATCGCAGTTTTCCTGATTCTTTGGCAAGCAGTCTCTTGTAATCTCTCAACCATGTTGCAAGCTGACGGTGATCTTCGGCACATTCTCTCACTGTACATGTTTCCGCCACATTAAGGCAGTGACGGATTGCCTGTTCGAGTGTCATTCTCATTCTCCTTTGTAGGGCTCTAAATCAGCCCACGCATGAACGATCAGGCTTGCGCCTTTTAACGAAAAGTCATAATCATCAACAACCCATCCATCGTCTCCAAACCATGTTGCCATGACAAAGGCACGGTCAAAAGTAACGTTCCGTGTCTTACCTGATATAGTAGCCACCACATACTCTCCTTCTGGCGGAAGCTTCTCGTCTGGCTTATACCATGTCACTATTACCTGCCGTTCAACCATCATTCGCCACCTCCAATAATCCCGCCAGCCAGGATCACGGCCACACCAATCATCAAGCTGTTGCGGTCGGCTCCCGCCTTACTGCACAATACTGCAAACAAACAAGCCAGCACTGTTGCTGTTATCAACCTCATATGCTTCCTCCTCTCTGCCTCCGCACTGCTTAGCTCCACCCTGGCCGTACATAACTTAGCCATAGCTACGCAGTCCTAAGCCGCGCCTCAGCTACTCTGTGCTTCGCTTTGCCCTAGCTATCAATGTATTTCTTTTCATCTCTTCTCTTTGCCTCTGCTTTACCTGCTCGGCCTCTCAATGCTCCGCCTTAGCTAGACCATTCTTAGCCAAACTAAGCCATTGCTACGCTTATCAGGGCTATCCTGTGCCACCGCTCTGTATTGCACCGCTTCGCTTCACCACTGCTCTTCTAAACAGTTCACTGCCATCGCTGGCCTATGCGTTTCCTCTGCTCCGCTGAACTACCAAAACTATGCCGTTGCCGTTCAAGTCGTTTCCTTGCCATAGCTTTCAGGGCTACTCAATGATACACAATGCCATTGCGGCACTAAACAGCTCCGTCCAATGCCCCTGCAATCATCACGTTGTAATCCAATGCCTTTCCTCTGCCACGCTCCGTAAGACCGCGCTTTGCCACAGCATTCTTGACTAGGCCATGCCTATGCAATACCCTCGCAACTCATTGCCAAGTTATGCCTCAGCCTATCAGCTCATACTTGAAACGACCCCATCCGGCATTCCGCCACTGGCCGAGACCCTTAAGCCTCCCGTAGTCAAGCCATTCGATCACGGCATCTGCGTATGCCTCCGACAGGCAAACAACATCGAACACAATCTCGCTGCCTGCGGGAACAGTCTCTGAGTGAGCGAGGGTTACCCGCTCGCCCTGTGCCGTTTGAGCCCTCAGTGGTCTCTGCAACTCATCAATCTCCTCATCTTTCATATCAATCGGAATCTTCCTGGGCTCCGGAAAAATGCAGCCGTCAATGATCTTCTTGTAGGCCTTCAAGCCGCAGGACTTCTTGGCACATTCCTCGCCCTTGCATCTCTGCAGTGACGAGCAGGCATCCTTGAAGAATCCCTTGATCTGATAGTCCCAAATAAAAGGAGTGCCATCCTCAAGTCTCGGGAAGACCGTCATTGACTTCTTCTCGTATTCCTCAACACCGAGAGCCTCGATCTCCTCTGTCTTGCTCTTGGCGTTCGGTGCCTTACTTGCGATGTACTCCGAATGTAACTCTTTGTTGTTGCTGGCAGTCCCGAGGCAATCCTCCAGGAATGTCAGCCTTACCTTCAATGTCTTCATTTAGTTCTCCTCTCTGATCTTTCTGCCAAGGAGCGCTTCGATGGTATCCCAATTGTAGTTGTGCTCCTCGAAGTCGCCCCATCCTTTTTTCTTTGGATTTTGGCTTTCTTTATATATTTCTTTATTTATTTCTTTCTTTTCTTTTGTGTGTCCGGATTTTCGGACAGGTACCTGACCATTTTTCAGGACACCCCCCTGTCCGGATTTTCGGACACCTACCTGTCCTGTTTTCAGTACATGTCCGGATTTCAGTACATGTCCTGTTTCTAGGACAGGTCTGTCCCAATTTTTCGGGTCAAGGATCCGCATCGTGTTGGGCCTCCCGCTGCCTTCTTTCTCGATTTCGATGACGTTCAGTTTGACCAGGTCGCTGACTGCAGCCGTTGTCGTGCTCCGGTACCGGCCGATACTTGTCGCCATTTTCGAGATCGATATTTGATCCTCGTGCTTGCCCCATCCATAAGTCTTGCGAACAATATACAGAAGCACTGCCATTTGAGTTGGCGAAAACCGGTAGGACATTATGGCTTCCAGTAGCTCATTTGGAAACTTCGTATATTTATCTTCATCCATCCATGTTCACCAACCTCTCCTTGATGTCCCTGTACAGGATCTCCTTGATGACCTCTCCGGAGCTGTCTGACTTGCAGAAGACCGGCACCATCCCATACCGCACCATATAAGCAGTTATGCTCGCCATGAAGGCTTTTGGGTGGTACTTCGAGCGGTAGCGATGCTTCATGATCGCCTCCCAGCTTGCATTCTCGACAAGCAGGTAAACTCTTGCATTGTTAGCCGCTGCCCTCTCAAACTCCCTCTGGAAGCGTTTGCGCCCTCTTGTGAAGTTGGCCGCCAGTTCATCAAGTCCCATCTTGCGCTCGATGACGCATGAAGGGCTGTTTGTTATACTGGTGTCCAGCAGGGCTTTGCCATCAATGTCCACGTTGGCACAGTAGTCGCCATACGAGAGCGTGGCACGTTCCACAGGCACACCGAAGGACTCATACCTCTTGGATGCCCGTGGGTTGTTGTGCTCACGTGTATCAACGATGATCCTGAAGGACTTCAGAGCGTCATCAAGTTCGAATGGTGTCACAGGAAGGGGACCTCGTCCTCGATATTGTCAGGGATGTCGATGAAGCCCTCGGGAGTGGCCTGCACTGTAGGAGCGGGTGGAGCGATCAGCTTGTCTTTTGGCATGGCTCCGTAGTTACCAGAGCGCACATCGTCAGCAACACAGGTATATGCCAAGCGAACGTGGTCATAAATATTGCCGTTGTACTCTGACTGCTCGTTGCGGAATTTGCCGCCGATCAGTTTACCCTTGAGAGTCTTGAGGTCGCCAGAGAACACGAAGCCGTTATTGCTGTCCTCGAGATCAGCAAAGAAGGTGTTCCAGCCTTCCTCAACAAACGCCTGAGAGCCACTGTGTGGCACCGAAAGATAGTAGATAGCATCGAGAGGCCATCTCTTGTCCTCACTGGTGCTGTTGTTCCACTGCTCCATGTAGAAATCTTTGTATTCGCCCTCAGCAATATCGAAGGCGATCTTCAGATGTGTGCCGTTTCCACTCTTGTTCGGATCTTCCTTTGCGCTCTTGATCTCCAGCACATAAGCCCCGATCGGGAGCTGTTTGAATGTCTTTCTTCGTTTGCTTTTATCGTATTTCGGTAATGCCATATTTGCTTATTCCTCCTAAATGTGCTAAATTGTTAGTGAATTCTTTGTTTGCAGCTGCCCGTGTTAGCTTATTTGGGCGGCTGCTTTTTTATTTACCCTCCATTCCGTAATATTCACGGATTGCGCTGTCTACCGCCTTCAGATCATTCGGGATCTCCAGAGGAAACATGTCCTCAGGTGTCTTTGCGGAACTTTGTCCGTTGCTCTGGGTGAAGAACTTATGGTCTTCGCAGTAGAGGACAATATCGAAGCAGCCCTCCACTGTCAGTTTTTCATCGAGCATCTTGCCGATGGTCTTACACTTTTCTCTGCCGTTAGAGTCTGACTCTGAGTGATGCAGGAAGTAGACAATCTTGTCTTCGTCTTCCAGATCGTTGATGAAGTGAATCAGGTTTCGAAAGTTAGCGGCGATGTTGGTAAATTTTTCAAAACCTTTCTCATAGGCACGGTCAAACATTTCGTTGACCAGTAAATACTGAGAATCGTCAATAACAACCGCTTTTGTCTTTGCCTTCTGAATCACATTCATAATCCAGGAATACTTAGCCCTGTTTGCTTCTGCTGCCGATTTAATATCAGCCATCTTTTCGTAAGCCGGCACCTTGACTGTTTTTAATTCTGATCGGAACGGCAGCCGTCCCTTCTCAACAGATATGATGCCGACTTCATCCTTCGTAAAGTTTTTCAAGCTATAAGTTTTACCCGAGCCGCTTCGCCCGAGCACGAGTACTGGTAATGCCATATAAATCCTCCCATCTGTCATATTCTGGTTCTTCGGGTTCCTCATCGTTTTGATGTTCCAAATATTCATCCCACGCCTCTGCGTCCTTAACCGGGTCATCGGTCCACATGGGTGGTCTAGGCTTCCTCATTCGGCACCTCCCTGCGCCGCAGGAACGGCACTTCTCTGCTCTTGATCGTGGCCACCCCGAAATAACCTTCGAGATCCTTCATTTTGTTACAGATCGTAGAAGGGCTCAGCCCCAGTTCCTGGCTGATTTTCTTCTGGCTCATCCTATAGGGATTATTCCAGCGGACGACTATTTCTGCTTCTGTCTCTGATAAGGGTTGTACCAGCTCTCTTGATCTCTCGCTCAGCTGGTCAAGGTCTTCCTGAATCAGCTCCTGTGCCGTTGGCGAAATGATTGTTTTCTGAATCGGTTCTTCTTTTGGTTTCTTGGGCACCTTAGGAGCCTTGGGCGGCTCGGCTTTCGGCTGTTTAACAGGTTCGGCTTTCTCTTCTGTCGCCTCATCCTTGTCATTGACCAGGAACCGTTTGCCGTCCAGTAATGACCCCACGCTTACCGCCGTGGTAATGTCTCCGTTCTGGAAGACCATAACCTCTTTCCCGTCTGCGTAGTCCCTCAGGGCGTCTCTGAGAGCCTTCTCAATATACAAGTTGCTCCTCCTCTCTGCTTTCAGCTTCGCAATGACATTGCGTAGCTTCTCGATTTTTATTTCTGCGTCATCAAGTTTCTCTTGTAATCTGTCTGCCTGCTTCCAGCCACGATCCCAGTTATTAACTATCTTGGTCACAACCTCATAGGCTGTGTCACAGTGCTTCTTGTAGGCCGTCCCTCCGATGCAGAGTTCAAACATCAGTTGACCGTCATCCGGGTCAATGTAGGGTGTGACTCTCTCATGACCGAAGGCCAACACCTCTTCAAGGCTTTCCGGAGGACGGTTGCTGACCAGTATTTTATTCTCCTGTCCCTCATCGTAAGCCCTGTGCAGGGCATCGGTGATCTCGTGAACGATCTCAACAGGGAAGGACTTCCTGCCGTATTCCTTGGCGTATCTGTCGCCGATCTCGAATAGGTAATCATAGAATTTGCCTATCATCCGAACACCACCTGAAAGAAATTCCAGGCATGAACCGCTCCGTCCATGTTGTTGCTGATCACATCTGCCCAGCTGACCATTACCCAAAGTAAGACTGGTGCACACATTCCGCTTACAAATGTCATGATTCTATCTGTCATAATCACCCTCCTACATCAGCGCTCTACAAATGTCGGAAATCATCGCAATTCCCGAATCGCCAAATACGTTGACCAGCTTTTCACCGCCGCCATCAAATACTATCTTGACCGTGCTTGTCATCTCGTCATAAATTACATCTCTGACAGCTTCGCCTGCTCTTGTTAATCCGAGCGGTGTTCTTAACCACTGACAGATGTGGGCTTTGTTTTCCATTTCAAACATCGTTACTCCTCTCTTTCTCTGATGCCCTCCAGTAACCGGGACGCATGAGCAGGAATGTATATGCACAAGAAAAGTTTCAACCGTTTATCAATAGGGTTAACATGTAACGGCGTCCCGGCTGCCGGAAGGCACCAATATTCAGTTTTGATTAAACCTTTGCGTTTCTCTTCAAAGCCTCGGCGACCTCCGGCACGAAGTAGCGCTTGCCGATGGTCTCAAGGCCAACAAGATAGGTTCTTTTGACTCGTTGAGTATTTTTGTCCCCGACAATTTCTGCTATCTTCGATAACTTAATCAAAGGGCTGCCGCCATTGGCTCTGGTGATTTCCTTTGCCAACTCCGTTTTTGTCATCTGTCTCCACCTCCTCGTAGTAAAAGTATCTTTTTAAGTTACTTTCTGAGCAAAAAAAATAGAAACAGGGTCCTCGATGTCTAGTAGGTTTATCATAACCTCTATCTCATCGCTTCCAAATACTCCATTCTTCATCTTTTCATAGAATGTTTTTGGAGTAATCCCTATTTCTTTGGCAACATCAGTCTGAGAAAGACCTTTCTCTGCGATCAGTCCTCTCAACTTATTTACCTGAATCAACTCATCACCTCCCTAGAAGTATCTTATTAAGTTACTCTCATATTATCACGGATTTGTAACTTGTCAAGATATTTTTTCTTGCTTTAGTAACTTTTTTGTGCTATTCTAGTTCTCACAATAATAAGGAAAAAGGAGGATATGCATATGACAAAAGGCGAGAGAATCAAAGCTATGAGAGAGGCCCACAACATGAGTCAAGTAGAATTGGCTTCTAAGATACCGGTATCTAAACAGAATCTGTATAAGTACGAAAATAATATTATAACCAATATTCCCTCAGATAAAATCGAGGCGATTGCCAACGTTTTCGGAACCACTCCCGCTTATCTTATGGGATGGACAGACTCTCCAGAGATTCCGTCAACCACAATAAACCGTACCCTCCGCCCCGACGAATCCAACCTCCTTGATGATTACAATGTGCTCTCCGACATCGGCAAAAATAAAGTCACCACATATACCAAAAACCTCCGAGATGTCGAAGAAGCTGAAGCCTTTGTTAATGCCGCCCATGAGCGGAATGATATAGATGCAACCGAAGAAATGTTCCAATCCGATGAGGACATAATGAATGATGAAAATTTCTGAGGGTAGTTTTTCGAACTTTTAATTTGCTATCCTGTGAATGACCGCTGACAGCAGACTGGAGATGAATGACATGACAAAGTACGAAGTTTTACAGGAAGAAGCATATAGAGAAGGACTCATCGTCAAAGAAAAGCCCCTGCAGGCACATGACGGACGCATTAAAGACAACAGGGTAGCCATCAGGCAGGACATCCCCACATCCTCCAAGAAGGCCTGTGTGCTCGCTGAGGAGCTGGGACACCACTACACCAGCACAGGGAACATCCTTGACCAGTCGGATGTTTCCAACCGCAAACAGGAGCTCCGGGCAAGAAGGTGGGCTCATGATCAGATGATCGGTCTGCAGGGGATCATTGATGCTTACGAGGCCGGCTGCCGAAGCAGATCGGAAGCAGCGGAGTTCCTGGGAGTGACCGAGGAATTCCTGCAGGAAGCAGTAGAGTGCTACCGTGACAAATACGGAACCGCCAAGCAGATCGGCAGGTATGTCGTGTATTTTGTTCCGGAGCTGGGAGTGATGAGGGGGATGTGAGAGAAAAAGGAACAAATCAAGGCCGCTGCAGCTGCTGCCGGAATGAGCATGAATGAGTTCATTGTTGCCGCGATTGAGGAGAAGTTGAAAAGAAGCGCTAGAGAATAAAATCAATTTGATATAATTAATGCAAAAAAAGGTAACCAGAAAGAATTTGACAAAATAAAGCACTAATTGTTATGATATATTAGTAATATTGGTAATCAAATCCATTTTCATTATTACTTATATGTTATATAATTGAGGGAAATATGAACAAAAATGATTTGTTGCTGGAATTAGCATTATTCCTATCAGGATATCGCTTTCATCCAAAGTTTCTCGAAGAAATAACGGCTCTTCTGCTGAATGATTTAAGCGGAAAAGAGACTGCATTTTTCAAAAAATTGAGGATACAATTGAATTACATTAGTTCGTTTGGGCGAAATATTGATCAAGTGAGTTCAAATCACGAAAAGCTTAAGGGTGTTTCTCGAAATTTTTATTCCATTCGTATAAAAGCTAAGCAATTCAATATACGATTATTATTATGTTTTGATGACAATGATCAACCACAGTTTCTTAGCGCTTTTTTTGAACGAGCCGGGAAAAGAAAAACAGATTATTCTACGTTTATCCCTGTACTTGAAAATAGATATAAAGAGTTAACAGGAGGGCATGAAGATGAGTAAGAAGGTATCTAAAGGAATTGAATCTCTTTTAGCGTTGTTTGAGCCGTATTTAGATAGTTCTGATATGATCGAAGCAAAACTTATGTCACAAGTATCTACGGCCATAGTAAAAGAGCGGATTCGTCTCGGAATGAACCAAACAGAATTTGCCAAATACTTGGGAGTGCAGCAATCAATGGTGTCGCGGTGGGAAAACGGAGATTATAATTTTACACTAAGAAAATTAGCAGAAATATCTGCAAAACTGGATTTTAATGCTGATATTGTTTTTAATAACAGCAATACCGCCAATACTATTAAACGCATAACAAAAACCAACCAATTTGGTTCAGCCAATGTATATTCTTTTAGCGAATATAAGGGAAAAAATAATAATTTTAAAGGTGTTGGTGTTCAATACATAGAGGAGGGATGGAAAAATGCTGCAGTACGCTAACGGATTTCAGGGACTGAGTAACGAAGAAAAAGAAAGCATTATACTTAAATTTATTCAAAATGACCCATCCGTTATAAACGATGACGGAGATTTAAGTTTTGATACGCACGAAATCGCATCTCTCATAATGGATTATGACTGCGCAATTGAATTGCTAAAATATCTGATTGGAGTTCTTGCAAACAAAATGCCAACAGAAGATGATATTGGGGATAATGAGCGCGAATAATATAATTAATTAAAAGAAGGCGTATTACAACTAAAAAAGACATTCGTGCTGGTAATTGTACGGGTGTCTTTTGCTTTTGAGCGGAAACCATCGCATTTTAATTCTTGACTAAAACCTTGACTTGCCTTGACTAAATCCGCATGATTAAGCCGACCATTCCACGGGAGGTGAAACAAATGAAGACATACAAATACAAGACATCCTTTACCTTTGAAGGCCAGCGCATTTATGTGTACGCCAAAACAAAACAGGAGCTCTATCGGAAGGCGGCTGAAAAGAAGCTGGCTCTTGAGCGGAACCTTGTTGTTTACGACAGCAGCATTCCTCTCTCCCAGTGGGCCGAGATCGCCCTTGACACATACAAGGCGGATGTGTCGGAGAAGACCTTCAAAGACATCCAGATCCGAATGAATAAGCATGTCCTTGCGGAGCTGGGGAAGTTCCCGATCGGCAAGATCAAGCCTGTTATGTGCCAGAATTTCATCAATGGCAAGAAGGGTTTCTCGCAAGAGTACATAAACAAAATCTTTCAGGATCTGTATTTTTTGTTCGAGAAGGCGAAGCAAAACCACATGATCTCCGAGAATCCGGCAGAGTTCATCGTCCGCCCAAAAGGTCATACAACGCACAGGAGGGCCATCACAGCCAACGAGCGCACCCACCTCATCAAGGTATGCGCAGACAACTCCAGGTTCCTTCCGTTCCTGGCCATGCTCCGCTGCGGATGCCGACCTACGGAAGCCCTTGCGATCAAGCACGGCGATATCTCTGTAAAGGAGGGGATCCCCTATCTGCACATTAGAGGAACAAAGACAGTCAATTCTGACAGGACAGTGCCGATGCCGCTTGACCTGTTCACCAGTCTGCCCAAGGGATCACCGTTCGAGAATGTATTCTTGACAGTGAATGGGCGGCCTTATACGAGGTCTGGCTACCAGAGCCTTGTCAAGGCGCTCAAAAGGGCAATGAATATCTCCATGGGGTGCCGGACCCACAGGAATAAACTGGTCCCGCCTTTTCCTCTGGCGGAAGACTTCGTGCCTTACTGCCTTCGGCACACCTACTGCACGGACCTGCAGAAAGCCGGCATTGATATCCGTACTGCTCAAAAACTGATGGGCCACGCAGATATTTCTACAACAGCAAACATTTATACCCATCAAGATGAGGAGTTGTTGATGGAGGCGGCCCAAAAATTGAACATCATTAACTAATACCCCAATACCCCATCTAATACCCCATCTAAATGTATAAAAACGGCTGATTTTGTCCTGTTTTTTTACAGAATATGGAAAAATCAAGGCAAAAAGAAAAACCCTGAGAACCGCATAAATAAAGGCTCTCAGGGCAATTATCATACTCAAGCGGGTGACGGGAATCGAACCCGCGTGTCCAGCTTGGGAAGCCGTGACAAAATGGCTTAACTATGCGGTTTTTACTAATCAATACCCCACATAATACCCCATCCGATAAATAGAAAAAGGGGAGGTCTGTGCCTCCCCGATTCTCATCTAACGATCTTCTTGTATTCCTTGCAAATCGCAAGGCATTTATCTCCGAACTTCCCGTTCACCGTCAGCCCGGCCATCTTCTGCAGCTTTCGAACTGCTGCAGCTGTCTTTTCACCATACATCCCATCAACAACCAGGTCACCTTCAAGGACCCAGTTTAGGACCCGCTGGACACGTTTTATCTGTCCTTTAAGGTTCGTGTTGGTCGTGATCCCGTCTCCCTTGATGTACCAGCCACGTTTCGGCAGCTCCGGGAAGTAGCCAGGGTAACCAATGATCATCGGCTCGCAGAAGAGGTCGTGCTCAGCCTTTCGTCTCCGGACAAGTCCCTGGAGTACCTTACCGCCTGCCTTGTTGTACTCAAGGATCTTCCGGGCAATTGT
Organism: Candidatus Avilachnospira sp.; assembly: GCA_045580485.1. Classification (GTDB taxonomy): domain Bacteria; phylum Bacillota; class Clostridia; order Oscillospirales; family Oscillospiraceae; genus Avoscillospira. The sequence goes on along the minus strand of JAZNNW010000086.1, from coordinate 24,784 downwards.
CTCTTTATCTCTCTTGCCTTCATTGGTCAGCTGATCAATGGATCCGATGTTGTAGGCAAAGCTTACAAGGGCGTCAAACTGGTTCTGATTCCAGTGGTAGATCTTCTCGTACTTCTCGACCTTTGGTTCATATCTCTGCTTGATGGATTCGATCAGCCACTTCTCCGCCTGTGGCTGCGTGATCGTGAGGCCGCTCTTGATGGTCTTGCCAGTCACTGCCTTGTCGGCATTCGTAGCGCCCCAGCCGATTGTCCACACGCCACCGGCATCCCTGTAGGCTGTCAAGCGGCAGCCCTCAAAAGACTTAATTAGTTGTATCCCTCTGCTCGATGTTCTCATCCTCTTCCTCCGCTATGATCTCATCAGGAATGTCTTCGGTCATCAGTTCCACTTCCGGAAGGCTATGGAATCTGTTAGACGCAAAACACACAAAGGTTGTTACCAATGCGTTTGCTATCCATGCCAGGATAATATAAACGTAGCTGATGTTGAAATACTGAATCATCGCAGGTGTGATGACAAATGTAGCAGGGATGGATCCTATCAGTGACTGATAGAATGTCTTGCCTGCTCTAATCGCATTGGCCTTGAGCCAGATTTTCGTTTTATCACTCATAAGAATCGCCTCATTTCTTGATCAAATAATCGTTCAAATTCTTCTTGGCCTGCTTCAGCTCCTCGGTATTGTTGCCGTCTATGGCATGAGACAGCAGAGCAAGCAGGGCTTCCTGTGTGACCTTGTTGGCGTCTCTGACATCAGTGAACTGGCCATCGCCCTTCTCGAGCCGCCTGTCTACGTCCTTCTGCCATGCCTCCAGAGCTGCTATCCTCTCGTTCTGTGAGTTGTTGGGCTTCTCCAGAAAGACCGTCAGGGCGTACAGGAGGCCTATCAGAGTGCCTACCTGAATGGCCAGTCCTACCCACTGGGAGATGATTTGAATGGTTGGGCTCAATGGATTCACCTCCTCTTGATCGTGATCATGCCGCGATAGGTCTTATTGGTTGTCGCCGTCTTGGCGAGCTTGCCGACGTCTGCTTTCGTGACATTTCCGTAGTTGACCAACCATGGTGTATCACCGTCAGGGATGATGCAGATGGAATGGATTGGATTCTTTTGCTCCATGATCACGGCTTGACCCTTTTCAAGTGCTTCCTTCATACGGCTGGCTGAGACTTCCCTGTAGTAGGTCGCATCTGCTTTCTTCTTACCGATGGAATCAATTCCCTTTGCTACACCACGTAAGGTAACTTTTGCCTTTACTTCCTTCTTTGTGTGCTTCTTATGCCACTTGTAAAGGTCTATCGGCCATTTGTGGATACCGCAAAACTGCAAAGCCACATATTCCGCCATCAAGGAACACCCATGTTTCCGCAGAAAAGCATTTGAAAATTTGCTCTGTTTCGGCACCGTGATCTTCGTGCCGTTCTCAAGGACGATCTTGAGAGGATATTTTTTGTCTTTGGTTTTGATTTTTTTCATTAGCTTACGGCTCCTACGCTTATGTAGTAGTTACATACGATTCCGACTGCGTCATTATTTGTCGCTCCTGACAAGGCAGACGGGAAGTCGATTGAGATATTTAGTCCTGATGGGCAAGTAGTTACTGTTACATACGAAGGGTCAACATCCTCTGTAGAATCTCCATCACCAAGGATGTAGTTACCACCTTGTCGCATAGTCGCATCCATCATATAGCAGGATACAGGCGCTCCTTCCACAACTGGGACTGCAAGTGGGATGGTAAAATTGACTTTCGTCTTTGAAGAAGTGATATATCCTGCACCAAACCATGCACCCTCAATCAGGTAAGACCCACTACCCGTCTTCATGTGCCATAGCCTTGTTTCATTTGGTGCCCTGACATTTGCTCCCAGCGTGAAGATGGCTCCGCTTCCCTGCGGTTTTATGCCGTATGCATCTATGATCGTGCTTTGTGATTTGTCATATGAAAAGTCTTCGTCTATAGAATGTTCACGTTTATAGAACTGTGTTCCGTCAGGTGTAAGCTGTTGCCATGCTTCTACTTCCACTTCAGGCGTAAGTCCATGCACATCCCATGTCTCAGTCCTTACCGACCGCATGGTAGACTCTTCAGAGAAAGTTGCTACCGTTTCTCCGGATGCCGTAATCACATCGAAGCTACCTTCACCATTTATCAGGGCTTTGTATCCGCTGTTTTCAAAGCCAATCTCGATACCATCCGCCACCTGACGGATTAACAGCTTTCTTCCATCCGCTTCTGCCTCAGCCGTCTTGATGGCACGAATGGCATTTTTGTTTGCGGTCTTTGCATTTTTATTGGCTTCTTTAGCCGTGGTATCATCCGTGGGCGGTGCGGTTGCATTTCCAGTGATCCACGCTCTGCCGCCTCCGACTCTCAACTGAACTGTATCCCCAGCTTTACAGTCTATGGTCTTCTTGACAGGCGTTTCATCGACTCCGCCTGATATGTGTACCCATGCCGTGTCACCATCTACACGAAGGACTTCGGCGGTGGTGTCATAGGGCGAAGTCCCTTTTTCTGTTGACTCTTTTATGGCCTGTGCGAACCCTTTAATGATCTTGTCATAAGTCGCGCTCATATTTCACCGCCTCCTCGCTTGTGCTTGCTCCGTATCCTAACTCGATACTTTGTGAATCTACCATGTACGTCCCCACGACCTTCTGCTCAGGATAATGCATATTGATTAAGTCACTGGGTCTTATGTCAGGGTTGTATCTCCTGTCATAGGATATGGATGTGACTACTCTTTGCTCTTCCTTCAATCTCCGCACAGCATAATCCGCTATGCTCTCACCCTCTGCCAAGTCACAGGATGTGTCTTCCATCCAGATTTCACGCCCACGGTTGACAGTTGATAAGGGAGAATCAGGAGAGTCATCCCTGGCCACCGCTGATACCTCATCAACAACCGCTCTGAAGACATTCGGACAGGAATACCAATCATATTCCCGTGACATCTTCGGTTCAATGGCGTCGTTTTCAAGGGCATCATATCTTGCAGATATTTCTGTGGTTTGTGGGCAAACATGGATAGTTCCGTCACCATCAATGCGGATTCTCCAGTTGACAGCCTTTATCAGTTTCCATGCCATTGACAGGTTTGATTCACCGCTCTCTGCGATGATGGCATTTTTAAGGGCTGGTGTTTCTCCGTCAATCACGCAGGGCGCAGGAGACACGGACAGAAGCCGTTGAACCATGTGACCCACGTTGAATCCTGCAGGGCAGTACCAACCACGTTCCAAAAGGACGTCTTCTGCGACTTTAAGGACAGAGTACAAATCTACTTTGTTACTGATCCTGTATCCGTCAATGTCATCTTTCGGGCAAGAGGTCATACCAGTGAACAGGGCTACATGTTCTGATGCTCCTGCCTGTTCCACATCCAGCCATATCCGCACCCATATCTCGCCACGGTTGTAGTTCATGACTGAAATGGATGCAGATTCCATCAGGTTGTTGGCGCTCCTGTTTATATCGCCATCAATGATCTCGAAACGTTCTATATCCCGCCATGTGGAAGGGTCTACCACCGATGCGTAGTATGTTGCTGAAAATCCTTTGTTCCAGTTCATTTAAATCACCGCTTGATCACTGTCTCTCTTCGTTCTTAAAAACCAAATCCGCAAACACAAAGTCGTGGTCAGAAAGAGCCGGTTCGTTATCAGTCGCCCCACTTGAAATGCCAGTTACCGCATATTCTTCCTTTGTGTTGACAACATCAAATCCAACGCATTCAATGTTTGAAGAAATGAAAATCTGGTCAACTGAATTATGACGCCACTGTTTTGATGGATATTCATCACCCTGTTGGCTAATGCTATCTTGAGTAATGGTCTTTGTGTCGATGGGGATGACAGGAGCCATGCCGCCTGCATTCATTGTATTCCAAAAGGACTTATCAGATTCTTGATCGCCATAATCGTTTGTATCACTAACAACCACAATGTAATCTGATTCATCGTTTGCTATAACACCCAGGAGCTCTGTTGCGATATTAACCAGATTTGTTTTTGTGGTTATCGGCGGATGGATGGTATACAAGGACAAGATTTTTTTAGGCTCATAAACATCCAAATATCTGGGCAGTTGAATCTTTGCATTAACACAGAATTTGTTGGACGGAGCAGACGTCATCTCCCACTCTGACCATTCCTGCACCGCATATCTTGACACTATGGACAGAGGATTGTCAGTTGTCCCTCCGCTCCTAGTAGGAGAAAAGCCATCTGCAAACTGCCATGATTCCATGAACACGCCAAAATCGGCAGGAACATTGTTTGTATATGTGGACACTTCCTGGAATCCACAGAAGTCGACACCGTAGTCCATGAGCATCTTTCTTGTCATATCCCATCCGCTAACTCCTGTGCTTACCCACATATTAAAATTGCCAATGCGGTATGCATGGTCTCTTTTATTCACTTCCCTTATCGCAAGGCATTTCATGGCTGATAGAAAACTGCTGTCAATCATGTTCGGCTCAACCTTATCAAGATAATTGGGCGAAATAATAGCACCATCCAACTGATATGGTGTTGTGTAATACCTCGGCGTTGGCGTTCGTCTTTCTGTAGTATCCACACAATAAAGCACAACCTTTTTGTAATCATCCAATGACTTTAACCATGTGGCAGATGTTGAATCATGATATGCTTTAAAGTTAAGCCTCACATAAGCACATCCCTCTGGCACAATCCAACCAATGCCAGAAGTTGTTGGCCATGTTATTTTGCCTAAATAAGCCTTGTTTGAATCATAATATGCACTGTTCCACAGCTCGTAATTACAGAAAAGCACCTGACCTGCAGTCACAGGGATGTATGTGCCACAGGATATACAGCCGTTATTAGGAATGGTATATGCGCCACTCTTGACCTTGTAATCCCAGTCTTTTATGTCTAGTGTTCCATCGTCAGGGCTAATTGAAACCTGTGATGTCCCACAGACATAAAGGTCATCATTATAAGCATCTGCCAAATTTATCCCTTTGGCGAACATGACATTGTTGGATTCGCCAAGAGGAGTGAGTCCTTTTCCAACAAAGTCCTCCATGTTATCAGAAACACCAGTTACTGCATAGCCGTCTGTTTGACCTGTGTAATATTCATATTCATCAAATATGGCCGTTGACAAGTTTGCGTTTGATACATCAATCCGTATATATGACGCACCGCTAGCAATAGGATGCCCATAGTCACGAGCAAAAAAGGATGCTGTCGGCATACTTACAAAGGTCTTGTCTGATGCATATAAAGCACAGCGGTCAAGATTAACGCCTTTGTAAAACTGCAACTCAGTCACCGGAATATAATCCGTTACTTTATAATCTGAAGTCGATGCAATGGTTCCGTCTGTGTTAAGTCGGCCATCTGTGAAAGTTGTGTTATTAAGAAGATTCAGCCTCTTGATTTTTGCCAATTTTCCAGACGAAATATAATTCAAGGCTTCTTGGTTCATTTTAGGTGTAGTAATTGACCCGTCCTGCACTGTTGTGGTTGCTTCTGGGTGATTGTCGAGCCAATCCGCCACCTGTTCATCTGTGGCCGTCCCGTTGTATACCGTTGCTGTTGTTGTGCCGCTTGCGTCCGTAACGGAGATTTCAGCCCCCTCGCCCGTTTGAGTAACCGAAACTTCTGGCGGTTCAAATCCGTCAATTTTATCCGACAAATAATCAATCTCACTCATAACAGATTCATAGTCGGTTTTTGATTCTTCTGCCGCTGTCTCCGCTGTCTGCGCATACTGCCTTGCGGATTCCGCAGATTCCGCTGCCGCTTCCGCATTTTCGCTGGCGTTAGCAATATCATTCACCCAGTCCGCTTCTGTGCCTGCGTAGCCGTTTTTGACCGCAATATCAAAAGCCGAAACCGAGCCTAAGTCAATCTTACTCATTTATATCCACCGTCAAACTTCCTCCGTCCAGCTCAAACTGGACGTTGCTATCTGCATCTGCTGACGCAGACATCATCAAGTGACCATTCTCAACACTGAATGTATATCCGCTGAATACATCGCTCATTTCGTATAGACTGCCGTTGACGATTTGGAAGGCTTTCCTGTTCAAGAATGCATCTTCGTACTGCTCCAGTGTCATTCCGTCAAGCATCTGAGAATCAACTCTTGTGATAGTCAGCGAATAATTAGCGATGTACTTTCCTGATGTTCTGGGTCTTTCCTCTGATACCTGCACATCCGCCGCAAAACTTGACCCGTCAGGTGTCCGCACATGGCAGATATTCGGATAAACTGCCAGTCTCCTCATGGCTTCAATCTCATCTGCATCTGTCAGCGAGATCATAGCCGTGGATATGGAAGCTGTTCTGCCGATGGCAGGATTCCAATCACCCTGAACGGAACCGCCAAGGTATTGAGTCTCCTTGAAGTCCTTGCTCCAGCTGTGGGATATAGCCAGGTTATATTCGATTTCTAATTGAGCCGTTCCAAAGTCAATGATTGCTCCGTCTGCATCAAGGAAATTCCCTGTCTCACGTCCCACATCTATCCATGCCAGCTTGTCATCCGCTGTGATGTAGTCGCCGTTTGCTGTCTTGAATACCACTCTGTATCCGCCATATTCTCCGATGGCAGGATACGGGTCAACATAGGTCTCTCCGAATATTCCGTCCTTGACTATCAACTGCGGTCTGTCTGTGGACAACCTGTATATATCGCATCTATCACTGCTCAGAGCCCCGTCAGGAGCCACTGGAACGATTAAGGCTATATTTGTCGCCTCATCCGCTGTAGCCTCTGCAAAGGGCATCAGAGCCTGATGTGACCAATGTACGTCAAACAGGATGGTATAATCTGCCGTCTGTCCAAAGCTGTCCTTAACTGTCACTACGATCCGATACCTTGCGCCATCGTCAATGTCTCCAATCAGGTCGTCAAGACCGATGGTGACTGCTCCTTCACCTGATCTCGTCACAAGGGCAACCGTTTCTCCCTCATGACCTGTGAACCTTGATTCATCAGGACGGTCAATGAAGTAAGACACCGCTCTTTCGATAGCAACTGTGGTTGTTCCTGAGTTACCTGCACCAGTCACATTCAGTTCGATAGGCATCTCAGCCAGCACGCCATCCACGACAGAAGCCGTGGTCACGTTGATGCTTATAGGTGTGGCAATCCTCAGTCCTATGGGAGCAGACCAATCAGATGTGCTTCCTGACCCTGACAGAACTCTCACACATAAGTTATAGACCTGCCCTGCTGTCAGTCCGTCTGTACTGATCTCGATGTGCTGAGCCGTCTCCGCTCTTGCTATGATGTCTCCATAGGTTATTCCCTCTGATGTGACCGTAGCCACGCAGATTTCAGCATAGGACTGGTTTGTGCCGTCCGTGGATGCATAAGCCCATGATGCGGTCACTGTTCCACCTACTGGCACCACATAATCCGAAAGAATCAAAGTCGGTGTAGTCGGTGCTGACGAAAGGGATATAGCCACCATATCCGAGTAAGGGCTGTAAACTGTAGCATCATCGCTGTCGTCATACAACCTCACCCTGACATACCATGTGTTGCCTGTTGCAAGCCCTGAGATATTCCACTGTCCTGAATGGACATTGCTGACTTCGAAGGTATCAGGTGTATCCGTGGATTCCCATGCATCTTCATGGTCTGCCCAAGAAAGCTCCGCTCCTGTCGCTCCGTCCCATGACCAGTTCCATGTAACTCTGACTGTTCCTGACACACCTGTTGCACTGACCGTGACGCCTGTCGGAGCCACTGGAACACTGCCGCCTTCCCATGATGTTTCAGAGGTCATCAGGGGCTTGTTCGTGTGCGGTGCTATGGTATAGGCAGATACCCCGTCCGCCCTTGTCTGAGCCGTGTACGTGCCTACAACGGCATATAAGCCGAAGGAAATGGTCTGTCCTGTCCAATCAGGGCATTGAACCGTTACGGAATCTTGTCCGTGTGGAATAACGCCAACCACAAAAGCCGTGTTGGGATAATCCTCACCCCTATAGATGATGGCAAGGAAAGAATCAGGTACCCCACTGTTGTTCGTGGCCGTGATCGTGGCTCTATGTGTTGTGTTGTTGGTCTGAACCGTGATTCCTGTCGGGTCGGAAAGAGCACCTGCCATAGCTAAGACAGGGTCGCATGGAGTAGTGAAGGAATCATGCTTTGTTGTTACTCTGACGAATAAGGCTTCATCCTCTCCCACTGTTCCCTGCACATAGAACAGAGCCTTGTCAGTACCGTCCTTGTAAGCCACTGTATCAGCGACCGTCCATGACGCATTGGAGGGACACGCCATCCCACTTGCTGGCGTGGCTATGGAGTATTCGATGCTTATCTCATCAATAGGTCTTGCCTCTGTCTGTGAGGTCTTCCAAGACACCATGACAGACAGATTGCTTGCGCCGAGCTTCTCCACTTTGGTTGATACATTCGTTGCGGGATTCGGTCTAGCATAAACGTGTCTCGCATGAGCCCATGAGGAAGCTCCGCCAGCTCCTCTTGACCGTACCCTTACCCACCTTGTATGGGAATGGCCATCGTTAATGACTGATGTATCCTCTGTCTGGGTTGTGTAACCTGTCTCACCCGTGCTTGTCGTAGAACCGCCATATGCCACACCTGTGCCGTCTTTGGATTCACTATCCGTCACCAGAGCAGTCTGCCATTCATAGTTAGCAAAAAATTCCACCTGTGCATTTTCATTATCAGATGTAGGCAAATTCCAGTTAAATGTAGTCTTATTAGAAAGTTCACTGTCTAGTGTTGCGGTGATCTCCGGCTTCTTTGGTGCAGCAATCGCAAGCGTTTTTTCCGCCCAGTCTGACCAACCGGGATTTATGGTTTTCTTTTTCTTTTTGTATTTTTTTCTGTTGCCTCTAACCCTAAAAGATACAGAAGAAGCGATTGTTGCCGTTGTCGGATAATACTGCGACTTGTTCATTGTCCACGTCGCAGTGGTCGCCGTCTTGCCAATAGAAATAGCTGTCCATGCCCCATCTGCTACTCTGTATTCCAGTTGCTGTCCATCGGAATAATTGCTATCACCGATTTTCCAAGTGAACGTAAATACGTTATCCTCACGAGTTATGGACAGCCCTGTTGGTGCTTTTGTTTTAACTGCCATTTATGCCGTCCTTATCTGCATCTGTAACTGACGCACGAAGCGATTTGCGAAATCCTCAGGATTCTCCGCACCATCGACAGTGATGTGGTTGGTGATGATGGTGTCGCCACCATCTCTCTCCAGGTTGTCTAACTTCTTCCAAAATGGATCCAGAGGGATAACGGCCTCCGTCCCTTTTTCACCGACACCTATCAGCGAGGGACCGTCAAAGATACCGCCTTCCGCGTACCACTTAACCGAAAACTTTGGCATTGAGCCTTTGCCGCCGATGCCAAACGGGGCCTTGCCGCCGGAAACAGAAAAATGTGGAAGACTGAAATGCGGGAGCTTCAGCTTAACTTTGTTAATGATGCTCTTGATCTTGTCGATTGCCTTCTGAATAGTGGTTCTTGCCGTCTCGATCGGTTTTGTAATCGCTGTTTTGACCTTGTTGAATGTTCCTGTAACCTTGCTGACTACTGTCTTGATTCCTTCAATAACTGTCTTGATTGTCTTGACGGCCTTTTTAATGACGTTTGTGATGATAGGCCATACCGTCCTGACGACCGCTGCAATTCCATGCATAACATTGATGACAACCGGCTTGATGGCATTCCACACCGGAACCACCACAGCCTTGACGTTTTCCATCTGTGCCTTGATAATCCCCATCGCAGGCGGAATGACCGTCTGGACGATATTGAGAATGTCAGGCATGACAGCGCCGAACACACTGCCAATTTCCTTGACCGCTGAGCCGACCCAGCTCGCAAGCTCGCTGACAACAGGTGCGACAGCTGCCACAACTGTATCAAGGACAGGCTTGATGTGCTTGTCGTAGAACTCTTTAAATTTAGCCATCATAGGCTCGATTTTTTGCACCGCCGTCTGGATAGTCGGGATAATCTTTGTTGACAGCACATTCCCGATGGCTTCTCCAATAGGGGCAAACAGCTCAGCCCCGCCAAGCTTTACGTTCTGCCATGCAAGGCTCATCTTTTCGGAGGCAGTCAGGGTATCGTTGTAGACCTGATCAAGAGCCCCGGAGCTCTCGCCGGTAATGGCTGCGTACATATCCTGGAAGTTAAGCTGTCCTTTTTGAGCCGCGTTAAACATCTCGATGCCGGCACGAGAACCGAACATCTCAACAGCATCCGCGCTGGTCACAGAGCCGTCCTGAACGCCTTTAACAAATTCATTAAAGCCATCTTTGGCACTCTTGCCCTCCTTCGCCCAGTTTGCAACGCCTCGCTTCATTCCAGACAGGATCGTTGAAGTGTTCGCTCCGGACTTCTCAAATTGAGCAAGCATTGCGATGGACTCTTCTGTCGAGAATCCCAATTCTTTGAAGCTTGATGCGTTCTGGGTCACTGATTTGGCAAGCGTTCCGACCTCTATGCCGGACTGCTGACCGGCAACAGTTAATTCATCAAGCACCTTGCCGTAGTCCTCCGCGGATATGCCAGCGTTATTCATCATCCGGCTGACGTCCACCACGGCTTGCTTGGCGTCCTGCCCAGTGACTTTTGCATATTTCATTGTTTGTTCGGAAGCTGCCTCAAGCTCGTCGCCCTGCAGCCCGAATCTTGTATTCAATTCACCGATGGCAGCTCCGATCGTGTCGAAGTCACCGACTACGTTTCCGGCAACCTCTTTGTATACTTTCTCAAGTTCTTTCGCAGACTGACCGGTTGCCCCGGTAGCCTTGATTACATTATTCATGCCGCCCTGTACTTCTTCGTATGCCTTGAAGCCTGCCTTGCCGACACCAACCAATGTGCCGACAATGGCAGCAGGAACAGCAAATTTTGCCAATGTTTTGCCGAGCCCTGTATTAAACATCCCACCGGCTTTTTCACCGGCATCCGCAACAGGGTCGACAACTGAGTTGATGACTTCACCAGATGTTCCGTCTGATTTCGGTATGATCGTGACATATGCACGAGCAATCTCTATTCCTCCAGAAGCCAATTTACTCACCACCTTTATTCCACCAATCCCAGAATTGAGAGATTGGTATCGCTCCACTGCCGAGTTTTTGATTCTTATGCGGTCTCGGATATGTCTGAGGCTTTCTTCCTTTCTTGGTGTTCGCCGCAACGAATACATCAAAAAGGTCGGCCAGAATCCCATTTGTCTTGGCAGTGGTGTACCATGCTCCGTATTCGTCTTTCGGATTCATTGCCTGATTCAGTGCCGAATCTGGAGGCAGGTACTTTATAAATGACAAAAGGGCGACCTTTCCAGCCGCCCCTATACTCATTAACTCGTCAAGGGTTCGCCCTGTCCGCGTCATCAAATCATACTCGAGAGCACGATCATGTCTGCTTATGATCTGGACAAGGCTCAGGATTCCCCCACTTCAGCACCCTGTTCCGAGGATGCCTTCACCCATCCGTTCAATATGTCCATGGCTGTAGAGGAAGTGAGTTCGTCAACCACATCGCCCATGTATTTTCTGAGCATTTTCAGCTGCGACTCAAAGCCTCTGCCCTCGTCAAATTCTTCCTTCAACTTAAGGATGAGTGTTGCCGGCATGGATGCTGCAAGGGGTATCTCGTACACCTTGTCGTCATCAGCCAGCTGAAATCTGAAGAACTCCTGCTTCTCTTCTCCGAACCTTCTCATGGTCGCACTCCTCTCTATAACTGCAAATTAAGCTGTTACTACTCCGTCATCGGTCATGATGTAGATGCACTCGCCACTGCTATCAGGATAGCAGGACAGTGTTACCTGCCAGCCGATCGCCGCATTGGAAGCGAATGTCACTTCACCAACCTCTGTCACCTGTCCGTTAGGCACAACGATGACAACCCTCGCATCTCCGTCCTTCATCAAGAACACCCAAGACTGAGCCTCAGGAAGATGAGCACCAAGAGCTGTCCTTGTCTGTACACCATGCGTTGTGCTTGCCGCAGCTGTTGTAACAAAGTCTTCGCCGAAAGCGACTTCCATTGCGCCCTGGTTGGTCGAGATCATCGTCCAGCTGAGTGTTCCGTCAAAGGACTCAAGGACTTTACGAACAGTAGAGCCGCTCCAGTCCTTGATTTCAGTCGTGCTCATGGAAGGTGTTAAGGTAAGACCGTCCTCGGACACATACTCGTCACCAACAAATGCTTCGTTAAGAGTTACAGCTGCCTTTGTGATGTCAGTAAGTACCGGCAGCGCAGTGCCGACAGGTGCGTGCTTAATTGCTCCTGTAGTTTTCTGATCAGGTGCGCCAATGCGCACGTCTTTAGTATTAGGCATAAAATGCTCCTTTCACTCTCGTTAAGATTTGCGTCTTAAATGTCGCACGAGAAATATTAGGATGTCTGGGATCTGGATTAGAATACGGCAGTGTAGTGACGTCAACGCTGTAGCAAGGCGAATCGCCAATAAAATCACCAGTAAGATCACGAACAAATCCGCAAAGATTGGATGCCGCCGTCATGGCAGCAGCCTCATCTTCTGCGTAAACATCAAAGTCGATACTGTTGTTCTCAATGACCATATCTGACGTATAGCCGCCCGTCCGTGTTACATGGATATGTGGCAAGGTCTCCCCAAGCGATGCAGGAATCGAGTGCGCAGATGCGCTATATCCGTTATTTTCAAGCACACTGTATAAACCGGTTTCAATATCTAAACTTGCTCTCATCTGTGCACCGCCTTTGTCAGCACCTTATCTGTCGCCTCTTCGTATGCTCCATAAGTGTCAGAGGATACGAATCCGCCTGCCGTGAATCTGCTGTTCGCAGCCGGGGAATAATAAAAATGTTCGCCAGCCTCGCTCGCGATCCTCTCCCCGGCACTGTTCACCACTTCTTGCATTTCAGCGGATTTAAATACTTCAATCCATCCAGAACTGATATGTTCAATTTGAATCTTTGCGCCCATCAGCCATTCCACCTCACTAATGTGCACCGGGTAGTGGACACGCGTCCTGTCGGAGACTTTGTGTGGAACACCTCTCCGTCAGTCTCGTATGTCTCGCCATTCCAGATGATGCGGTCTCCCGCCTTTATATCCGCATCATAATTGGCCCGCAGCGTTCTTCGGTCTGTGACATTCAAAAGCCTCCCTTCGAAGTCCCTGGAGGTTGCCTGAGCCGTCACCTGAACATTGTTTATAGTCAACTCGTCAGGGTCCGACCAGTCATGGTATTCCATTCCATTCTTCGTACTTAGGGCCGCCCTCTGTCTCACCACCGAGTCTCTGAAGAAGCTAAGTGGCATGGCTGTTCACCACCTTGTAAGGTGCGAGTGCGCTTTTCTGTGCAACTGTAAGCGATGCGGCGATACTGGATGCAGATGCGCTGTAGCTTATACTGACTCCGTCTGCCGACTCGGATGTGACTCCGGGAGCCACAGCAAGCACTCCGGATGCGATCGAGCATATTGCTTCAGCCAGATCCGGAACTGCCTCGATGTCGAAGCCAGCCTGATAAGTTACTTCGATTCCGCTCCAACTATTTGACCAATTTTTGAAACACGAACGCCTCATGAGGCCGTCACGTCTCCATTCAAACTGGCCTGTCGTCAATTCAACACCATCTTCAACTACTGAGTCCACTGATGACACATACGCCGCCGGAAGCCGCAGGAGCTTGCCCTCGCCGATGGGATAGGCTGTACACTCCATTGATGGACAGATGTGCCATCCGCAGTAATTCCGGACCGCCTGAGCAGCTGCATTGATAGCCGACTCTACTCTGAGATTGCCGGCATATGCACCACCTGTCATTTCGTTGAACTGTGTGACTGTAATAATCGGCTCAACTTCATCGCTTACTTCATAACCCCAAACTGTCCTCATTTATTTTTAGGACTGCGGCGGGACTTGTTTGTTGGGGTCTTTTTTTCTTTTGTTTTGGGTTTGGCTTCTACTGGCTCGGCTCCCGGATAAAGATGCAGGTCCTCGTCCGCAATCTGCCAGATTCCGCCTCTCCACTTATATTCTTTTAAAGCCATCTTTCGCTCCTTTCAGCAATAAAGGGAGAGCGATGAGCCCTCCCCGTTAGTTACCATCAGGCAACGATCAGGATGCCTTTGTGATATGGCAGAAGCCTGCAGGACGTCTTACAGCAAGAGCAAGTCTCTCTTCTGCGCGGATAGTCATGAGGTTCTTTACAAAGTCGTCTTCATTGGTGTTAACCGCCTCAACAGATACACCACCATTCTGGACAACAGATGCACAGGTCTTAAATGCGCCAACAACGATCTTGCCAGCTGCAACTGCAGTAGTTACGCATACCGGGATACCCCATACGTCAGCAACTGCCTGTGTGCCAAAGAAGCCGCCGCCATAGTAGCGATCCTCGCCATCTTTAGCGATTCTCAGGGAATACCAGTCAGTGGGGTTGATCAGGATAGCGTCTGCCGGGAATCCGGAATTCTGCTGTACCTTCATTGCCGCATCAAGGATCAGGTCTGCAATATCTGCTGCTGTAGAGCTTGCGCCCCAGCCAGTTTCTGCCTGAATGCCGGATGTTGCCAGAAGGTCAGTCACAAGTTTATTCTGTTCAACAAGACCGAGCTCATACAGAAGACGTCCGTTGATCGCAGAGGCAAGGAACGGATAGTCGTTGATATATTCATCAGACTCTTTGATGTGGCAAGCGATCTTTGCAAGAGATACTGTCTTCGGTGTCGGATCAGCAAAATGAACCTGGGGTTTCTCAGCGCCCTCTGCTGTCACTGCCGGCGCACCCTGGATTGCGCCCTCAACAAGGTAAACCAGTGTGGAGCCAGAGATTGTCTCTGCTCCAAACAGATCACGAACCACCAGAGGAGTTCTTGCAGCCTCTACTACGTTTTTGTCGAATGTGGTGGCGAAATCAACTGCCCCAGAAGGAGAAGTCTGGGTATCAGTTGCTGCTTTAAATGCCGGAGCAGATACGTCAAAACGTTTTCCAACATTCATGGATTTAATGTGTTCTACAAAATTCTCACCGATGCTTCTGGGCATTTCTTTCACCTCTTTGTCTGCCTTCTCCTCTTTGGGAGCTTCTAAGGATTTAATGAGTTTCTGTGCTTCATCAGCACTATCTACGTTCTTCTGAGCAGTTTTTACTGCGTCCATAGCCTGTTCCATTTCTTCTTCGGCTACGTCCTCACCTGCTTCAACTGCAGCTACAATCTTCTCGAGGTCTGTTCTTGCCTCTTCAAGCTTTTCAAGTAAAGTCATAGTCTTTATTCCTTTCTGAGCAACTCTTTTGCTCCTTTGAGCAGTTGATTCATCCTCGCCTGCTCCTCATCGTTGGCGGTATCCCGCTCCTCCGATTTGGCAGTTGATTCTTCCTCAACCGGCTCATTTATGTCATCAATCTCGTCTTCCAATAACTGGTTGGCGAGAGCAATGATTTGTTTAATGATGTCTTCGTCTGTTTTACGGTTTCTTCTGCCGGCCTTGACCTCAACCACTGATGTGTCGGGGTTTGCCGGATAGAGAACAAGGCTGACTTCGTGAATATTCAGCTTGCGGAGCTCATTGGCTTTTCTGCCGTCTTCCAGCTCAACCTCGCCCTGATCAAGAACGTCATAGGCAAATGAAAACTTGGCAAGCCTTCCGTCTGACGCAAGCTGCCTTGCTCGCTGTCCTTCCGGCGTATCATCAAAATCAGCCGTGAACTTCAGCCCATGGTCATCTTCTTCCAGCTCCGTCACAGTGCCAATGTAGTTATTCAGGTTATTGCCATCGTGGTTAAACAGCAGCGGCAACACCTTGCCGGATTCTTTAATCTGCTCGATGGACTCAAGGAAAGCACCTTTTGCTACCACATCGCCGTAACTGTCCGGCTCTCTTGTCCATGTTGAGGCATACCCGGTGATTGAGCCGGCATCAGCCTTCACCTCATAGGTTTTATTCTTAATCATCTTTTTCACCTCAATCTCTTACTTCTATCTCAAGAATGCAGTGGCAGTTCGCCACGTCTTCAACGTCTAGGTTGTCAATATCTCCGGGCCACATGGCTCCGTTGGAAAACGGCTGGTCATAAGGAACCGTCTCGCCGTTCATCGCTGCATGTGATGCTCTCGGGTTGTCTGAAGTCACTACCCATGTCTTGAATACGTTTTGCCCTGGCTTCTCGTTCTGTCTGCATACCTCCATGAGGCTCCATGCAATCAAGGCGCCGGCGAATGCCTGACCAGCACTGACAGACCGGTTATCCTTCGCATTCTCGAATACTCCCTCAGGCGTGGACTTTTCTGCATCTTCTGTCTCGAAATCCTCATCAAGAACGGCATCCAGCTCTTTCTTTGTCGCCTGATTGACCATTTCCGCACGCCTTCGGCACATGGACTTGATGTACTCTTCTGTCCTTGCCTCGTCATAGTCGCCACCGATGCCCCAGAGCTCTTTTACAGCTTCCTTAGCAGCAGTCGTGCTCATACCGAAAGTCACGGCAAACAGGTCGTCTGTCAGCTCGTTGTTCCAGCGTTCCTCATTCCACCAGTTATCAGCCTTGCTGTTAATCTTGGGGATCACTGATTTCCCCTGGCGATCAAAAAAAGATCGATAGACTTCGGTTATTTGCTCCGACTGCTCTTCTGTCGGTTCACCGTTAGCCTTTCGACCTTCTGTTTTTGTCTTTATTTCATTTTCTGGCGCTGAGTTGTACCGCTCAACCGTTGGATCCGTATCTCTTGGTGACGCCAGACCGCCCTGGAGGACGTTCAGCGGAGTAATCAGCTCATCGCCGCCCTCGATTGCAGGCAGGTCAAGCCTTGCCCTGGCTTCATTCCTGGACAGGAACGGTGCGCCGACTGCACTCGACAGGGTTGCGACTTTCTCTTCATATGTGCCTTCTGTCTTGATGGTGATGTCGTAGGCGCAGTAGTGGCCCTTGTCTTCCCCTACCATCGGCAGGATCTTCATATTGATTCTGTCTGTTGCCTGCATCAAGGTAGGAGCAAGGCAGTCATTGTAAAGAGCTCTTGCATTGTCCCTTGCGGATGCGTAGGTCATGCCGCTTCCCGGCCAGATCATCGCAGGATTGACATGGTAGACAGCTGCGCAGTCCTCTCTGGACAACTTGACCGCCTCTGCCCACTGGGCATCTCGGGAGTTAAACTGAACCGTTTTGATTTCCATGCCATCTTCAAGGATAGGCATTCCGCCAGCGTCTGACCCTTCACTGCCGGCCCAGGAAGATTTGAATGTCGTTTTGAACCGCTCAAAGGCACTGTCACTCCACTGCTGGACATCTTTCGGTCTCGAAATATAAGCATTAAAGCGACCGCCCCTGTGCCACATCTGCCTTCGGAATTTATTGGACTCAACCTGTTCATGGAGGGTTTCTTTTAATGCGCTTATCCTCGAATACTGGCGCATTGGGTCTGTCGGGTCATATCCGTGGAACAGCACGAACTTGTCTGATGGGACTTCTATGGGGCTTCCGCCGTTGACACCGATCACGATTGACTCGGGGCTGAACGGTGACTTGCCCTTATACGATTGAATCCATGCCGCAGGAATCGGATACAACTCCCATCCGCTCTCCGTGTCTTTGCTCCGCACAAGCAGTGTCAAAAACCGCTCATACAAGAGCAGGTCTGAATACATCCACCGCTTAAACTCGAAAGCAGTCATGTCCTTGTTCGGCTGAGCAAGCAAAAGTGCGGCAGGGCTATCCAGAACACGAGGTCTGTCGTTATCTCCGGCACGGTCATATACCTTGATTGGAATCTGCGCCGCATTGTCAGCCAGGAAAGACACCACCGCCCGAAGGTTGGGCTGTGTCCTGTATAGCTGTGCGGCGTCCATACTCGCCACGCTGACGCCGTAATCCCCGCCGTAAATGTAAGTGTAACTCGGTCTGAAGAGATTCTTCAGGCCATTGAATATTGCCATCTCATTTCACCTCCTATACAACGAGGACTCCACGTTCGTTGTATACGCTGTCGTATAGTTTCGACTTATCAGTATCGACCTGTGTGGCTGCGCCGAATGCCATTGTGACAGCCACGAGCGGGGATATATCTTCCATGGACTTGTTCCTGTCCCATGTCCATGCACCGTCACCCAAAGGACGGGTGGCCGCTATGTTCGCCGCAAGGTCGAGTGCCGGCTGCGTTATGTGGTAAGCCGGAACTGCATCTATATCTGAATCAGGCAGGCACGAGGCAACCGCATCCCATATGCGTCCGCACCATCCTGCTACATTTTTCCCTGAACATTCAACAATCTCGATGCCGTCAATGGCTGCCAGTATATCCATCATGGAGGCGACAGGCGAGCCTTTGCTCTGCAGGGCGACTTTCATACCACCTGGATAGTTTGGCGCAGCCTTCTGGAACCATTTGACCAGCCACCCTGTACCGGGTCTGTATTCAACAAGTTCCACATGCCACTTGTCATCTGCCCTTTTTCCGCAGACAGCGATACTGGTGTGCGTCCTGTCGGACGAGATGTCAACACCAAACCACAGCGGCGATTCTTTAGCGACCCTGCTCTTTTCGTCCTTGCCGGCGTCCCATGCCTCCACCGGAAACGGCGGTGTCACGGTTGATGTGACCCACTGACAAAGGCATTCTGTCTTGAATACGTCCGGAGGGTCATCGGCATAAGCAGCCTTCAGAGTTGACAGTTCGATCGTATAGCCGAGCGAAGGATTCGCCTGCGCCCAGGCGTTAATGTCTCCCGGATCAGCATCAGGCGGAGCCGACCACTCAAACAAACCGAGGGCGGAGCCATCTGCGGATTCGTCCGCAATTGGTTCGGAATCACCCAGGGCCCTAACAATCCCGTCAGGGTCGCCAAGCTGCGCGTGCGCCCGCATCCGAAAATGCCGAAGGACTACCGAAGTCCCATCGCCTGCATTACTCATGCACCACATGAGGGCATTCTTTCTGGCCATGCCCGTCTTAGACAGTGCCGCCCATGCCTCCCATGTCTGGTGTTCTCGAAGTTCATCCAGCAGAACAAGGTCAGCTGACTTGCCTCGACCCGCTTTTCTGTTGGATGCACGGACACGATAATCACGATTGCCTGTCAGTTGGAGGCGTTTTGATCCGTTCGTGAACCACACATGCTTAATGGACTCTGACAGCTCTGGGTTGCTCTGTGCTATCTCCACACAAGTCTGCCAGACATCCTCTGCGTTGCTGACGTCCTGTGCAGTGCCGAGCACCAGATTGACTTCTAACTGGTATAAAAAATAGAGTGCGATAACGCACCCTAGTGTTGTCTTTCCGTTTTGTCTGCCAACTTCGACAATGACCGTCCTAAATCTGAGCCGCCAGACCTCGACAGGGTCATCTATGACCTCGAAGGCGTGAATAACAAGCCATTTTTGCCACGGGTGGAGGCGAATATCCAAAACCTTTTCTGAAAACTCGATGATTTCGTAGCCGAGCGTGGTGTCTGGAGTCAGTTCCCGAAGCGGAGGCGTGTAGATCCTGGCGGATTCAATGCCTTTAATCATTTGCAACTTTCTTCCATTTCGAGTTTCCGACAAGTTTAAGGACTTTTTTGCTCTCTGCCGGTTGTTCGCCTGTCATCTCTTCCATGACTTTGACAACATAGCAGTAGTCCTTGAATGCCGCCCGAATCTCTTGCGTTGCGGGATTATTCTTCAGCACCTTTTCGCCCTGAGTGGTAGTCATCGTCTGAGCCGCAGGAAGTTTCTCATATATTGGCAGTTGTTGTTGAATCCATTCTCGCATCGTTTTTTCGATTGCTCTGATGGTTTTTTCCTGTTCGGTCATGGTCATCACCGCCTAACGAACTGATTATTTCCCTCTCCCTGTCGGACAGTTTCCAAACTGTCGCCGCCGCTTTCTCTGCCGCCGCTTTCTCTGCCGCCGCTTTCTCTGCCGCCGCTTTCTCTGCCGCCGCTTTCTCTGATAAAAGGTAGCCTCCGCCAAAGATGGCCTTTCCTTGTTCTTTTTGAGCATCAAGTTCACGAATCAACGCCGTGTCTTCTTTTCGAATCTTTAACTCTTGCCCATATTTCGAAAGATAGCCGCCCATTGCGGCTGTTATCACATTAACGGGATACGAGTACTTTGGCATCGGATTGCTGAATTGCTTTGCGTATTCATCTGAAGCTGATTGCACCGCTTCATGTAGTTCCGGTGCTGTCATAATTACATAATCTGGTTCCAGATTAGTCACAAACGATGTGGCGACCTTGGCTTTGTTTTCGTATGTAATTGATGCGTTTGTTGTTATTGAGCAGTCCTGTACCTTGTTACCTCCAATACACGAAAGCGAAGGCGCAAACAAAAAGTATTTTATTCTATGTTCTGCGTACCACTGTCGAATTTCGGACAATATGGAGAAGGGCGGATTATCAACAACAACGCATCCATCTGGATATTTTTCATTCTGATAATCTCCGCCTGGATAAAACGGACGAACCATCTGTTTGCGGTCATATCCGTATCTCTCTGTCACCCAATCTGCAACCGCATCGTATACAATGTCAGGAGTGTAGCAATCGTCTGTTGTTTTCGGTTGTTCAAATTTATCAAGGAAATCATTATATTCGTCATTTCCCTCTTGCCGAGAATCATCATTGCGATTCCTGTCTTGAAACCAGTCCCCCGCACGGAATCCGAACAGGCTCATGTCAATCTCACCAATCGCATCTAGGTTCATATCCAGAGCTTCAGGAATAAAGCCGCTATTCATGGTCAGTTTGTTATGAGCCAACGCATAGGCTATGCGTTCTTCGTCAGTCAGCCAATCAAGGCGGATGCACTCAGCTTCGTGATAGCCAAGCTCTTTCAGTGCCTCGTATCTACCATGCCCCTCGACTATTAGATTCTCATCACCCCAGATTCCAATTGGATCAAGGTTGCCGAATTGTTCAATGCTGTTCTTTATCTGCTCAACCTGCCACTTCGGGTGGTCTTTCGCATTATTCGGGTCTGGTGTGATTTCATCAATCGGAATACTTATGATTTCCATTTGCTCTCCCCTCAAAAACTCCAACAAAAAAGACGCATCTCTGCGCCTTAATTGTCAATTTTTAATTACTACTGTCTTTGGGAACTTCATCTTGACCTGATAGTAAATCCCATACTCTCCTTCTTTCGGGATAATCGAAAGCGACTTACCTCCACGTCCAATATTTGGCTCAAGTTCCTTGTATGCCTTGCTTCGTTTTCCAATAGCCGCAATCAGAATTCCGCCTTTTTCAATATTGATGTGATTGCCGTCATTTGTAATAATGCAGTCACCCAGAAACGCACTCTCTTCTGTTAGTTCAACCCGAATCATCTTGTCTGTCAGGTTTAAAGTATAATGGTCAAACACTTCATTCATGATTACTTTTGGCGCCTCTGGCGTTGCCGGCTGTTGCGGAACATTTGCGTTCTTCTTTTTCCCAAACAATGCCATATTTTTTACCTCCCTTGTGGCTATTTTACCACTCACGGAGGCTAAAAAAAAGATAATTCTGCTGGAGGGATAAATGATGGTGCGGCGGAAAATGTCGCGCGTGCCGCCATCGTTAAAATTTTTACTCCCCTTCCGCCCAATTTCTTGTTCGTCGACCGAGGTTGGTGATCCCGGCCTTCTTTCCACGAGCACGATTGCATCGGCGGTGGGAAGGTTGAACGTTCTCAGGTATTAAAGCGTATTCCGGACGACTAGCAACATCAATGCGATGATCAGGTTCGTATGAGTCATCAGTGCTCGATGGCTGGACAGTGTAGTCAATCGGCTGACCACAGTGAACGCAAGGTGCATGTCTTGCCTTATCCCTCTCAAAGCATTCAAGTCTCAGCCTCTTCCATGCCGGCGTCCCTCTCGGGTCACGCCTTCCATCTGCCAGTCTGGACATGCCTGCCTCCCCTGGGGTCTACCTGCCCCTGCCCCCTGCTATGGGGTGCCCTGGGGTATCCCCTACCCCCTATTGTTGAAGGGGTGCCCCCTGTTAATCAAATATCTTCCTGCCGATATGTCCGCACCTGACACGGCCATCAGCCATCGGCCTCACCCCTCTGGCCTTGACCTTCTCATAGAATCCTATGTCCTCGCCGCAGTAGGTTCCGTTATCTCTCTCTTCCCAAACGAACCACGGACGTGGTATCCATCGGAGAAGCCCAACGTCAATCATGGCGCAGGCAACACCGCCCGAGCTGATATGGAACCTGCCCTCTGGTATCTCGTCCCACTTCCACGCATTGGAGCCTGTTACATCCTGATGCGCCTTAAAGATTGGCGCACGCATACTGTCATTCTTGTATCTGGCAACGCCTGTCACGATGGGAACATCAGGGTCGAGCAGATGAATGATGGCATCTTCTGGGACAACCATGTCACTGTCAATCATAAACAACTTATCATAGTTGCCATCCAGTGCCTTCTGGCATAGCCTGTTGCGTGCCTGTGCTACTCCATAGACCCCTGCCCCATCCGCATGAGTGTAGTCAATACTGTGCCCGTCCCAGTCAAGGTTAGCAATAGATATGGCAGTCTCAATATCAATCTTATCCTTTGATGGTATGCCAATCAGAATATTCATGCGTTCTCCCAATAGGCACGGGTACCGTGCGTTGTCCTTCCCATCTGGGCAGATATACTGCCGGGTCTCAGGTAGTTATAGTAGTACATCGGCATATCCCACGTTCTGATGCGTGGGTTCTTTGCCATCATCTCTCCGTGGAAGTATGAGTCCGATATGGAGTAGATGTTCGGGAACCGTGTATCCCCGATCAGCGACCGCCTCCAGCATTTATTCCAGACAGATGGATAAAGCGTCCCGGCATTACTCATTGGCTGTGCGTATTTAACCCCACGCCATATGAATGAAAATGCCAGGATGTCAATGCCGTCGTCCAATCGGCTGTTGATTTGTTCGAGCACATATTCATGAAGCCACCAGTCATCATCATCCATAAATAGCACCCAGTCGCCTGTAGCCAAATCAAGACCTCTGCTCCGGGATAAGCCGTCATTGTGGTAGCCCACTTCTTCAACAACAGCACCTGCTTCCCTTGCCATATCTGCCGTCCTGTCCGTGCAGCTGTCGCAGATCACGATCAACTCATAGTCAGTGAAGGTCTGTTCCGTAATAGACTCCAGGGCATTGCTGATATGCCCCTCGGCGTTATGCGCCGGGATAATGATACTGAACTTCATTTGTGCTCCTCTCAAATAACACGCATGCCACCCCTTGGGGTTGACGCCCGGTTGACGCCATAACAGCAGGATGATATACCCTGCTGCCGAAAGGAGGTTGAACGGTTGAATCGCTGGACATTGAAGGAACTCGGCAGCTTACCGCAGGGGTGTGCATGGTGTCGGTTATATTCAAACAAATAAGGGACGGTATTGCCGCCCCTTGCGTTCATAACGGAGAACGTGTGCCGCTCTTCTCGGTTGAAGCAGAGAGGTGTTGTGCCGTGAAGAGTGGCTGATCTTCGCACTCTGTCACGGTATCATAATACCATTAAAAAATTTCCCCGGTGTTGCAACTTAGTAGTACCCCAGCTTCACGGCCACGGCAAAGACAAACCGGCTCTTCCATCTCGCATAGGTGGTGCGGTCTGCATCATCCGGATACCTCGTGCCGTACATCACAGAGTCCCACACTCCCTTGCGGTATTCATCGGGGATGGTCGCCTTTGCTTCGTCAATGACATCAATGCGGCGAAGGAGTCGCTCCCTCTTTGATGCCTTGGCGAAGGTTGGGTCTCCGATGCTTCCCTTGCGTCCTGTGCCGTCTGAGGATGGCGAGGCGATCAGAAGGTTCTCTGCTTCCTCGGTCATGCGGTAGTAGTCCCGGATCTCCCAGAGAGTCTTGTGCCATACCGCACGAGGCAGGATGTACTTGTTATTCTTGTGTCGCTGGTAGTCTCGCACGTCAATCATTCCTTACTTCGGCAGTGGTGACCATTTCACCACATCGAATTCTGCATCAAGATGTCCGTGGAGGATCCATCCGACTTCCCGAACAAAGGAAGCCTTCTCGATCTCGTTCATCCTCAATCCGTCTTCTGTACGGATGTGAGCACAGACAAGCACCTCGTTATCGTTCTCAGGCACATCATCTTTAACATACGTCCATCGAAATATCTGCCCCTCGACAGCCAGGTTCTTGATGGCTGCGTTCGCTCTGACGTCTCTTCGGATGCCGTAAGTGCCTATCACTTCTTCAAGGTCAGCCAGGATGACCCACATATCCTTTTTCTTCCGCAGATAGCACACCTATTCCTGCTGATGTAAATGTCTAACTCGTAGTTGTCCCCAAAGTCTCCTAGACTTATTGGAATTTCTGAACACGTCCAATCTCTGCGCTCAATGTTGCAATACTTACAACCGCTCCTCTCGTCAGGTCCTACGGCAGAGCCACAGTCGAACCATACGTCATTGCCAAGCAGATAATCCGTCTGCACATCAAGCACTTGCGCTATCTTTACGATAACCGGGCCTTTCGGAATCCTGTCTCCGCTGACGTATCTACTGACGGATACTTCTGTCTTATCAATCTTTTTAGCAAGCTCCCTCTGCGTCATCCCTCGCTTATCAAGCATTTCTTTAAGTCTGTCTGTAAATACGCTCATTCCTCTTCCCCCTTCCACGGCTCTGGTAGTGGCATCCATGCGATAACATTATCTATGCTCCGATATTCTATTACTTCGCTCCAATGTTCATGACCGTTTATCGTTTCACATTCCGCAATATACAATTCGCCATCTGCCACAACCAAAACTTCCCTGGCATTCTCTGGCAGTCGCTCACTGCAAGGAATCCAGTGCGGTTC
>JAZNNW010000085.1:0-2855 GCA_045580485.1 Candidatus Avilachnospira sp. | reverse complement strand
GGGTCAAAGGCATCTGCCAGACCGCCCCAACCGACATAGTTCGACAAAATCTCCTGTTCTTCAGGAGTAGCATTTCTGTCCTCGCTTTCCAGTTTGAACAGGGTCTCAATGGCTTCAATGTTCCTTGCGAACTTCTGCTTCGGTCCACCTTCACCGATGTGGTCATCTGTGATGTGGAAGTTTACCGCAGGAACAGGCGGGACTTCTCTGGTGGTAATGGATTGCTCGATCTGAGTGATAATATCCATGACTTCGGCATTCTGCCATCCGTCCACCTTGGCATAGTCCTGAATGATGGTGTCTTTGCCATCCACGCACTGTACGAAATCCAGACTGCCCGGTAAAGGCTTTCTGGTATTCATCGCACCCAGAGCTTTTCTCTGTGTGTCAGGCAGTTCATGGTAGGCTCTCAGGGCATCTTCAAAAGAACTGTATTCCTTAATGTCCAGCGCACCACGCTTCTGAACATCTTCGGCAACATAGAAATGGTCGATGAAGTGTTCCGGCTGTACAGGCTCGGCAATGCCATAGACCTGTGCGTGTGCCTTTTCATCAGGATAGTCGCCGTAGATACGGATGCACTTATGCTCCTGCTGATCGTAAACGGCAGCACCATCGTATTTGAATCCGTCATGCTCCATGGTTCCGTCTACGTAGCCCTGGGCAGCTTTTTCCGCTTCCTCCAGAGTGTAGTAATCCAGTTTGTCATCAAAGCCGTTTTCAAAGTGATGGTATGCGGCAACCAGATAACGGGGAGCCATGCGCTCCTCGTAGCTGTTAATCATCTCAGGTGTCAGCCATTCCGGTTTGTCGGGAATCATTTCATACAGCTCACGCATCTTGGCGATCTGTGCATGGCGGTTGCCTGCCCACAGATGTTTTTCGCTGTGCTGTCCTGCACCAAGGAAGTATTCGCAGTCCATACGCAGACGGTCTAACAGCTGATACTCAGGGGTGTAGTCCCTCGGTGCGGTTTCACCCTGAAATTCCTCTGTAACGGATTTTTCTTCGGCTTGGGCATCAACCCTTACCACATGGTTTCTTTCATCCTGAGAGAGCATTTTTTCAAAGTTCTCACGGTTCTCCGCACGGAAGATGGGATAAGCAAGCGTAGGGTCACGCAGCTGAACTTCTCTGTCCGTGATTTGCTCCACACGGAAAGCAGTATCGTCCAGATATACCGTGTCACCGATCTGATAGTTCCATGCCGGTTCTTCAGGGGCGGGTTCTTTCACAACCTTGGCAGACTCTGCCGCAGGTGCTTCAGGCTGAACCGCTTCCATAGCGGCTACGGACTGACGGACTTCCTCAAGGTAGTCATTGGCAAGCCATTCATCGTCAAAGTATTCCGTAACACCCTCTGGGTCAACATAGTAAGCGCCGGTCTGCTCATCCCAGATGGCATACTCGCCATCCTCGGTATCGACAACGGCGAAACGCTCGTTGACTTCCTCCAAAGGATCTGCCTTGGCAGCTTCGATTGCCTGTCGCTCGGCTTCTTCCTCAGGGGTAAGATAGCGACCTTTCTGCATCAGAGAATCAATTCTCTGTGCTACCTGCGTCCAGGACATCTTCACATTATCGCAGCCGCTTTTGTTATAACGGACACCCTTGGCATCGTGATCTTCGCCGCTGTGCGTTGCACCGGAACAGGCATGGGAGTGACCGCCTGTTCCGTATTCATGCTTTAAGAACTCAGCCTTTTCCTTGGTGGAATGATTTTCCTGCCAGTAGTTCCAGATACGGGCTTTCCCACCGGAAAAGCCACTTCCACGACCAGTCAGGTCTCTGTTGACCTCATCATCGGTGATGAACTGACGGACAAGGGGAGGGTACATCATGTCGGTCTGATACTCCCTGAGAGGGGTATGCAGTTCGTCCAGACGCTTTCCGATCTTGTCGAGCTTATGATAGCGGAAACGAAGATACTTGGGATTCTCTGCAAGGGCTTCTCTGAACTCCACATATTGCTGAACCAGAATGGAATGGAACTGCGGGTCGTTCAGCTTATCAGCCAAATCCGCTGTTTCATCGGGGAATCCACGGAACTTGCCCTGATTGAGAATGGCAAGATAGTTTCCTTCCTTGGCTTCGCCACTCAGGTCACGATAGAGATACCACAGAGATTCAGCCAGCTTCTGTCGCTCATAGCCCGGTGCTTCCACCAGTTCCACATTGGTAGCGAACTGACCGTTTTCAAGCAGTTCTCCAATACGGGTTGCGGCATCTTCCCAAGGAATGATCTGCGCTCTGGGACTGTCGATGGCAGAGGAACCTTTGGCAAGATGAATGCCATCCTCGGCATACCACGCAGCAATATTTCCGCTGTCCGCTTTGATACCGAAACCGCCGTGATAGACTTCTTTCAAAGTCTGGGCGATTTCTTCCACCGACTTCTGCTTCATATACTCCAGAGCTACGATTTTTCTGGCTTCATCGGTATTACTGCCAAGCAGCAAGAAATGGTCGATCTCCTCCTGGGCAAAAGAAAAAGCAGAGGGCTTGAAGCTCTCTGCTTGGTCGATAAAACTTATCTGTTCATTTTCGGAGAGGAACAGGTTGAGCGTTAGCTGTTGATAAGCTCCGTCATCACGACTTCCTCTGCCAGTGCTTTCAGGCTGTTCATATGCTGCACCCACGCCATCTGATCTGTCGCTTTGTCCGGTGCCGGGTTCTTCTCCAGATACTGCGCCATCAGCTGTTCCACTCTGGACTTCGCTGTGTCCTCGATCTCCCACAGATGCGGGAACAGGCTCTCCGTCAGAATCATGTCGTTCAGGAGCATCGGATTGTTCTGCTCCAGAAATGCTCTGCGCATCCTGCCATACTTGCCCAGAACTCTGTCGCTCTGGTTC
>JAZNNW010000084.1:0-37743 GCA_045580485.1 Candidatus Avilachnospira sp. | reverse complement strand
CGCCCAGAAGCGTAAGATCTCTGTCGGCGATAAGATGGCCGGCCGTCACGGCAACAAGGGCGTTGTTTCCCGCGTGCTGCCTGAGGAAGATATGCCCTTCCTGCCCGATGGCACGCCCCTGGATATCGTCCTGAACCCCCTGGGCGTTCCTTCCCGTATGAACATCGGTCAGGTGCTGGATGTCCATCTGGGCTACGCTGCTCAGGCTTTGGGCTGGAAGGTGGCTACCCCCATCTTTGACGGCGCAAACGAAAAGGATATCCGTGAAACGCTGAAGCTGGCCGGTCTCCGTGAGGACGGCAAGAGCGTTCTGTATGATGGCCGTACCGGTGAGCGTTTCGATAACCTGGTCACCGTTGGCTACATGTACTATCTGAAGCTCCATCATCTGGTCGATGATAAGATCCATGCCCGTTCCACCGGTCCTTACTCTTTGGTCACTCAGCAGCCTCTGGGCGGCAAGGCCCAGTTCGGCGGTCAGCGTTTCGGCGAAATGGAAGTCTGGGCGCTGGAGGCTTACGGCGCTGCTTATACCCTGCAGGAAATCCTCACCGTCAAGTCCGACGATGTTACCGGCCGTGTGAAGACCTACGAAGCCATCGTCAAGGGTCACAATGTGCCCGCACCCGGTGTGCCTGAGTCCTTCAAGGTTCTGGTCAAGGAACTGCAGTCTCTGTGTCTGGATATCAAGGTTCTGGACGAAGAGGGCAACGAGGTGGAACTGCGTGATCCCGATGAGGATGAAGTGGTCTATACCGGCCCCAGTGCTTTCGGCGATGAGGAACTGGACCTCGGCGAAGGCAGAGAAAAGGATGTCAACCTGAGCGAAGCCGCAGAAGCCGGTTTTGAGATTCAGGATGAAGAAGATGTATTCGGCGACTTTATGGTCGACGACAGCGAACTGTAAGAGAAGGAGGCGATACTTGAATGGAAACTTTTGACGCAATTAAAATTGGTATTGCTTCTCCCGAGAAGATTTTGGAATGGTCCTTCGGTGAAGTCAAGAAGCCCGAGACCATCAACTACCGTACTCTGAAGCCTGAGCGTGACGGTCTGTACTGTGAACGCATCTTTGGCCCCACCAAGGACTGGGAGTGCCATTGCGGCAAGTATAAGAAGATTCGCTACAAGGGCAAGATCTGTGACCGCTGCGGTGTGGAAGTCACCAAGGCCAAGGTACGCCGTGAGCGTATGGGTCACATCGAGCTGGCCGCTCCCTGCAGCCATATCTGGTATTTCAAGGGTATCCCTTCCAGAATGGGTCTGCTGCTGGATATCAGCCCCAGAATTCTGGAGAAGGTTCTGTACTTTGCCAGCTATATCGTCACCGATCCCGGTGATTGCCCCCTGAGCAAGTATCAGATCTTGACCGAGAAAGAGTACCGCGATATGCGGGAAAAGTATGAGGATGATTTCAAGGCCGGCATGGGTGCTGAATCCATTAAGGTCCTGCTGCAGGAACTGGATCTGGACGAACTGTCCGAGCAGCTCCGCAAGGAGATGAAGGACGCCTCCGGTCAGAAGAAACTGCGGATCATCAAGCGTCTGGAAGTGGTGGAGTCCTTCCGTCAGTCCGGTAATGATCCCACCTGGATGATCATGGATGTTCTGCCTGTCATTCCTCCCGAACTGCGCCCCATGGTGCAGCTGGACGGCGGTCGCTTTGCTACCTCCGACCTCAATGACCTGTACCGCCGTGTCATCAACCGTAACAACCGTCTGAAGCGTCTGCTGCAGCTGTCTGCCCCCGATATCATTGTCCGCAACGAGAAGCGTATGCTGCAGGAAGCCGTTGACGCCCTCATCGACAACGGCCGCCGTGGCCGTGCTGTGACCGGTGCCAACAACCGTGCACTGAAGTCTCTGTCCGATATGCTGAAGGGCAAGCAGGGCCGTTTCCGTCAGAACCTGCTGGGTAAGCGTGTTGACTACTCCGGCCGTTCCGTTATCGTTGTCGGCCCCGAACTGAAGCTGTATCAGTGCGGTCTGCCCAAGGAAATGGCCATTGAGCTGTTCCGTCCCTTCGTCATGAAGAAGCTGGTGGAAGACGGTCTGGCAAACAACATCAAGTCTGCCAAGAAGATGATCGACAAGGGCAAGACCGAAGTCTGGGATGCTCTGGAAGAGATCATCAAGGATCGTCCCGTCATGCTGAACCGTGCACCTACCCTGCACCGTCTGGGCATCCAGGCCTTTGAGCCTGTGCTGGTGGAAGGCCGTGCCATTAAGCTGCATCCTCTGGTTTGTACTGCATTTAACGCCGACTTTGACGGCGACCAGATGGCAGTCCATGTTCCTCTGAGCGCAGAGGCACAGGCAGAAGCCAGAATGCTGATGCTGTCTGCCAACAACCTGCTCCGTCCCCAGGACGG
This sequence comes from Candidatus Avilachnospira sp., assembly GCA_045580485.1. Lineage (GTDB taxonomy): Bacteria > Bacillota > Clostridia > Oscillospirales > Oscillospiraceae > Avoscillospira. The sequence goes on along the minus strand of JAZNNW010000084.1, from coordinate 35,371 downwards.
TATGCCTGTCACCGTTCCTACCCAGGATATGATCCTCGGTACCTACTACCTGACCTTCGTCCGTGAGGATGAGCCCGGTGCAGGTAAGGTCTTTGGCTCCGTGGATGAGGCTATGCTGGCTTACGACACCTATGTGGATTTCGATGAAGGCGAAGTGCCCTTCGTGGATACGGACAATGTCCGCCGTGTGGTTGGTCTCCATGCTCCTATTAAGGTTCGTGTGGAGAAGGAAATTGACGGTGTCATGCGCTCCGAGATCATCGATGCCACTGTTGGCCGTCTGATCTTCAATGCCAAGGTTCCTCAGGATCTGGGCTTTGTGGATCGTTCCAAGCCCGAAAATGCCTTCAAGCTGGAAATCACCGATAAGGTCGGTAAGAAGCTGCTGGGTAAGATCATCGATCGCTGCATCCGTGTCCATGGCTTTACCATCGCCACCGAGATGCTGGACGATATCAAGTCTCTGGGCTATAAGTATTCTACCCGTGGCGCTATCACCGTTTCCGTTATGGATATGTCCGTGCCCGAGAAGAAGTACGAGCTGGTCGCTGAGGCTGAAAAGGAAGTTGTTAAGATCGACCGCCAGTACAAGCGTGGCTTCATTACCAACGACGAGCGTTATCGCCTGACTGTCCGTCAGTGGGAAAACACCATCAAAGAAGTCACCAACGCCCTGCAGGATAATCTGGATGAGTTCAACCCCATCTTCATGATGGCTGACTCTGGTGCCCGAGGCTCCATGAACCAGATCCGTCAGCTGGCCGGTATGCGTGGTCTGATGGCTGATACTTCCGGCCGTACCATCGAAATTCCCGTTAAGGCAAACTTCCGTGAAGGTCTGTCTGTTCTGGAGTACTTCATCTCCTCCAGAGGCGCCCGTAAGGGTATGACCGATACCGCTCTGCGTACTGCTGACTCCGGTTATCTGACCCGTCGTCTGGTCGATGTCTCTCAGGAAGTCATCATTCGTTCCCACGACTGTAATACCAAGCACGGTATCTGGCTGGGCACTTATGAAGAAAAGGGTCAGGTCATTGAGACCTTTGGTGACCGTATCCGTGGCCGTTTCCTGGTGGAAGACCTGTATGACGAAAGCGGTAAGCTGCTGAAGTCCAAGGACGAAATGATGAAACCCGAAGACGCTGCTGTCTTTGAAGCTCATGGCATCTACAAGGTCTATGCCCGTACCGTTCTGGGCTGCCGTGCCAAGTCCGGCGTCTGCGCCAAGTGCTACGGCATGAACCTGGCTACCTCCGTGCTGGTCAACATCGGCGAGGCTGTCGGTATCATTGCCGCACAGTCCATCGGTGAACCCGGTACCCAGCTGACCATGCGTACCTTCCATACCGGCGGCGTTGCCGGTGACGATATCACGCAGGGTCTGCCCCGAGTTGAAGAACTGTTCGAAGCCCGTAAGCCCAAGAAGATGGCTACTATTTCCGAGATCGACGGTGTTGTGGATATTGATGACAGCCACCGTACGGCTCTGCGTAACATCACCGTCACCGCTGATGATGGCGAAGTCAAGCAGTATCAGATTCCCTATTCTGTTGGTCTGCGTGTGGAGAACGGCAAGCGTGTCAACAAGGGTGACCGCATCACTGATGGTGCTCTGAGTCCCCACGATGTCCTGCGTATCTCTGGCGAAGAGGCCGTTCAGGAATACCTGACCCAGGAAGTTCTGGCCGTGTACCGTCAGCAGGGCGTTGACATCAACGACAAGCACATTGAAGTCATCATCCGTCAGATGATGCGTAAGGTTCGCGTGGAAGATGCGGGTGACACGGAACTGCTCAGCGGTACCGTTGTGGATAACTTCGAGTTTGAGGAAGCCAACGAGGCTGTCCAGGCTCGCATTGATGCCGGCGAAACCGATCTGAAGCTGGCAACCAAGAGCCTCATCCTCATGGGTATCACCAAGGCCTCTCTGGCTACTGAGTCCTTCCTGTCCGCTGCATCCTTCCAGGAGACCACCAAGGTCCTGACGGAAGCTGCCATCAAGGGCAAGGTCGACCATCTGGTTGGCCTGAAGGAGAATGTCATTATCGGTAAGCTGATCCCCGCCGGTTCCGGTCTGCAGACCTACCGCGATTATCAACCCGGTATCACTCCCGAGTCCGCTGTGACCCAGGAAATGATCGACAGCGAGAGCAACTAACAACACTCAAAACCCATCTAATGCTAATTCAGCATTAGATGGGTTTTTGTATATAACACTTAGCTTTGTCAGAATGGACATTTAGAGAAAATAAATTGATGTTTCATTTCTATCAAATTATGTTATAATGTGGAAAAAGGCGGATTGGAGGTGGCAGTATGAAGGAACGAGCCAAAGAAGAAAAGTTGGATGTTGTCAAGCGATATCTGGCAGGGGAGACCGTGTATGCCCTTGCCCGGGAAACCGGATATCCTACCAAAGAGATCCGGGAATGGATTAAGAGATACCGGACCAAGGGAGAGAAAGATCTGGAACCCAGAAAGAAGCTGCCCGGTTTCGTTTTGCCGGTTTTGATGGTGGTCTTTGCCGCAATGTGCGTATTCAGCATCACAAAAATTTTGGATGTTCGGGAGGAACGTCAGGTTGGTAATGTGACCTATGCTAATCTTGCACAGAGTATCGTGTCTGTACAGCCGCCCCAAGTGGTTGAAATTGAAACTTCCATTGAAGAAGAAACAGTGGTCATTGATGTGGAAAAACCCTCGGTGGAGGTGGATTTTGCTGCTCTGCAGGCTATCAACGGTCAGGCAGTAGCATGGATCAGCTCCGATGACGGAAGTATCCACTATCCGGTGGTTCGTGGAACGGATAATGACTATTATCTCAATCATCTGCCTGATGGTACAGTCAACCGCAACGGATCTATTTTTATGGACTTCCGCAATCAGACGGATTTTTCCGATCTTAACACCTTTATTTATGGTCACAACATGCTTGACGGTACCATGTTTGCTTCCCTTGGCAGATATTCAGAGGCCGGTTATTATGAAGCCCATCCATCCCTTTTGCTGGTGACACCGGAAAGAAGCTACAGTCTGCAGGTCTTTGCCGGCTGTGTGGTACCGGGTAATTCCGATATTTACCAGATTACCTACCAGAACGATGAAGATTTTTCCGCCTACTTGACGAAGATTTGTGCCATGTCGGAATTTTCTGCGCCCGTGGAAGTCACGGATGACGACCGAATCGTGACCCTTTCCACCTGTGCCTACAGCTATGAAGATGCACGCTATGTGCTGTTCTGCAAGCTTGTGCCGATGCAATAAAACCCCACCGAACTCTGGAAAATTTCGGTGGGGTTTTTATTGCAATTTTGGAAACTCTGAGGTACTATATACAGTGTATAAGTGTTTTTATCGTCGCCTGAAAATGATGGTTTACATAACACTGAATGGTGATCCGATATATGGACAAGGGAAGATCCCCTTGTGTGTTGGTCAGCCAACACGATGTTGCTCCGGGAGGAAGAAAAAATGAGAAGAAACGGTCTATGGAAGAAAATTTTTGCAGGAGTGTTGGCACTGGTTTTGGTGCTGGGCAATCTGTCCGGCATTGGTATGCCTGCCGATGCAAGAACCGTTGTGTTCGGCGGTCTGGGTGTCAAGGATACAGACCCGGCAACGGTCAATAATTGGAAAAATGTGATCAAAACGCTGGACACCTCTTATGCAGGCGGTGTCTGGACGGACAAGTCTGTCTTCGAATCGGCGGATGATTATTTTGCAGCCACCGATGAAGAAGAAATCTTCACCATGTCCCTGCAGAATCCCAGAGACTTCCTCATCTCTCTTTCTGCTATCGCCTCTACCAAGACCATCGTGGGCTATTCCACTCTGCCGACGGATACCATGTTCATCTTGGATGTCTCCGGCTCCATGGACAGCAGCAGCCGTGACAGCCGCATGGTGCAGGCTGCCAACAAGGCTATCGGCGATCTGTTGGCTCTGAACAACTATAACCGCATCGGTGTGGTCCTGTATTCTTCCGATGCCACTCTTGTGATGCCTCTGGATCGCTACACCACCACCTCTACCACTACGGTCAACAACGAGACCGTTCCTTCCTATATCTATCTGAATTCCAATGACTATGTCACCATCAGCAGTGGTGTAAGAAACTCTAAAGGCACAAGACCCAACGGCAGTCGGGAAGTGGTCGGCGCTACCTACATTCAGAAGGGTATTCAGCTCGCCATGGGTCAGCTGACGGCCAACAACCTGCAGACCACCATCACCGAGGGCTTCCAGGCCGGTACGACCCGAACCCCCATTATGGTGCTCATGAGTGACGGCGCTCCTACTTATGCTACCAACAGCTATACCAACATCGGCAACTACAATATGGGCAACGGCAACACTTCCAGTACCACCGGAGATATGGCCTTTGTGACCCAACTGACTGCATCCTGGGCAAGGGAAAAAATCGCACAGAAGTACGGCGATGAAGTGGAGCCTCTGTTCTATACCCTGGGTCTGGGTGTGGGCAGCGATTCCAATGCCCTCAGCGTCATGGATCCCAACAATGTCGGTGCCAGCAGTACTGCCAATAACAACTGGAACACCTTTAACGGTCTGGACGAGGGTGAAACTCTGCGTCTTAGAAATCACAACAACCGTCAGGTCACCAAGCTCAACGACGGCAGAGATGACAACAATGACACCATGCCTCTGAGCAAAAATTATGTGGATCAGTATTTTGCTGCAGGCACTGCCAATGAGCTTTCTTCTGCGTTCCAGAAGATCGTGGATACCATTATCCTTCAGACCATGTACTATCCCACGCTGGTGGAGGGTGGCGATGTCCATCACAGCGGTCATCTGGAATTCCGGGATTACATCGGTCCCAATATGGAAGTCAAGCAGGTGGAGGGTATCCAGTTGGGTGACACTCTCTACACCGGTGAAAATTTTGCCAAGCTGGTCGCCACCGGCATGGGTACTGTTGAGAATCCCACCGATGAAGGCAATGCTCTGGTTTGGTCTCTGATCACCAGATTGAATCTGGGTGAGATCGGTGATCCTGTCGCTACACAGAAGGCACGGGAGCTGATCGAAAAGGCATGGCAGGCCGGTCAACTGGCTTACAACACCGATTATGACGGCAATGTCACCTGGAGCAACTGGGTCGGCTGGTATGCCGATGAGAATGACAACTATCTTGGATTCTGGGACGGTGACGGCATTGATGCCGACATGGTCGGCAGAGCCGAATATGCCATCAAGTCCTATCTGGTTCTGGGTGATGTGGGTGAAGGCCACCGGGATACAGATATGCTCTATGCCTCCGTGCAGGTCCGCTCCCATCTGGATGACAACGGCAATGTTCTGGAGGATGTGGTCTTCGGCAGACTGCCTGCATCGCTGATTCCCATGGTGGAATACCATGTGGAACTGGATTCCAATGATCCCATGACTGCAAAGAATATCACGCTGACCCAGACCGGTGCTACTGCTCCCACCAGACTGATCTACGAAGTGAGTCTGCGCAGCAAGATCGACATCCTCAACATGGAAGGCACTGCCACGGAAGGTCTCAAGACCGATGCCAATGGCAACTATATTTTCTATACCGATCAGTGGGACACCACGGGTTTGAATGAAGGTGTGGTGCCCAGTAAGCTGCACAATGCCTATGTCAACTTCTTCCCCTCGGAAGAAAATGAACGGTATTATTATCACGAAGATACCCCCATCTATGTGGCAAGCGGCAACGGCTATACCAAGTATACCGGCAGCAAGCCTGCTGCCGGTGACGGCAATACCTATTATCATGCCCATGTGACCTATAAGGCCGATGCCAACGGCGGTGCGGCCACTGTCAGCGTGGAGTATGAGCCCATTCCTGCCTCTGCTCTGGCTGCAACCAGTGTGCAGCAGCAGACCGGTTCCAGCAACTGGGTCATCAAGAAGGGCACACTGCATCTGTATGAGGCGAGAAATGCCGTCGGTAAGACAGAAAATACCACAGCAACGCTGCCTTATTCCGAATACCCCGTTGTCCACAATGATGCAGCTATGGGCTACCATCTGGACGGTATTCTGGGCAACAACGGTCTGCTGACCATTGATCCTCCCGAAGGCATCAAGCTGACCAAGACCATTGATGACACCTTGACCGACAACGGCCAGACCTATACCTTTACCATTACGCTGACCTCCGGCAGTCACGACAATGCCACCGTTTATCTGGTCACAGAAACCGATGGCGTCCGCTCTGCATGGCAGGAGATCAATTTCACCGATACATACACGGTGGAGCTGGCAGCCGGTGACTGCGCATGGATCGCAGGTCTGCCTGCAGGCAACACCTACACTGTTACCGAAGCTGAAAGCAGCGACTATGAAGTCAGTTCTATCACTGTTGACGGGCAGCAGGCAAGCCAGGCCGTTATCACGACCCGGAACAATCACATTACCGATGTGGTCTTCACCAACTCTGCCGTCTTTACCGGCGATGTGAAGATCGGTAAAACAGTGGTCAGTTTCTTTGCACCTCATCTGACAGCGGATTATGCATTCTCCTTTAACTTTGAAGTGATCGGTGCAGCTGCAAATTCTGCCTATGAGGCGCTGCCTGTGGCTGCAGACGGTACCACCGGTCAGGTAATTTCTATTGTCACCAATGACAACGGCTATGCCCAGTTTGCAGCAGATCTGGCCCACGGACAGTCTGTCCTGATCAAGGATCTGCCCGAGGGCGCAAGTGTGACTGCCGCTGAAAATGTGCTTCCCGGCTTTACCTCTGACCAGCCCAACAATATGGCCTCTGTGAATGTCATTGTTGGCGAAACTGCCAACCTGACCTTCACCAATACCTATGCAGCTCAGCCTGTGAGCCCCACGGCTGTGGATGTCTTTGCCAAGAAGATCCTGCAGGGAAGAGACTGGGTGGATGGCGACAGCTTCACCTTTGCTGTGGAAAAGCATGTGAACCATGACCAGCATACTACCATCGAAGAACTGGTCATTGATTACTACGATGATGATAAAATCGCCGATTTCCAGAGCAATTCCGGTGAGCTGTATACCGCACCGGGCACTTACTCCTACCGGGTGGTGGAGCGCTCCGGCAATCTGCCCGGTATTGCCTACGATTCCGCCATTTGCTATTTTGATATTGTGGTGGAAGACGATGGTGCAGGCAACCTCTACATTGCCGAGGTTATCGGTCATCAGGATGTGAATGTGGTCTTTGATCCCACGACCAACACCTGGGATGTGATCACAGAATTTACCAATGTTTATCATTCCGAAGGCTCTGTGCAGGTCTCCTTGAGTGTGTTCAAGACCATGACCGATCCTGCCGACACCGGAATCAGCGCAGAGGGCTATGCCTTCGAGCTGTATGAGACCAATGAATTCTTTGCTGTTGACGGCGTTGTTCCTAATGTGGTCAACACCAATGCAGAAGGCGTTGCTGCCTTCCGTGATATGGTCTTTACCAAGGAAGGTATGTACTATTTCCTTCTGAAGGAAGCCACAGGCACCAACCAGCAGATGACCTACGATCCCAATGTGTATTACTGCACAGTTGAAGTCACTTCTGATCCCGTGACCTCCGGTCTGGTGGCTGCGGTCACAGTGGTCAATGCCGCAGGTGCAACCTGTTACAGCGGCACCGCCAGCTATGATCCTGCTACTCAGGTCGTTCCTGCCCTGTCCTATGAAGCACCCTTTAACAATCTGTATACGCCGGTTGGCACGCAGACTGTTATCCATGGCGAAAAGGTGCTGGAGGGCAGAGATCTGAACGATGGCGAGTTCACCTTTGAACTCTATGAGGCAGAGCGTACCGCCAACGGCTTCGTGACCGGTAATTACATCACGGAAACCACCAATGTAGGCAGTACCTTCACCTTTGCAGGATTGGATGCTCTGACCTATAGCAGGACAGGTTACTACTGCTATGCGGTCAAGGAAGCTGCAGGCAATCTGGGCGGCGTGACTTATGACGAAAATACCGTCTATGTGACGGTTCAGGTCACTGCCGATCTGGATAATAATGCTTTGGTGGTCAACTCTGTCAATGCCACCGATGCCCAAGGCAATAATGTGGCACTGAAGTTTACCAACAAGTACAAGGCGGCAGCTACCAGCGCAACCATCGAAGCCGGCAAGACCATGACCGGTCGTGTTCTGGCAGCAGACATGTTCCAGTTCCAGCTGATGGATGCCAGCGGCGCTGTGCTGCAGACGGTGACCAATGATGCCAGCGGCAAGGTACAGTTTACTGTGGATTATACTGCTGCAGGCACCTATACATACACCATTGCAGAACGAATCCCTGCCAACGCCGTGAATAACAAGCTCAACGGCGTTTCCTACGATGGCAATACCTGGCCTGTACAGGTCACTGTCCGTGACAATCTGGCAGGTGAGTTGGTGGCTGAGGTCAACTATCCCAGCGGCACACCGGCATTTGCCAATGACTATACACCTGCCCCCACCACTGCCTCCATCAGCGGACAGAAGGTGCTGGACGGCCGCAATCAGACAGCAGGCGAATTCTCCTTCGCCCTCTACGAAACCGATTCCCGCTTTGTTCCTCTGGATAATGTGGCAGATGGCACTGCCAGCACCTATGATGCCGGCAATGGAACCTTTGCCTTCAGCTTTGGCGAAAAGACCTACAATAAGGTTGGTGGCTACCGCTACATCATCGTGGAGCAGAAGGGCAATGACGGCCAGATCACCTACGACCCCACTGTGTTCTACGCACTGATTTCCGTTACCGATAACGGTCAGGGACAGCTGGAGTCCAAGGTCACTCTGGGCAATGCCATTGATGCCAACGGCACCATCACTTCTGTGCTGAATACCGTCGAGTTCTACAATGTGTTCCATCATACGCCTGCAGAACTGACGATCGAAGGTAGCAAGACCTTGCAGGATCACGACTGGGAAGACACCCATGTGTTCACTTTTGAACTCTATGACTCCGATGCAAGTTTTGCCGTAGCTGAAGATGCCGAACCTCTGGAGACCGCTGCCAATGACCCCACAAAGGAAGGCAGTGAAGGCACATTCTCCTTCCCGGCACTGACTTTCGAGGAAGAAGGCACTTACTACTATGTGATCAAGGAACAGCTGCCTCAGGGCGTTGCAGTTGATAATCCCAGAGATGCTGACACGGGCATTGTCTATGACACCAGAGCTGTCCATGTCACCGTCACCGTGGAGGAAGACCCTGCCAATCCCATGGCACTGAAGGCCACTTACACAGTAGAAGGCGCAGAAGCTGTTGCCTTTACCAACCGCTATACCACGGAAGGCTCTGTGCTGGCAACGATCTCCGGTAAGAAGATCCTCAGCGGCAGAAACATCCGCAGCACCGATGGCTTTAAGTTCATCCTGAAGGATAAGAGCGGTGCTGAAGTGGAAACCGTTACAGTCAACGGCGATGGCACTGCCGGCGAAGCCGCCTTCAGCTTCCAGTCCCTGTCCTTTGATAAGGTCGGCACCTATACCTACACAGTCGTGGAAGAAAAGGGCACTGTAGCCGGTGTGACCTATTCTGAGGAAGTCTGCACCGTCACCGTCAAGGTTGGCAGCAAGCTGGGTAAGCTGCAGGAGCCTGTTGTGACCTACAAGATGGACGGTAAGGATGCCGCTGCAATGGTCTTTACCAATTCCTACAAAGCAAGGGAGTCCGATCAGCTGGTTCTGGAAGGTACCAAGACCCTCTCCGGCGGTATTCTGCAGGATGACCAGTTCACCTTTGAACTCTATGAGGCGACTGCGGATGACGAAGGTCAGTTCACTGCCGGCGACAAGCTGGACGATGTGACCAACACCGGCACAGCCTTTGCCTTTGACGGTCTGTCCTTCAAGGAACCCGGTAACTATTACTACATCATCAAAGAACAGTCCGGCTCTGCAAAGGGCGTGACCTACGATGACAACGAGTTCTATGTGACCGTTTCTGTGGAAGACAACGGCGATGGCAAGCTGACCGCTCATTTGGAAAAGATCGATGCTAAGGAGCCTGTGAACGGTACCGGTGTTGTATTCACCAATGTCTATACCCCCGATCCTATTTCCGTCATCTTCTCCGGTACCAAGACCCTGACTGGCAGGACCATGAACGATGGAGAGTTCACATTTGAACTCTACAAGACCGGTGCAGATCATATGGTAGCGGAGGGCACACTGCCTGTGGATACGGCGGTCAACGAAGACGGTGTCTTCACCTTCGATGCAGAGGAACTGCCCGCTGTGGGTGTCTACTACTATGTGGTCAAAGAAGTGAAGGGTACGGCTTCTCATGTGACCTACGATACAACGGTCTATAACATCACCGTCAATGTCAGCAACAATAACGGTGTGCTGGAGAAAGAAGTGATCTACAAGGTCGGCAGTGAGGTCAAGACGGAAATCTCCTTCCGCAACACTTATCGCAAGCCCGATCCCCAGCCTCAGCCTCTGGATATCAACCTCTATGTGGAGAAGATCATGAAGGGGCGCTACGATGTGGAAGGCTTTGTCTTTGAACTGGTGGCACCCAACGGAACCGTTGTTGATACAGCAGTCTCCAACAGCAATGGCGATGCCGTCCTCCATGTAGGAACCTTCCGCAAGGCGGATGCGGGCAAGACCCTCTATTTCATCCTTCGTGAGGTCGATACAGACATCCCCGGTGTGATTTACAGCACCAGAGAATATCAAGTGCAGATCACTCTGGCCTACGACAGCGCCAATAACCGGATGCTCTATGAGGTGGTTAAGGACGGCGCAGTGGTCAATGGCGGAGAGCCCTTCGTGTTCACCAATGTCTATAATCCCGGCGGCGGTGATGATACGGAGAATCCCGAAGATCCGGTCAAGCCCTATGAACCCGGTGAACCTACCTCTCCCGATACAGGTGATGAGGGTGTTGGACGCTGGCTCATGCTCATGGCTGCCAGTGCTGCAGGCTTTGCCGCAACACTTCTGGCAATGATCAAGAGAAGAAGAAACGCATAAAACATAAATGAACAGCCGTTGAGGGCCAACTCAACGGCTGTTCATTTACCCTATACAAGATTCTGAACTGACACAAGTCCCTTTGCTGCACGGCGCTGGGCATAATCTACCAGGTTTTGAGTGTTGCTTCCGGGATGCCGAGCATAGGTAATGATGTAATCCACATGATCCACTATATAGCGGTTGGCTCGAACGATTGCAAGGTTGCGAGGCACATTTTCCATGCCCTCTGGATAATAAGAGCCGTCGAAGCCGGATGGCGTTTCAAGTGGACGCTCGGCAGGATGGTAGGGAAGAAGCAACAGCAGAGAAATTTCCGGATAGCGATTTTTTGCGGAGATTACGGCTTGGGCGGCAAGGTTGTCGAAATTTCCATAGTGACCTACGATGAATTCAGATACACCAAAATCTACGATATGCTGCTCTATGGCTTCTATCAGCGATGGGAGCAGGGAAGCCGGAGCTTCACGATGACCGATAAAGAAACAGCTTTTACATGGCACAGTAAATCACCAACCCTTTTGAGTTATTTTAACTCAAAAGGGTTAAACTTTTCAAGACGAAATGGGTATCATTTATTTGAATAGTGAGGTGATACCCATGAACATTGGCGAAGCTGTGAAAGCGAGAATTTTAGAATTGTGCCACAAGAATGATATTTCGGTCAATAAACTTAGTAGCATGAGCGGTGTGACGCAATCAACTGTTAACAACATTGTCAGTGGTCGGAATAACAGTGCGACTATATCTACAATCAAAAAGCTGTGTGATGGCTTGGGTATATCCATCGAGGAATTTTTCAATTCAGAATTGTTCAGAGGTTTGGAACAAGAAATTAAGTGAATCGCCGCTTGGCAAGCAATGCTTAGCCAAACGGCGATTTTTGCTGATGGGAATACTCCGGCGGCTTTGCCGCCTCCGTGAGTCTGCGGATTTTCTTTTGCCTGCGGCAAAAGTGCTGCGTAAACGCAGCAGCCACCTTACGGTGGCAAAATCCTTGCCTTCGAACCCGAAGGGTTCGAAGGCATCATTTCCACCAAGAAAAAGGCACCCATTCGGGTGCCTTTTTTCTTGGTGGAGACTACTGGACTACGACTCGCTGCGCTCGCTGTATAAGTTCCGCCGACCAATCGCCCGGCGCAATGCTTGGGCTCTTGGGGCGTCACTTATCGAACCGCTGGTTCTTTCAGAGTCTCCGCAAAAAAATACAGCCACCCGAAAGGGTGACTGTATTTTTTGGTGGAGACTACTGGACTCGAACCAGTGACCTCTTGCGTGTGAAGCAAGCGCTCTAACCAGCTGAGCTAAGCCTCCGAACTCGCTCCATTATTATACAGGATGCAGAATAAAAAAGCAAGTCTTTTTTTATTTAATTTATCTTTGGCGATTATTTCACCATTACAACGAAGCTCTGAGGCATGAGTCTGACCTTCTTGCCGGTGATCTCAGCATTTTGCGCAAGCAAAACCTTGGAGCAATTACAGTCACGCTCCATCTCCCGGTCTGAGGGATTAATCATGACGACAACCGTTTCAGCCCCATTGGAGCGCTCATAAACAGCGGGATATCCAGTTTCAATAAACTTCTGGTCCGCACACGCAGACAGGCTGGGGTGTTCTTTTCTGATCCGGATCAGTTCCCGAACGGTGCTGAGAATGGAGTTGCCGTCTTCTGCCTGTGCCGAAACAGATGCTCCTTTTTTTCTGGAAACCGGCAGGTAGGTGGTCTTTTTTGCACTGAAGCCGCGACCCGGTTCTTCCGTCCACTGCATAGGCGTTCTTGCGCCTGTGCGGATACCGCCGCCATCTTTGCTGACATTGAAATTATGCTCCATACCAAGCTCATCACCGTAATAGATAAAGGGAATGTGCTTAAAGGTAAGCATAAACGCAAATATGGTCTTTACAAGATCGGCATTTTTCCCTGTGGGCATACGGATCTCATCGTGGGTGGTTGTCGGTGCGCTGAAGATGCCCTTGCTGCCAAGCAAGTTGTACAGATAGTTTGTGTAATCCACAAAATCGTTCAGATTACCTTTGCCGTTGGGGCTGAAGTAATTGTCGCCCCGCACATAATAGGGTCCATCTCCCAGATTACAGCCTTTTTCATATCGGTAGAGAGTGTTGAAGGGAATGGTGTCATGGGTCAGAAAATCCATATCAAATCCGCATTTTCCAATGGAGCGCTGGGGCAGGACCCATTCGGCAATGTAGACTTTATCCTCATATTCACTCCGCAGCTGACCAAGAACCTTGTTCCAGAACCACTTGATGCCGGACAGTCCTTCATCGGAATTGTCAAACAGTGCTTTTTCGCTGAAGGAAGCACCTTCTTTGACAAGGGAAGAGGCCATGTCTACACGGAAGCCATCAACGCCCTTGTCCAGATAGAAACGCATGATGCGCAAAATTTCTTCCCGCAAAGGTGTCAGTCTTTCGTCGGTATAGTGGAGTTTCCAGCTGTTATCGGGATCTGTATGTTCAAAACCGAAATTCAGAGACGGCTGACTGGCATAGTAGTTTGGCAGGTATCCGCCGTCACGCTTATAAAGACCACGAATGAGACCCGGGTAATCCTGGAACAGAGAATCTGTCCAGATATAGTAATCGGAATAGGCATTCCGCTTTACGCAGGCAGATTTTTTGAACCAGGGATGCTTGTCCGAAGTGTGACCGATGACCAGATCCAAAACCAGCTTGATGCCGTTCTTGTGGAATGTTTGGACCAGATCTTCGAGATCGGCCATGGTGCCGAACCGCTTATCGATCTCATAATAGTCAGAAATATCGTAACCGCCATCCTTAAAAGGGGATTTATAGATGGGGTTCAGCCATACACAGTCAATGCCGAGATCTTTGAGATAGCCGACTTTCTGGGCAATGCCTTTCAGATCGCCGATGCCGTCGCCGTTGCTGTCGTAAAAAGAGGTGGGGTATATTTCATAAAACACCGCTTGGTCAAGCCAATTTAGCATGGTATAACCTCCTGTGGTTATGTATCATTCTGTTTTATGCTTGGTTTCCATTCTGCCCATGTAGAGGGAGACGACAAAGCCGCCGATCATGAGGATCAGGCTAATAACGGTCTGCCAGTCGAGGGCTAGATAGCAGCTCTCATTGAGCATGTTGGGAATCATGGAGAGGAACAAACCGAAAATGACGGAGAATGTAGCGGTATACCAACGGTTAAACAGCTGTGTCATAAGGAAGGAGACACCGATACCGCCGGCTGCAACGCCAACCACCATAGGCAGCAGGATATCCAGACTGGACAGGGGATTGGCCATGACGGAAAGGTACAGCTCATACAATCCAAGGGTGGACAGCAGAACCACCGAATCTGCACCGGGAATAATGGCAGAGGCGGCAACAGCAATGCCAAGACCAAACTTTTGCAGCAGGTTGGGATCTGTGATCTGAGGAAAGGGTTCCCGGTTGAAGGTGAACAGCACAATACCTGCGATAAAGGCAGCAACAATAAAGAAAATATACTTTTTGGCAAATCCCTTTTTCGTCATCTGCCGATAGAACAGGGGAATTGTACCGACGATCAGACCCAGAAAGGTGAATCGGGTGGGCATCTCAAAAGTGGTCAGCAGGAAATCCAGAATTTTGCTGAACAGCAAAAGACCCACAACGATGCCGGCACCTATAGGAAGAAGAAATTTTAGTTTTCGCTTAAAGTCTCTGAACAGCGTGCCCAGAGCTTCCAGCGTATCCTGATAGATGCCGAAAATGATCATCAGCACACTGCCGCTAAGACCGGGGGAAATACCCCCAAAGCCTACGATGATGCTCTTAAAAAATAACTTAATAGTGTCTTTCATAAGCAAACGGTCAGATCTCTTTCTTTATGATCTCAAATAGATACAGATACTTCAGTGCGGAATAACGCATATCGCCCCGAATTTCATAATGCTTGCTGTCTGACAGCGTATGTATCACCAAAACATTTCTGGAATAGATGGACATACCCAGAATATCCTCAAAGGGGATTTCTTTACCGCAGACGATCAGCTTATCCCGGCAGGCAATCAGAGCTCCGTGGGTCTCACTGAGCAGCTCATGGTCATCACTGATATCCTGCAGCAAAATCTGATCGGAGAACAGGGGTGCATCCGTTTCTTTCTCAACCAAATCAGAAACGAGCTTTCTCTGAAGTTCATCCAACCGGGTGATGGTATACTTTTCTCCCTGCCGGTCAGTCAGATAACCATACACATCGTAATCAGCATGGAAACCGCAGGTACAGGAGAGAGAAGTATCATCGGTTTTCAGTGTTCCAATCTGTCTGCACGCAGGGCAGGCGAAGACGGTGGACTCCATACCCAGAGCCAGATGTTTGCCTTTGAAGGGTACCATTTCCTTTGCCTGTGTTTCATAGGCATCTTCCCAGAGGTCACGGACGATGGCATCATTGACTTCCTGATCGGTCATGGCAGCCAGTTCTTCGGGGGTGTAGACATGGACCAGACGTCCTCTCAGCTTACCTCTGCGCAGGGTCGTTGCCCAACGGGGCTGGGTGAGGTAATGACCTTCAAAGCGATAGGTGACCAGTTTGGCACCGCTGCGTTTTGCCATTTTGCCTGTGGCAGCAGGGATGGACAGGCTCTGTCCGTTAAAAGAACGGTTCCCTTCGGGGAACAGGCAGACACTGGTTCCGGAACGGAGGGTTTTCAAAATTTCCTTGACCGTATGGGCACCGGCACGACCCTTCTGATGATAGATGGGTTTGAGAAAATAGTTCAGCAGCTTGGTCACAAAGCCCTTTCTGGAAAGATGCTCACTGGCGACAAAATAGAGATGCTTTTTTGCGGCTGCGCCTACGATAATGGGATCCAGCTCCAGATTGTGATTGGGCAGCAGCAGATAAGGACCTTCCACATCCCGCAGGCTGTCATAGGTATAGCGGAATTTCCATTTTGCAAATACCGCCAGAAACGGATGCAGAATGGAAAAGACGATTTTATGCCGTTTCAGTTCCTGCATAATGACCGATCCTTTCAAAAGTGTATAATTATTTATTCTATTCTATCCTACTTTGATTTGGATTTCAATATAATAGTTGAAAATAGAAAAGAGGTGGAGTATAATATCTCAGTTAGAAAGTGATTTTGCTCTGTTTAGATAAGGAGTGTATTTTATGGGAAAATATTTTGGCACAGACGGTTTCCGTGGTGAAGCCAACTGTAATCTGACAGCCGATCATGCCTATCGGGTAGGTCGTTTCCTGGGCTGGTATTATGGCGAATGTCGCCGCCGTGCCGGCGAGGAAGGTCCTGCCAGAATCGTCATCGGTAAAGACACTCGCCGCTCCAGCTATATGTTTGAATACTGCCTCATCGGCGGTCTTGTGGCTTCCGGTGCAGATGCCTACATGCTTCATGTCACCACCACACCTTCTGTGGCATATGTGGCCCGTGTGGACAGCTTTGACTGCGGCATCATGATCTCTGCCAGCCACAATCCCTTCTACGATAACGGCATCAAGCTCATCAACGGTCACGGTGAGAAAATGGACGAAGAGACCATTGCCCTCATCGAAGACTATCTGGATGGCAAGCTGGAGGCCTTTGGCGAGAAGTGGGAAGAGATCCCCTATGCCCATCGGGAGCACATCGGACGGACAGTGGACTATGTCTCCGGCCGTAACCGTTATATCGGCTATCTGATCTCTCTGGGTATCCATTCCTTCAAAGACATGAAGGTCGGTCTCGACTGCGCCAACGGCAGTGCATGGAACATTGCCAAGTCTGTCTTTGACGCCCTGGGTGCAAAAACTTATGTGATCAATGCCGATCCCAATGGTACCAATATCAATCTGGATGCCGGTTCTACTCATATTGAAGGCCTGCAGAAGTTCGTGGTGGAGCAGGGATTGGATGTGGGCTTTGCCTACGATGGCGATGCTGACCGCTGCCTGTGTGTGGACGAGAAGGGCAATGTGGTCAACGGCGACCATATCCTCTATATCTACGGCAAGTACATGAAGGAGCGGGATAAGCTCCTGAGCAATACCGTTGTGACCACAGTTATGTCCAACTTCGGTCTTTACAAGGCCTTTGATGCCTGCGGCATTGACTATGCAAAGACTGCTGTGGGCGACAAGTATGTCTATGAGTACATGAGCCAGAATGGCTGCCGTCTGGGCGGTGAACAGTCCGGTCATATTATTTTCTCCAAGTATGCTTCCACCGGTGACGGTATCCTCACCAGTCTGAAAATGATGGAGGTCATGCTCTCCAAGAAAAAGACCCTCAGCGAACTGGCTGCGGATCTGACCATCTATCCTCAGGTTCTGGTCAATGTCCGTGTGAAGGATAAGGTTGCTGCCCGTCAGGATCCTGAAGTGCAGGCAGCGGTAGAGGCTGTTGCCAATGCCCTTGGCGAGAGCGGTCGTATTCTGGTCCGTGAAAGCGGCACAGAGCCAGTGATTCGTGTCATGGTGGAGGCTCCCGACAAGGAGATCTGCCAGAACCATGTGGACAATGTGGTCAAGGTCATCTGCGATCGTGGACACAAGGCATAAATGAGCGTAAGGACCGGTACAGATGTGTTCTGTACCGGTTCTTTTTTGCATAGGCTTGTTTTGGGTGATGTTATGAAAAAACAAGCATGGCAGTATGTAGGATGGATTCTTCTATCGGAGGCTGTGGGGCTGCTGGCGGCGTGGCTCACGAGAGGGAATATGGATCTTTATACGCAGCAGATCGTACAGCCGCCTTTGTCGCCGCCCGCAATCGTCTTTCCTATCGTCTGGACAGTTCTCTATGCCCTCATGGGCATTGGTGCAGCCAGAGTCAGTCTGTCGGAGGACAGTCCGTGGCGCAACCGGGCGTTAAATATTTTTATTGCCCAGCTGGTGGTCAATTTCTTCTGGAGTTTGTTCTTCTTCAATGCACAGACTTTCGGCTTTGCCTATCTGTGGCTGATCCTGTTGATCGTGTTGGTGGCACTGATGGTCTATGCGTTCTGGAAGGTCGATCCTCTGGCAGGAATTTTACAGCTGCCCTATCTCATCTGGGTCATTTTTGCGTCCTATCTCAATCTGGGGGTCTGGCTTCTCAACCGCCCATAGAGAAAATCCCATTTCCATTTGGAAATGGGATTTTTGTCAGCTTAAATACACTTTCTGCAGGGTGCGCACCATCTTGGTGTAGCGCTTTTTGCAGACTTCCCAATTGTTTGCCTGCAGATCTGCATAGCAGGGATTTAGATACTCTTCCCGAATGGTGGCATAGCGGGCTTTGGGATCGGCAGTCTTTTCGATCTCCAGTACGATATGGGGTGCGATTCGATAGTATTCCTCGATGAGTGCAGGTCCGTCAGGGCAGGTGCGCAGATACCCGTCCCGGAAGTTTCGGAAGGCAGTCAGCTCAGCACAGTCATCTGCCTTGCCTTCTTCCATGCACACAGCGGTGGTGATAAAGCACATGCCCAGGAACTTCTTTCTGAAGCCGGTATTGATGGTGTCAAAATCGCCCACAGCCCAGGGAGACTTGGGATACCGCTTCATCCAGACAGAATGAAGCGCGTTGCAGAAGTCGTCCATGGAAGAAAGTCCCAAACGCCGAATCATGGGAACGAGGAATACGGCGATCATAAATTTATCACTGTCACGGAGACTATCGGCAGTTCTGCCGATTTTTTTCTTTTGCAGATCCAACTTCCACTGTTCCGCCAGTCGATCCAGAAAATAGACAGCAGCATCTTCAGCAGTCAAAGCACCGCCGCCGCAGGCAGCATCCAACTGCTCAAAAGTCTTTCGGCAATCGGTTTCATAAGCAGCCACTGCCGGTTCATAGGCGTTTTTGGTAAGAGACTTTTCAATATCCCGATGCTCCGTAATGACCTCCAGAATATGCGCCTTAAAATATTTGGCAGCTGCCTGGGGATCGCCATTGGTTTCTTTGGAAACGGTCTGTCTGGCACCGCAGTACATACAGGAAAACTCTTCCAGATGTCCGGGAATGACCAGCTTTTCTCCGCATTGATTGCAAACAACATGAAGTTCCATATCATCACCTGTTTATCTTTTTATTTATCTTACCATAAAAATTTGCCTCTGCCAATGGTCGGGAAAAAAGTTTACAACATAATCCGTTTTTTCCTGGTCATACTAAGGGAGAAAGATGGTGAGAACATGACAACATTTCATTGTCCCACAAAGATTTTTGCCGGTGAGGGTGCTCTGGATGCACTGAAAGATTGCAAAGCCACACGGGTGTTGGTGGTAACGGATGGATACTTTTCCAAAATCGGAAAGGCTTTGGAGATCGGAAAGCTGGTTCCAGGGGCTGAAGTGAAGATTTTTGACAAGGTAATGCCCGATCCCTCGGCAGAACTGGCGGCAGAGGGGGCTGCCTTGTGCAGGACTTTTCAACCGGATCTGCTGATCGCCCTTGGAGGCGGCAGTCCTATGGACTGCGCCAAGGCCATTCGTATGGCATCTGGACTGTCCATGACCTTTTATGCCATTCCTACCACGGCAGGCAGCGGTTCAGAGGTCACATCCTTTTCCGTGCTGACCAAGGACGGAGTCAAGCATCCTCTGGTGGATGCGTCTCTTCGCCCCGATGCAGCCATTTTGGACAGTGGCCTTCTGGAATCTCTTCCGGCTTCTCTGGTGGCGGATACGGGTATGGATCTGCTGGCTCATTGTGTGGAGGCGATGACGGCCACCAATCGCAGCGGCTTTACAGATGCAATGGCATTCCATGGTGCCATGACTGCCATAATGGAGCTGCCGTCTGCCTACTCTGGGGACAGATTGGCAAGAGGAAAGCTGTTGGAGGCTGCAACCATGGCCGGCATGGCTTTTGACAATGCAGGCTTGGGTCTGTGCCATGCAGCAGCCCATGTCTTGGGTGGTGCTTATCATTTGCCTCATGGACGGCTGTGCGCCATGCTGCTGCCTCATGTGATGACGGTCAATACCTCCGCTCAGTATATTCGCCTTGCAAAATTATGCGGTTTGTCGGCAGCCACAGAACGGCTGACATTGCGCAATCTGACAGCTGCCATTGTCCGCTTGCGTTCTTCCCTTGGGATGCCTGCGACCCTTCGACAGGCAGGAGTTGACCCTGCCAATATTATGGAACTGCTTCCCTTGGTGCTGGCAGATGGATGCTGCAAGACGAATCCTGTGCCTGTGACGGAAACCATGGTGAAACAGGTTTTGCAGGCGGTGAGCGGCTGATGGAGAGCATCTTATCTGTTGGAATCGATCTGGGTACCAGTACCACACAGATGATCGTATCCCAGCTGCAGGTGGAAAATACGGCTTCGGCCTTTGCTGTACCTCACATAGAGATTCGTGACAGGGAAGTGCTCTACCGCAGCCAAATTCATTTTACGCCCTTATTATCCTCAGATACCATCGATGCTGGTTCTGTACGAAATCTGATTGCAGAGGAATACAAAAAAGCAAATATATCTCCTCGAGAAGTACAAACCGGCGCTGTGATCATCACAGGGGAGACGGCGAGAAAAGAAAATGCACGGCAGGTTCTGGAGGCGCTGGCGGAGTTCGCCGGAGATTTTGTGGTGGCAACAGCCGGACCTGCTTTGGAAAGCGTACTGGCTGCTAGGGGTGCCGGTGCAGATAGAGCGGCTAAAAAATATGGACGATATGTTCTCCACATGGACATCGGCGGCGGTACTTCCAATCTTGCCCTGTTTGCTCCCAATGGAAAGCTGCTCGATACCGGCTGCCTCAATGTAGGCGGCAGATTGATAAAGTTCGATGCTCATGGAAATCCAACCTATATATCACCGGTTTTAAGAGATTTTGATGTCAGTGATCCTGAACGGCTGGTGGTGGAACTGGCTGAGGTGCTGGAAGAAGCGGCAGGCTTCCGACCGGCAGGGGAGCGGCTGAAAAAGCTGATTACGGATAAGACGGTGAAACTGCCAACCGAGCCGGTTCTGGTTTCCTTTTCCGGCGGTATTGCGGATCTGATCGAGCGGGAAGAACCGGACGAATTCCGTTATGGAGATATCGGTGTGCTTTTAGGCAGAGCTATCCGGCAGTCAAAACTCTGTACAGGAGATTACCTCCTTGGGGCAGAGACTATCCGGGCTACGGTCATCGGTGCCGGCAGCCATGCCACAGAACTGTCCGGTTCTACCATTTCCTATCAGAAAGTGGATTTTCCACTTCAGAATCTGCCTGTGGTACAGCTGCAAAAGGAAACAGCAGAGGAAATCAAGGCAAAAAGTGCACTGCATCAGGGGGAGCCGACAGCGTTATTTTTGGAGGGCATCAAAAGTCCTTCCTTTCACCAGATAACAGTTCTGGCAGAGGAACTGGCAGAGGGGTTAAAGAATACGCCTGCACCTTATGTGGTGGCGGTGGAACAGGATATGGCAAAAGCTCTGGGACAAGCCTTGCAGCTTCGATTGGGCAGAGAGGTACCCCTCATCTGCATTGACAGCGTCCACATACCGGCAGGCAGCTATCTGGATATCGGCGCTCCCGTAGCAGGGGGTGCGGCTGTCCCTGTGATCATAAAGACTTTGGCATTTGAATAGGAGGCATGATTTTGATACTGAAAACAAAACTCCTTGGTCATATTTATGAGTTTTCTTCCGTAAAGGAAGTGCTGGCCAAGGCCAATGAGGAGAAATCCGGTGACAAGCTGGCCGGAGTTGCAGCCAAAAACGCAGAAGAGCGGGTGGCTGCCAAGATCGTCCTGTCTCAGCTGACGCTGAAGGATCTGCGGGAAAACCCTGTGGTTCCCTATGAGCAGGATGAAGTCACCCGGATCATTCAGGACGATCTCAATATCCCTGTCTATGAAACCATAAAGAACTGGACGGTTTCCGAGCTTCGGGAGTGGATCTTATCCGAAACTACCACAGAGGCGGATATCCACCGCATTTCCCGTGGTTTGACTTCGGAAATGGTGGCTGCTGTTGCTAAGCTTATGGGCAATCTGGACTTGATCTATGCAGCCAATAAAATCCGCATCACTGCCCATTGCAATACGACCATTGGTCTGCCCGGTACCCTCAGCTGTCGCCTACAGCCCAACCATACCACCGATGACCCGGATGGCATTCTGGCATCCTTGCTGGAAGGTCTCAGCTTCGGTGCAGGTGATGCGGTGCTGGGTCTGAACCCAGTGACGGATTCTGCTGAGCGGCTGGGGCAGGTGCTCAAAATGTTCCGGGATGTAAAAGAGCGGTGGGAGATTCCCACCCAGACCTGCGTTCTGGGTCATGTGACCACCCAGATGGCGGCACTGAAGGCAGGTGCGCCTATGGATCTGGTGTTCCAGTCCATTGCCGGCAGCCAGAAGGGCAATGAAGCCTTCGGCATCAGCGGTGCTCTTTTGGAAGAAGCACGGCAGATGGCGTTGCATCACGGAACTGCCACCGGTCCCAATGTCATGTATTTTGAAACCGGTCAGGGTTCTGAGCTTTCCTCCGAAGCCCATTTCGGTGCCGATCAGGTGACTATGGAGGCTCGCTGCTACGGTTTTGCCAAGCGGTATCAGCCCTTCCTTGTCAACACGGTGGTTGGCTTTATCGGACCTGAGTATCTTTATAATTCCAAGCAGGTCATCCGTGCCGGTCTGGAGGATCACTTCATGGGCAAGCTTTCCGGTATTCCCATGGGCTGTGATGCCTGCTATACCAATCACATGAAGGCAGACCAGAATGACATTGAAAATCTGGCAGCGCTGCTGACAGCCGCCGGCTGCAACTACTTTATGGGCATCCCCCACGGCGATGATGTGATGCTCAATTATCAGACTACCGGTTTCCGGGAGACTGCTGCTCTCCGTGAGATCTTCGGCCTGACAGCCATTCCGCCTTTCCAGAATTGGCTGGAAAAGATGGGCTTTGTGGAAAACGGGAAGCTGACCAAGAAGGCCGGAGACGGCTCTGTATTGCTGAAGGAGGTGCGTCATGGATAAATTGGAACTGAAACAGCTGGTGGCACAGCTTCTGCAGGAAATGGGAGAAAAAGTCGAACAGCCCAAGGCAGCGGTGGAAGCAGGCTGCCTGCCGGATCTGGCAGAAGAAGATCTGCGAAAGGCCTATCTGGTAAAAGATCCCGCCAATGGAGATGCCTATTTGCGGCTGAAGCAGCAGACCCCTGCCCGTCTGGGGCTTGGACGCACCGGTGCCCGGTATCGCACAGCCTCCATGCTGCGGTTCCGTGCCGACCATGCAGCGGCACAGGACAGTGTATTTTCCCTGGTCGACCCGGATTTCTATAAGAAAAACGGCATGGCCTTTGTCCAGACCATGTGTAAGGACAAGGATCAGTATCTGACCAGACCCGATCTGGGCAGACGGTTTGATGAGAAAAATCAGGTGGTCATCCGCAACACCTGCGCCGGGAACCCCAGAGTTCTGCTGGTCATTGGTGACGGACTGTCCTCCAACGCTGTCACGGCAAACGCATTGGACTGTGCCGCTGCCATTGAACAGGGTCTAAAGACCTATGGAATCAATCTGGGCAAGACCCTTTTTATCCAGTATGCCAGAGTGGGTGCATCCGATCATATCGGTGAGATCACAGGAGCAGAGCTGGTCTGTATGCTGGTGGGTGAGCGGCCCGGTCTTGTGACCAGCGAATCCATGTCTGCCTATATCACCTATATGCCCAGACCCGGTATTCCCGAG
Source organism: Candidatus Avilachnospira sp. (assembly GCA_045580485.1). GTDB lineage: Bacteria > Bacillota > Clostridia > Oscillospirales > Oscillospiraceae > Avoscillospira. The sequence goes on along the minus strand of JAZNNW010000084.1, from coordinate 11,774 downwards.
GCGAAGCGGACGGTAGTATCCAACATTCATCGGCAGGGGACACCTGCTGTGGAGGCAGGGGCTCATATTGCAGAGCTGATGCACACAATGCTGGAGAAAAAGGCATCCGGCATCGATTTGAGGTGATGGCATGATCGGCAGAGTATTACCGGTGCAGGTGCTGACCCTGCGGCTCATACCCAACCTCAGTCCCGGTCTTGCCAAGTCACTGGGAATCCCGGGTCACTTTCGTGCCATTGGATTGATTTCCACAGACAGTGACGACATGACCTATATGGCCTTGGATGAGGCGACAAAGGTCGCCAATGTGGAGGTGGTCTATGCCAGAAGTCTCTATGCCGGTGCAGCCAATGCTTCCACGGCACTGGCGGGAGAGGTTATCGGCGTACTGGCAGGGCCTACCCCTGCGGAAGTGGCAAGCGGTCTCAGAGGTGCAGAGGCATTTCTCCACAGCGGTGCAGGCTTCCGTGCAGCCAATGATGCAGAAGATGTGGTCTATCTGGCTCATTGCGTGTCCCGAACAGGCTCTTATCTGGCAAAGCAGGCCCATGTCCCTGTGGGGCAGGCCATTGCCTATCTCATTGCACCCCCCGTGGAGGCCATTGAGGGTCTCGATGCTGCTTTGAAAGCATCCGATGTGGAACTGACGGAGTTTTATGCACCGCCGACGGAGACTAATTTTTGCGGCGGACTTCTGACCGGCACCCAGAGTGCCTGTCAGGCTGCCTGTGATGCCTTTGCAGAGACGGTGCGGCAGGTGGCAGCAAGACCGAAAGACCTGGGAGGAATGTAAATGGAACTGGCAAAAGACCTGCAAAGCCGTCAGCAGGTACGGGATCTGGTGGAGGCGGCAGCCAAGGCACAGGAGACTCTGCGCCACATGGATCAGCAGACCATTGACCGCATCGTGGAGGCCATGGCGAAGGCGGCAGAGGCCCATGCAGAGGAACTGGCAGCCATGGCAGCAGAGGAGACAGGCTTCGGTAACGCAGCTGACAAAGTGAAAAAGAACCTCTTTGCGTCCCGAACCCTCTGGGAGGCCATCCGGGACCAGAAAACCGTAGGAATCCTGCGGAAAGACAGGGAAAAACAGGTCTGGGATGTGGCGGTGCCTGTGGGGGTCATTGCTGGCATTGCACCTTCTACAAACCCCACCTCCACTGTGATCTATAAGGCTATGATCGCCCTGAAAGGTGGTAATGCCATTGTGTTTTCACCCCATCCGGGAGCGAAGAAATCTTCCTGCCGAACGGCAGAACTGCTGACGCAGGCGGCAGAAGCTGCAGGCTGCCCCAAGGGTGCCATCGGATGTATTACCATTCCCACCATGCAGGCCGTGGAGGAGCTGATGAAGCATCCCAAGGTGAAGCTGATTTTAGCCACCGGCGGCACGGCAATGGTTCGCTCTGCCTATTCTTCCGGAACGCCTGCCATCGGTGTCGGTGCAGGCAACGGTCCTGCCTATCTGCATCCCAGCTGCAATCTGCAAAAGGCGGTGGCAGATATTGTGGCATCCAAAACCTTTGATAACGGTGTCATCTGCGCTTCGGAACAGAGCGTCATTATCCACCGCAGTTATGCCAAAGTGGCGGAAGCAGAGCTGGAAAAACAGGGCTGTCATATCCTCTCAGAGGAGGAAGGAAAAAAGCTGTCTGCGTTCCTGTTCCGCGGCAACGGAACCATGAATCCTGCCATCGTGGGCAAAACCGCTGCAAAAATTGCAGAGATGGCAGATCTGTCTCAGAAAGCCAGACAGGCAAAGGTTCTGGTGGCGAGAGAATACGGTGCAGGTGCCCAGTATCCCTATTCCATGGAAAAGCTGTGCCCCATTCTGGCGCTGTACCATGTGGAGAATGAGGAAGAAGCCCTCTCTCTCAGCTGCGCCATTCTGCACCATGAGGGCAGCGGACACACCTTCAGTATCCACGCAAACGAGGAAAAGGTCATTGAGCGGTTTGCCATGGAAGTGCCGGTTTCCCGTTTTCTGGTCAATACACCGGCTGCTTTGGGAGGCATCGGCTCCACGACCAATCTGTTCCCGGCGCTGACCCTCGGGTGCGGAGCCGTGGGCGGCAGCTCTTCCAGTAACAACATCGGACCTATGGATCTCATCAATATCCGCCGGGTGGCGTGGGGGCATAAGCAAGCGCAGACAGCGCATACTACCGTAGAAACCATTGAAGAAGATCTGCTGGAGCAGCTGACCCAAAGACTGCTGCAGCGGCTATCCTAATCTGAGAAAAAAGGAGATAATCATATGATTAATACCAATGCACTGGGTATGGTGGAGACCAAGGGGCTGGTGGGTGCCATTGAGGCTGCCGATGCCATGGTCAAATCCGCAAATGTCAATCTGGTGGGTAAGGAGCAGGTAGGCGGCGGTCTTGTGACCGTCATGGTCCGGGGTGATGTGGGTGCAGTGAAGGCAGCCACCGATGCCGGTGCCGCCGCTGCGGAAAAGGTGGGCGAGCTGGTTTCCGTCCATGTGATTCCCAGACCTCATACAGAGGTGGACGCTATTTTGCCTAAGGGTCGCCAGAGCCAGAAAGCGACAGGCGCTGAAGGCTGATGGCAGTCTTTACGGCGCAGGATGTAAAAGCCAATGTCCGGGTCAAGGACGGGAAACGGGTGTTCTATCTGGCAGAGGGTGATGTGCTGACACCCTCTGCCAAGGATTGGCTCAAGGCCGATGGTGTGGAGATCCTTTCTGCGGCACTCGCAAAGCCGAAATTCTACCGAACAGAGGGCGGACGCAGGCTCACAGAAAAGCCGGAACACATGACCCATCTGAAACCGGATGTGCTGGTGCCCAAGGAACATCCCAGAATTGTCTTTCGTGGGCTTCTGGATGGGCTGCAGGCGGAGATTTTGCTCTGCGGCGCTCAGGCGCAGGGACAGCTGAAAGGGGACATGGCGGAGCTTCTGGCGGCAGCACGGCAGATCATGCGCTGTGATGTGTTGGAAGAACCCTGGACAGAAAAGCCCATCTGCGGGCTGACACCGGAAGAACTCCGTGCTCACAGCCATTTCCCCCAGAAATACTACGACCAACCCCACTTTATGCCGGATTTCGACGACAGCCCCATGCTTTTACACCTAAACCGTCTGCGCACCATGATCCGGCAGACGGAACTGGCAGCCTGCCGGGCGTTTAAGGATCGGACAGACCTGATCCAGGTTTTGAACCGATTGAGCAGTCTTGTCTGGATACTCATGATTCGTCTCAAAAAGGAGAGCAGCCATGGAGCAAACACTTGAAAAACTGACACAGGAATTACAGCGGCGGCTCTTTGTGGAACTGGAGGCCTCTGGCCGTCATGTTCATGTGACCAAGGAACAGGCGATGATTCTATTTGGTCATGATTTGACGGAGGTTCGACCTCTTTCCCAGCCGGGGCAGTATCTGGCGCAGGAGCGGGTGGAACTGCAAACTCCGAAAGGGCGCATGAAGAATGTGGCGGTTCTCGGCCCTTGCCGGAAGGAGGCTCAGGTGGAGCTGTCCGCCACCGATGCCGTTGCGCTTGGCATTCAGCCTCCTGTACGGCTCTCCGGGGATGTGGCAGGCTCTGCTCCCATCACATTGGTTGGGGAAAAGGGGACCGTTACCTTGCAGCAGGGAGCAGTGATCGCCCAGAGACATATCCATATGTCACCGGAAGATGCAGCTTTGCAGGGCGTAAAAAACGGAGACACGGTTCGCCTGCGGACTTTGACCGGTCGTCCGGTGATATTGGAGCAGGTGGCAGTTCGTGTCAGTCCCAATTTTCGCACCTATGCCCATCTGGATTACGATGAAGCCAACGCTTGCGGCTTTCGGAAAGGCGATCTGGGGATGATCCTGCCATGAATCTGGAGGAACTGACCCAGGCGGTTATGGAGCGGATGGATCAGAAGAAGCCAAGAGCCTTCCTGATCGGGGAAAAACCAGATTACCATAATTATATTTATGTAAATGAAAAGCCCTATGAGGAAGTGGTACTGGGTGTCCTTTCTCCGGGGGAATTGCTCCACATGCCCAATGATGTGGTCTGCAATGCTCTTCTGGAGGGCATCCCGGTTTGGCTCTGGCCCCATCAAAGACATCATGGCAATTCCCGTGCCCGGCTGCTGTGCCGGGAACTGTCGGCTGCGGAACAGCACTTGAAGCAACTGGGTGTAAGGGTTTTGGGGCAGGAAAAACCGCTGATTACAGCCCAGACTGCCAGACTTCTGCGGCAGACAGGGCAGCTGCCTCAGGCAGGCAGTCGGCTGACGCCTTTGGCAAAAGATATTTTGGAAGGAAGAGAACCATGATCCTGGCAACGGTGACGGGAAACCTCTGGGCAACAAAAAAATGTGAGGCGCTGCGAGGTCAGACCTTTCTGGTAGTGGAGTTTGACGGGCGTCAGGCAGTGGCGGCCGATCTGGTAGGCGCCGGTGTGGGGGACAGGGTATTGGTGACCACCGGGTCCGGCGCAAGGGCAGGAAATCCGGAACTGCCCTGTGATGCTGCAATTGTTGCGATTTTGGATGCGAACACATAGACGGTTTGAAATTTTTATGTTACAATACTCAAAACTCCCAGAATCTTAGGAGGATTTCTCATTGAGTGACTTTATCATCTATCTGATGGTTATTTTTGCGGTCATTGGTGCACTGGATCGGATTTTTGGCAATCGCCTCGGTCTGGGACAGGAGTTTGAAAGCGGCATTATGGCCATTGGAACTTTGGCCTTGTCCATGCTGGGTATCATCAGTCTGGCACCGGTGCTGGCAACGGTTCTGCGTCCTGTGGTCGTGCCTGTATTCCGTTTCCTTGGTGCTGATCCCGGCATGTTCCCCGGTTCTATTCTGGCCTGTGATATGGGCGGTGCTACCTTGTCCATGGAACTGGCAGAGACCCGTGAAGCAGGTCTGTTTGGCGGTACCATCATCGGATCTATGCTTGGTGCAACCATTGTGTTTACCATTCCTGTGGCACTGGGTATCATTCCCCAGGAAGATCGAAGATACCTTGCAAAGGGTATCCTTGCCGGTATCATTACCATTCCTGTGGGTGCACTGGTGGGCGGTTTGGTGGCAGGTTATCCCTTTATGATGGTCTGCCGAAATCTTGTCCCTGTGGTGCTGTTTGCATTGCTCATTGCTTTGGGTCTGTGGAAGGCGGAAAGGGTATTAATCAAGGGTTTTATTGCCTTTGGATGGTTTGTAACAGCGCTGATCACAGTGGGTCTGGCTGCTGCCATTGTGGAATCTCTCACCGGATGGATTTTGATCCCCGGTATGGCGCCTTTGTCTGAAGGTTTTGAAGTTGTTGGCAGCATTGCACTCATATTGGCAGGTGCATTCCCTCTGGTCTATACCATTACCAAGGTGTTCCGTAAGCCTCTGATGAAGCTGGGCGGACTGCTGGGCATGAACGAAGTGGCAGCTGCCGGTATGGTAGCGACCCTTGCCAATTCCATTCCCATGTTCGGAATGCTCAAGGATATGGATAAAAAGGGCAAAGTCCTCAATGTGGCATTTGCTGTCTCTGCTGCCTTTGTTTTTGGTGATCACCTGGGATTTACTGCCGGTTTTGCACCGGAAATGCTGGTGCCTGTCATTGTGGCAAAGCTGATCTCCGGTATCACTGCTGTGGCAGTGGCGGTTCTCCTGACAAAAAAAGACACTCCCTAAGGAGTGTCTTTTTCGTTACTTGCTTTCCAATAACTTTTGTGCCTTTCTGGCAACGATGATTTCTTCATTGGTGTCTACCACATAGATGCGGACGGGACTTCCATCCTTGGAAAGATCGTCACCGCCCTTGGCATTGCGGTTTTTTTCCCCATCCAGCTCCACACCGAAGCAGCCCAGACCTTCCAGAGACTTGGAACGGACTTCGGCACTGTTCCGGCCGATGCCGCCGCCAAAGACAATGGCATCCAAGCCGCCCATAGCAGCGGTATAAGCACCAATGTACTTCTTGATGCCGTAGGAATAGGCCTTCACAGCATTCTGGCAGTCCTCGTTTCCTGCATCGGCTGCCTCCTGAATGTCACGGAGGTCATTGGAAACACCGCCGGAGAGACCGTAGAGACCGCTCTTGGTCTGGAGCATGGTCTTGACCTCACTGAGGGTCATGCCACATTCTTCTACCAGATGGAAGATAATATAGGGGTCCATGTCACCGATGCGGTTGTTCTGCAGTACACCGCACTGCAAGCCCATACCCATGGTGGTATCTACGCCGATGCCATTCTTTACGGCACACAGGCTGCCGCTGCCGCCAAGATGGCAGCATACCAGCTTCAAATCCTCACGACCCATTTTCTTGGCTGTCCATGTGGAAAGATACTCCAGAGAAGCGCCATGGAAGCCGTAGCGGCGGATGGCATGCCGTTTGGAAAGCTCAATGGGAATGGGGTAGAGGTAGGCCTCCGGCGGCATCTGAGCATGGAAAGCAGTCTCAAAGGAGCCGATCATGGGGGTGTTTGGCATCAGTGCCTGGAACTGACGGATGGCCGCAATATAAGGGGGATTGTGGGCCGGAGCGACAGAATTGAAATCTGCCATGGCTTTCAGCACATCCTCCGTCAGATACTGCACACCGGTGACACCCTTGGCATGGACGACCTTAAAGCCAACACAGGCAATCTCTTCCAGAGATTTGATACAGCCTGCCAGCAGATGCTCCAGCATTTTGCTGATGGCCTCTTTGTGGGTGGGGAAGACGGCTTCTATCCGAAGATTGTCGCCGGTTTTATTGTTCTTGTGATAAAACAGGCTCTTGGCAGCGCCGACCCGTTCTGCACCGCCGGCAGCCAGTACCTGCTCACCGTTCTTCATATCAAACAGCTGATATTTCAGGGATGTACTTCCCACATTGCAAATCAGAATGTTCATATTGGACTCCTTTGTTTTTCTTATTATTCTATCAGAAAAATGGCTGCAAATAAAGGGAAAAAAGAGACGGCTTATGCCGTCTCTTGATTTTTTGGGGTTATACCACCCGTCTTGCACCGATGTAACGGGGTGCGTAGTATTCGTGGTCCAGGCTTGTGACCTTGACACCGCCGCCGGCAGCGTGGATAAACTGGTTGTTGCCAATATAGATGCCCACATGGGAGGCAGCGGCGGAGGTGGCGTATGTATTCTCAAAGAACACCAGATCGCCGGTCTGGAGATTGGTGACTTCGTAGCCGTTCTTCAGCTGCTGTGCAGCAGTACGGTTGAGGGTCACGCCCATCTGGGCGAACACATACTTGGTAAAGCCGGAGCAGTCAAAGCCCTTGGGAGTGGTTCCGCCCCAGACATAGGGCACACCCATGTAATCATAGGCGATGTTCACAGCCTTGTCGCCCTGGGTAACGACCACGGGTGCTTTGCCCACAACGGCCTGGGAGTTGGTCTTGGGTGCTTCCATGAGTGCCAGAAGATCGGAACGGATATAGCCGGTCTGGCCTTCGTACTGGACCTTGTACCAACCGCAGTTGAAGCCAATGATGTAGGCGGTATCGCCCATATTCAGGGTAGCCAGATGTTCGCTGGAGGCATCGGGTTTTGCACGAAGATTCACAGCGGAGCCCTCCACAATACCTTCGCCAAGTTCGATATTGGCCTTGTCCCGGATGGAGACATAGTCAGAATGGACATAACCGATCAGCAGGTTGTAGTCCACCAGATACCAATCATCAACCTTGCGGATGATAACCACCTGATCGCCGTAGGCGGCAGTAGCCAGGATTTCTGCATCGGTGTTGGGCTTTGCCCGCAGCCGAAGGCCGTTGCTTTCCACAAGACCGATGCCGGTTTTCAATTCAATTGCAGATGCGCCCACAGAAAACATGGACACAAAAAGGCAGACGGTCAGAATGACCGTCAGCAGTTTAATTGCATAACGCTTCATGAGTACCTCCGTGTATTCCCTAAGGGTCCTCCTTACTTAGAGTACAGTGCGCGCTCCAGCCACACACAGCCAACATCCAATGCCGTGTAGAAGCCGTCCTTTTCACTCTTTTTCACCACGCGATCCTTGGCACGCACGCTGGGATCGGTGAGCTGCAGCTGGACAGAGACCTTGGTGGCCAGTTCCAGATCATTTTCCTTCTTGGTCTCCAGAATTTGGAGCATCACAATGTATGCATCGGCCATGGAGCCGTAATAGATCATGTTATCCTTGCGCATCAAGGGGTGACCCTTGTAAGTCAGCAGTTCTTTTTGGTCAGCCATAGGGACCTCCTGTAATAGTGTAACCAAATTGTAACATATTGTTTCGACTTTGTCAACCGCAGATTTACATAATTCGATTAATTATGTCGAACTGTAACATTTGGTCCGGGGGATGTGGGGTTTGGATGTTGAGGGAATACACGGGGTACATCAAAGGGAAAAACAGGCGGCTGAAAGCCGCCTGTCATTTGCATAAATCAGTCGAAGAGATAGTGCCGGACCAATTCCTGAAGAAGCTCGTCCCGGTCCAGCTTGCAGATCATGCTGCGGGCGTTGTTGTAGTTGGTGATATAGGTGGGATCCTCGGAAAGCAGATAGCCGACGATCTGGTTAATGGGATTATAACCCTTTTCGCTGAGAGAATGATACACCTCAGACAGAATAGCTTTCATCTGAGCAGAACCGTCATCGGGCACTACGAATTTGATGGTGTTGTGATCCATAGGACTACCTCCTTACCGGAATTTATATGTAGTATCTTACTCTATTTTGCCCCTGTTGTCAATGGCTCAGCCAATGATCAGCTCTGCCATGGGCAGGGTCTCGATCCAGGCGCAGAATTCCCGCCATTCCGGCAGGCGATGGGTCCGGCGCTGGGCATAGATGGTCTTCAGCTGGCGGTAATTGGTGGTCATGCCGGCAGTCAGCTTGAAGCCGCAGGGATTGGACATGAGAACACGCAGATAGTCCTCGGGGTCCTTGGTTTCATTGTACTTTGCAACCAGTTCCTTGACAATGGCAATGCTGCGGGGATCGGTGTGCTCATCGTACTGCTGATCCAGATCAAACTGGGCAATGCGATGCATGGTGGACTGGCTGGAAACAAAGTTGAGGAAGTGGTAGCGCTCTGCTTCTGTCCATGCCTTGACGGTATAGGTCAGGTCGAACTGCACGATGACGCCGGTGAGCCACTGGTCGTGACCGGTGCCTTTTTCACACTGTGCCAGAGCCAGAATACCCTTGGTCACATCGGAATTGAGGGTGGAGACATCGGTGGACATGGGATATTTGGCACGGATGATGCTCTCATCCAGACCGTAAACTTTTGTGTTGGAAATACATCCAAGATCCTTGACGGAATATTCACTCATAATACTACCTCCAAAAGCAGAGAACTGTGATAGTATTCTACCACAGTTCTCAAAAGGATTCAATACAGAGTTATCGAATTTGCACGCCCAGATCGGCTTCCAGTTTTGCCAGAACCTTGTTGACCAGACCCACAGAGTCTTCGTCGGTGAGGGTGCGGTCGTCGGCACGGAGTTCCAGAGAGAAAGCCATGGATTTCTTGCCTTCGGGCACGCCCTTGCCGCGGTAGATATCGAACAAAGTGACCTTCCGCAGGAGCTTGCCGCCGGCGGCAGTGATGCAGTCTTCCAACTGTGCAACGGTCAGCGCTTCGTCGCAGACCAGAGCCAGATCACGGTTGACAGTGGGGTACTTGGGCAGGGGCGTGTAGGTGGGCTCCGGCAGCATCATTTCAAAGAGCTTGGAGAAGTCCAGTTCTGCACAGTAGACCTCCGTATCCATATCATAGTTCTGGCAGACCAGAGGATGAACCTGACCCATGAAGCCCACATCCACGCCGTTCACAGTGACCTTGGCGCAGCGGCCGGGGTGGTAGGAGGGATTGTCGTTGACAGCGGTGTAGCGGGCCTTGGGCAGACGCAGACCGGCAAAGATGGCTTCCAGCTCACCCTTCAGGGAGAAGAAGGATTCGCCTGCACCGTAGGTGCCAAGGAGCAGCATCTTAGGCTCCTGAGGCAGGGCTTCGCCCTCCACAGGCAGATAGATCTTTGCCAGCTCGTAGAGCTTGGCGGACTTGTTGTGATGGGCATTGTTTCTGCTGAGAATCTCCAGCATGGAAGGCAGAGCGATGGTACGCATGATGGAGGTATCTTCACCCAGAGGGTTCTGGATGCGCAGAGCATTTCTCAGAACAGAGTCAGCAGGCAGACGGATCTGATCGAACACATTGGGAGAGACGAAGGAGTAGGTGATGATCTCACTGTAACCCATTGCACGGCACAGGGAACCTGCCTTGGTCTCAGCCTGCATGAAGGGGGTGTAGCCGCCCTGGGTAGAGGTCTTGAAGGCGGTGGTGGGGATCTCGTTGTAGCCGAAGCTGCGTCCCACTTCCTCGGCGATATCTGCCATACGGATCAGATCGGGACGGAAGGAAGGTACATGAATGGTGTCGCCCTCCACGGGGATCTCCAGAGCCTCCAGATAGGTCACCATCTGCTCCTTGGAGATGTCAGTGCCCAGAAGACGGTTGATCTTTTCGGACTCCAGAGCCAGATCACGGGGCTGAGGCACATAGTTGATGACATCAATGGTGCCGTCCAGCACATCACCGGCATGGAGCAGTTCCACCAGTTCGCAGGCACGGTTGACGGCAGGAACAGTCATCATGGGGTCCAGATTCTTCTCGAACTTGCCGGAAGCCTCCGTACGCATACCCAGAGCCAGAGCGGTCTGACGGATGGAAGTACCGTTGAAGTTGGCGCTTTCAAAGACCACAGTGGTGGTATCGTCCACGATCTCGGAGTTCTCACCGCCCATGACGCCTGCCAGACCGATGGCACGGTCGTCATCGGCGATGACCAGCATACCGGGGGTCAGATTGCGGACATTGCCGTCCAGAGTGGTAAGGGTCTCGCCCTCTGCAGCTTCGCGGACAACGATCTTGCCGGAGGAGATATATCGGTAGTCAAAGGCGTGCATGGGCTGACCGTACTCCAGCATGACATAGTTGGTGATGTCAACGATGTTGTTGATGGGACGGACGCCGTTGGCACGGAGGCGCTGACGCAGCCACTTGGGGGAGGGACCGATCTTTACATTGGCAACCATTCTGGCGGTGTAGCGGTTGCAGAGATCCTCGGCAGGCACTTCCACATCCAGCTTCTCGAAGATGGAACCGGCATCGGAACCCTTGACCACAGGCTCATGATGCTTCATGGGCATCTTGAAAGCAGCTGCAGATTCACGGGCCAGACCGATAATGGAGTAGCAGTCGGGACGGTTGTTGGTGATCTCAAAGTCCACGATGGTATCATCGTTGCCGATGAGCAGATTGATGTCCTGACCGACGGTGCAGTCCTCGTCATTGAGAATCCAGATGCCGTCCTCAAAGGCACCGGGCAGATCGTTCTGAGTCAGTCCCAGCTCCAGATAGGAGCAGAGCATGCCGTTGGAGGGCTCGCCACGGAGCTTGCCCTTGGTGATATGCACACCGCCGGGGAGCCAGGAGTTGTGCAGAGCGGCAGGCACCAGATCGCCTTCATGGACATTCTGGGCACCGGTGACGATCTGGACAGGCTCTTCCTGACCCACATCCACCTGGCAGATCCACATATGGTCGGAGTTGGGGTGACGGACCATGGAAAGAACCTTTGCCACCACAACATTCTTGATTTCAGCGTCCATACGCTCGTAGGTTTCAACCTTCTGTCCGAAGATGGTCAGCTTTTCTACAAATTCCTTGTCGGAAACGTGGGACAGATCCACGAATTCCTCGTTCAGCCATTTTCTGTTGAGTTTCATAGTCTTGTCCTCCTTTTTAGAACTGGCTCAGGAAC
>JAZNNW010000083.1:0-5190 GCA_045580485.1 Candidatus Avilachnospira sp. | reverse complement strand
TCTATCAGGCAGCAACAGAACTGACCGAAGCCAATGCTGTAAAGCTGGAAGACAATGAAATGGTGCTTCAGAGTGACGGTGTCACCTACAAGTTCTCCTACGACGATGCTGCCCCGAAGGAAATGTTCTCCGCAGTTTATGGTTGTGCAAAGATCACTGACACCAATGGTAATGTGCACTATGGCGGCGTGGCAGTTTACAGCCCCGAGCGTTACGGCTATACCAACTATCAGAAGGAAACCACTGCCGGTCGACTGGCAAAGGCTCTGGTCGTCTACGGTGATGCTGCTAGAACTTGCTTCGGCTAATATTCAGTAGATTTTAGGTAATTGTCAAAACACCACAGCGGCGGTCACCGCCGCTGGGGCTCCCTATTTCAAAAAGACTTCTCCTGTATAAGGTGTAGGAGAAGTCTTTTTGGAAGATCATGTCGGCGCTAAAGGGAAGTCTGTGGGTGTTTTCATTTTTGCATAAGCAAATAGTTCTTTTAGAGAATTAAATGTCCTTGACTATATTGAAAAAATGGGAAACTATATTGAAAAAAATGGGAAGATGTGCTATCATATAAAATAAGGTGAGGTATCGGATGAAGCAATTGTTTACCTCAAAACAGACAATTATTTTAGGTTTTGTAGGTATTGGCTGGATGAAAAACGGGAGTTTTACACCACCAAAATACCGAAGAAACAAGAAAGGCGGAGAAATATGAAAACATGGAAACATGCTGCCCGCTGGTTGAGCCTGTTGCTGTTGGTCGTGACAGTCATCGGTGTAACCTTAGTTGGCGCAGTGGAGGCAAATGCAGCCGAGACCGGATTTGCACTTGCCGGGCAGAGTATCTATGTGCGTGAGAACTATACGCAAATAGAGATGACTGCAGCAACTGAGTTGGAAGTTTATTTGGAGAAGATGACGGGTAAGGCATATAATGTCTACACCACAGCTTCTGCCTATGTAAACGGTATTCATGTTGGTGCGACCCCCAAGGCTGTTCAGCAGACCAATAAGGGCACACTGACTCCTTACACCAACAATCAGGGCAACGGTGAGGGCTGGGCCATCCAGGTCATCGGCAAGAACCTGTACCTGACCGGCGGTGAAACCAGAGGTGTGCTCTATGCCGTCTACCATTTGCTGGAAGATGCGCTGGGTGTCCGTTGGTGGAACATGTGGGAAGAGTTTGTTCCTTCCAATACAGCACCCACTATTTCTGCTGACTATTTCAACAGCGGCGAGCCTGTGTTTGCCTACCGTGATACCTATTATGCGGAAAACGCACGGAGCCTGTTCCATGTCCGCAACCGTATGAACGGCTTTGCCGGATGGATTCCCGATGAGTATGGTGGCGAATATGGTTTTACAGCTCCCTATCATACCCATACTTTCTCTCGCTATTTCGGAGCTGCGGATTTTGCAGCCCATCCCGAATGGTTCTCCTATGATGCAGATACTGACAGCCGTCAGTACTACATCGCTCCCACAACAGGCAATCCCGGTGTTCAGGCCCAGCTCTGCCTGACCAATGAAGATCTGGTTGACGCCTTTGCCGAAAAAGTCGCAGCAAACATCAAAGCTTACCCCACTGCTGCGTATGCCAGTGTGACTGCCAATGACTGCGAAGGTCACTGCGAATGCCCTGACTGTCTGGAAGTCAGAGAAAAGAGCGGCCTGTCCGGTGCCATGCTGCAGTTTGTCAACAAGGTTGCAGCTGCTGTGGAAACCAAGCTGGCAGAAGAACAGATCGATTCTAATGTCAAAATCGAAACTCTGATTTACGCTTCCTATCTGGAGCTTCCTCTGGATGATACTGTCCCTGCCGACAATGTGATCATCCGTCTGGCTTGCAGTGATGTGGACATCATGCATGACCTGGATCATCCTACCAATGTCAGAGTCAAGGACCGCATCAATGCCTGGGCAGAGCTTGTGCAGCCCGGTCAGCTGGTCTATTGGGACTATGCCATGATGACCAACCGTTATAATGGCACCATGCCCAACTTCTTCCGTTTCGCAAGAGACTATCAGAAACTGCTGGATGCCGGTTTCATTGGCGTGTTCACAGAAAACGGTTCCGTGAACTGCACGGAAATGTGGGATGCCAGAACCTGGGTCCTGATGAAGATCATCGAAGATCCTTCTCTGGATGCCTATAAACTGATGCAGGAATTTACCACCGGCTACTATGGTCCTGCCGGCGGTATGGATGTGTATAACTATATGGTCCGTGCCGAGAAGCTGGCAGAAAGCTTTACAAGCCTCATGGACTTCGGCAGAAATACCATCGGCGCCGAGTGGCTGACCGGCATCGATGCTGCCGAGCTCAACGGCTACTTTGATGCAGCTGTGGCCAAGACCGAGGCTGACACCACCATCTCCGAAGCAGACCGCCAGCTCTATCTGGACCGTATCAATGTGGCCAGAAACGCCCTGGACCGTACCCTGCTGTACAACTACAACCGCTTCTCCTCTGATCTGAGAGAGGTCGGCAGTTCTCTCGGCACCAGCAGAGAAGAAATTGGCCGTCGTATGTATGCCGCTCTGGAATGGCTCGATACCCAGGAACCCGGTGAGGATCTCAGCGGTGTTCAGGAAGTGAAAGTCAGAGGCGATTACGCTTCTCAGGCATGGTATCTGATGACCCGTTATCAGCGCTATGCTGCTGAAAAGGATGCCAACGGCAACCGCTGGTATCCCGCAGTGCCGCAGGAAATCTATGATGCAAACCCCGATCTGGATCCCCAGCACATTTACAGCTATCCTGCTGTAGCTTTCAGTATCAACGAGAACTATGCTTCTCTGGTATCCGGCGCAGGATCTGAAGCCGGTTCCAGCGCTTTGGTTCTGGATCAGGCAGCCTCCATTGCTGCCGGCAACCAGTATTGCACCTTCAGCAGCACTAATCGCCTGTACTCCAACCTGGAGGGCAACCTGACCATTGGTTCTCCTCTGGTGGCTGACGGCCAATGGCATATCTACAAGTTTGAAGATGTCATGGTTCACAGCGCCGGCAGACCTTATATCTCCATGCTGGGCTGCTTCACTGTTGCCATGGAAGGCCTGACTCAACTCCTGGGCAAGAGTGGTGTGGATGTCTACTTCTCCATGAAGATCGATGGCGATCCCTCTGCCGGCACAGCCATCATCTACATTGACCATCTGGTCGTAGTGGAGAATTGCTCTTTCTACGAGATCGATGCACCCATTCAGGAAGGCGCCACCTGTAACTCCAATGCCTATGGTGTCGGTCCTTGCCCCATCTGCGGCAAGCAGACCAGAGCCGAAGTGGCAGACACCAAGCTGCCCCATGCCACCACCGGTACTTATACCTATAACGAGGTCGACGGCTCCTATTCTGCAACCTGCAGTGTCTGCGGCGAGGCTTGCTATTATAACTTCGAGCATAAGCTGCCCGACGATCTGCTGACCTATCTGAAGAATTACGGCATCGGTCTGGAGCATGTCCGTGAGTTTGATATCGATGATTTCTCTATTGGCTCCGGTGCTTCTCTGGTGGACGATACAGAGACCCCTGTGGGTCGGGCAGCCATGCGTACCAGCACCAGCGGTATCGATCTTTCTCTTAGACTGCACGGCTCAACAAGTGCCAATTTCGGCGCACCCAGTAAGACCACGGTTCATCGCAATGCAGGAAAGGGCTACAAGACCTATGAACTGACCGGCGGTGTGATTCCCTCCGGCGGTACCTACTGGCACAGCTTTAGCTGGTTCACTCAGAGTAAGGTCATGGTCCACGAGCTGGAGGATTTGGAAGGTCAGACTGTCAAGGCTTTCATGTCTCTGAAGTGCACCACACCTGGTGGCCCCATCTACTACTATCTGGACCGTGTCTTCATCGTGGAGCCCTGCGGCGGCTGCGGTGCAGGCCGAGCAACCGATAACTTTGCTGTCCGCTTCAATACCGATGGCGGCAGCTATGTGGCAGAAGTTGGTGTCAAGAGCGGCAGCACTCTGACGGCTCCCACTGCTCCTACCAAGGAAGGCTACAACTTCCAGGGCTGGTATCTGAACGATGCAGCCTATGATCTCAGCACTCCTGTCACCAAGCCCATGACCCTGACCGCAAAGTGGGAGAAGGATATTGTCTATGTGGCAAAGGCCAATGGAGTCGAGTATGTGCGTCTGGCAGATGCCGTCAATGCAACTGCTGCATACGGCACTCTGGAGCTGCTGGCAGATACCAGTGAGTCTGTCACCCTCTCCAAGCCTCTGACCATCGTCAGAAACGGCTATACCGCTTCCGGCCTCTATGCCCAGAGCGGATACAACCTGATTGCAGGCGTTGACGAATATACTGTCTGGGCAACTGCCGATCTGCCTGAGGGCATTCTGGCACCTCTGCCCGCAGAGGTTCTGGCTGGTCTGGAAGCCAACGGCGGTACCATGGCCCATGTCCATGACTATGGTGTTTCCAGCTTCAAGGCAGAAGAGGACAATACTGTTCACTATGTGACCACCGATCCTGCCTCTGCTATGGGCAAGACTCTGGTATTTGATGCTGCAAGAACCTCTGCTGTCAGCAGACAGGATCTCTATGTTTTTGCAGATGGATTTGCACTGAAGCAGTATATGTGGAGTGGCGATGATCTCTCTATCGGCAACATTCCCGCAGCTGAGATGAACGCCAACAGCGGCGATGGCAAATACCATGTCTATAAGATTTCCGGTGTGGTGGTTCCCTCCGGCCTCAACTATGTCCATGGCTTCGGTTACACCCTGCAGAACAAGTTTGCTGATATCGCATCCCATGTGACCGATAAGACCGTTGACTTGTATATCTCCATGAAGATCGAAGGCAATGTGGCTTATGCGGAAGGCGAACCTACCGACACGATTCCTGTGTACTATGTGGATCGTATGATCCTGGTGGATTATTCCGTAGATTACACTGTTACTTTCGATAACGATGGTGTCATCAGCACGGAGACCGTGGTAGAGGGCACTACCGTTGCCGAACCTGAGACCCCCACCAAGGACGGCTATGTCTTCAAGGGCTGGTACAACGGCGATGTTGCCTATGACTTCACCGCCCCCGTCACCTCCAACCTGACTCTGACAGCAGTATTCGAGAAGGAAGAGGAAGAAGTTGTCCTGCCTTACACCTTCAAGCAGAATAGCTCCGGAACTGCCACCTCCTACACTGCATCTCTGGGTGTTGAATCTCAGGTTGAG
>JAZNNW010000082.1:0-4389 GCA_045580485.1 Candidatus Avilachnospira sp. | reverse complement strand
TTTGTAGTCTTTTACGGCCAGTTCTACAATGGCGTTGGCTAATGCCTGATAAGGGGTCATAATTTGTACCTCCGATATTTGAAATCCTCGGATTGGCACAGATTGTCGTATTTTGTCGAAATATTGTCTCAGATTTGCAGGTCCGCTTTTACGGCATCAATAAGTGCCGTCTGTGTATGCTCCTTTTGGGAGAGGGCTTTCATGATGCGGTGGTCAATTGTGCCCTTTGTAACGATGTGCTGTACCACCACGGTTTCGGAGGTCTGACCTTGCCGCCAGAGACGGGCTACGGTCTGCTGATACAGTTCCAGGCTCCAAGTCAGACCGAACCACACAAGTGTGGAACCGCCGGATTGGAGGTTCAAACCGTGTCCTGCCGATGCTGGGTGGATAAGCGCCACCGGAATTTCTCCGTTGTTCCATCTACGGATGCTGTTGGAGTCATCCAGTCGGGAGTGCGGTATATGCAGTTTTTTCAGCCTTGCAGTGATGCGTTCCAGATCGTGCTTGAACCAGTATGCCACCAGGACGGGCTTGCCGTTTGCCGCTTCGATGATGTCCTCCAAGGCATCCAGTTTCCGGTCATGAATATTGACGGTGTTACCTTCATCGTCATATATGGCTCCGTTTGCCATCTGGGACAGCTTGCCGGAGAGGGATGCTGCGTTGGCTGCTGTGATCTCTCCATCACCCAGGGTGAGAACCAAGTCACGCTTGAGACCATCGTAATGCTCCCGCTCCTCTTCGGAGAGGCGCACCTCATATTCGCTGCTGATCAGTTCCGGCATCTGCAGGTGGTCGTTTGCTTTCATGGAAATGGTGATATCACCGATTTTCCGGTAGATGGCATCCTCGGCATACGGTAGAGGCTTGTAGGAGTAGATAATTTGCCCATTCCGCTTGTCCGGCATGAAGTAGTCGGTGCGATATTTGGTGATGAACCGTCCCAGGCGCTGGCCCATGTCCAGGATGCGAAACTCTGCCCATAGATCCATCAGACCGTTGGAGGCGGGAGTGCCTGTCAGCCCAACGATGCGGGAAACCTTGGGTCTGACTTTCAGCAGCGATTTGAACCGCTTTGTGTTGTGGTTCTTGAAGGAGGACAGTTCGTCAATGACAATCATATCGAAGGTGAACGGGATGCCGCTTTCCTCCACGAGCCATTGGACATTTTCTCTGTTGATGATGTAAATGTCAGCAGGTCGCATCAGCGCTGCTTTGCGTTCATCCGCTGTGCCAACAGCAACGGAGCAGATGAGGTTCTGAAGATGATCCCACTTATCTACTTCAGCTGTCCATGTGTCCCGTGCCACACGCAGCGGTGCGATGACCAGGACACGGTGTACCTCGAAACTGTCAAAGAGAAGGTCGGAGATGGCGGTCAGCGTGATGCTTGTTTTGCCAAGGCCCATGTCCAGAAAGACGGTGGCGATGGGATGGGTCTCGATATAGTCAATGGCGTAAGCCTGATAGTCATGCGGTTTGTATCTCATCAAGAATCCCTCCAATCTGAACCTCACTATCAAGGACATATACCTTAAAGCCGAGGCGGGTCAGTAATTTGTGCCTTGCGGTTTGGAGCGGGCGGGGCTTTTTGCCGGGAGCCTTCACTTCCACGAAAGCAATTCTGCCGCCGGGCAACAGAACGATTCTGTCGGGAACGCCATCAAATCCTGGTGACACCCATTTTGGACAAATCCCACCACGCTTTTTTACCATCAGGGTTAATTTTTGCTCGATGCTTTTCTCTCTCATAAGGCTTTCCTTTCTCGGTGGGTGCAGGTCGATGCAAGTCATTTCATAAACTCTTCTTAGAACGATTTTTCTATAAAATTCTGCCCTAAAGGGGTTTTTAGAAAAGACCTTCACCGACCTGCACCTTTGAGGTTTATTCCAGGAAATCCGACTTCAACTGAATGCCGGAAATGACCATTCCTGCTTTGGTTTTTCTGCGTATAAACCCTGCCTTTTCAAGACCGGCATAAAAATCTGTGGTACTGCGGGCATACTCGCCGTTGCGCAGACAGTATGCACGGTACTCCTGGTACAGTTCGCCGGACTTCTGCGTATAGGTGCGGTCAATCTCGCAACAGTCCTCCAGGAAAATGGACAGCCAGTCGTTGTTATCGCGGTATTGGGCGATTGCATCCAGTACCACCTGGGGAACGGTCAGCTTGAAATTATTATGGATGGCTTTTTGTGCGCCCTCGATAATCCAGGCCAGAATTGCACCACCCGCATTGCGTACCAGGTAGTCGGCATAGTTCTTGATGTCGGACTTGCCACGGATTTTGGCATTGAACGGGATGACGATCAGACGGCGCCAGGTTCCATCATCATTGGCACCGACCCTGGGAAGATGATTGGTGTAAAGTACGAGCGTATGGGTCGGGGTGTATTTGAACGGGTCCTTATACTTCTTTTCTGCGGAGATTTCATCGGTGGAGCAGAGCTGCTTTACGATGGAGGTGTTCAGGCGCATACCTTCCTCCAACTCCGCAGCAATGACCAGACGCTTGCCTTTCAGTTCTGCCATTTCCGGTTTCACATTCCGCTTGCATCCCACAGTCAGAGCATCGGCGGACATGGAGCCGCTGTAAGAGCCGAGGACCTTTGCGATGGCATTCCAGAAGGTGGACTTGCCGTTGCTGCCTTCACCGTATGCAATAATGAGGGCTTCCTGGTACACTTTGCCGATAGCCGCCAAGCCCACGGTCTGCTGCACATACTCCATCAGTTCCTTATCGCCGCAGAAGAAACTCTCAACGGAGGACATCCACAGTTCCATGCCTTCATCGGAGGGAGCAACGGTGGTCATCTTGGTAATAAGGTCTTCCGGGCAGTGGTCATGGGCACCGCTCATTCCGAGTCGGAGGTCATAGGTGGCGGTGGGTGTGTTGAGCAGATACTCCTCGGTGTCGAAATCCTGGATGCTTCGCAAGAGCATAGGTTTGGCTGCCTGTAGAGCAGAGGTCACATATTTCATGTCACGGCGCTTCATAACAAAGGCTTTATAGGAGATGGCAAAGCAGTATTCTGCAAAGGCTTTTTCGCTGCGGTCATCGATGGCTTTTTCCAGAGTCTTGCCACCGGAAGTGATAACATCCTGTCCGACGCCAGCATCCATCAAAGCCTGTTTTGCCTTATTCACGGCAAGGATAGCTTCGGCAAGCTGTCGATCCAGGAATTCCTCGCAGCAGCCAACCGCCAACTGCTTGGATTCCGACCAATGGGTACCGTCATAGCGCATATAGTCGGTGGCATCGGTATAGACCATTTCTCCGGCATACTCCTTTGCCAGCACCTTGGCCTGTCCGATATCCGAGAAGTCTTCGGGGCGCAGGCTGTAGCCCTGGTTGTACTGCTCTGGGGGGATGTATCCTTCCTGCTGCTGGACTCTGCCATAGAACTTCTGGGCGCTGTGCCAAATGGTCATCAGTTCCTGTTCCTCAAGCGGAGGGGTGCATTTTTCTGCCTCGTCCATAAAGCACTGGAAGGCGGCATCGGTATCGCCGTACTTTTTGATGACGCGACCGGCAAAACGGGACATCGTAGCATTACGACTGCCTTCGGTGATGACCTGGGGTGCGCCGTGGCTCGGCTGATTCATTCCGGCATCGAACTCGTCAGAGGTGAGAAATTCTGTGAGCGTCATAAAGCCATCAAACATCTCGACCTTTGCATCCGCTGTGCCGAAATAGAAACGGGCGGCATCCAGGGCCTTGGTATCGAAGTACGGGAAGATAGCACTCAGCAGCCGTTTGAGCGAGGCATACTCTTCTGCATCTGTTATGTGGTCGATGGCGAAGAAAGCATGGAACTTGGGTCTGGCGGCTCTGCCGTTTTTGACCTTCATGTGGTTACGGCTGTAGTGGACAGCAAACTCCACACCTGGGAACGCATCGGCAATGTCATCCGGGGTTTTCCAGTCGGCGGGATTGTCGGAGTGGTCGTTATCGCATTCCACGGACAGACAATCGCTGCCGAGGAAATTGTCATTGGTGCGATAGAACCCTTCATATTCGGCACAAACATAGTCCCGGCTGACCGCCCGCTCCAGGCTGTCGGTATCGGTGATTTCAACTTTATGCGGATACAGGCAGTTGCCCGCCTGTCCGATACAATCCGCGTGGTAAAGGGTGAACATCAGTAAGTAACCTCCTTGATTTCTCTCGTGTCCCTGCTACGGAGCAGGCTTTCGACTTGTGCGTGGTAGTGGTCGTAGGCTTCCTTGCTGTGGATGCCGATGGAGGCATCAAAGGTGTTCTTTTTCTTGCCCAGGTTCTCGGAGGAAAGCCATACGGTCTCCGGCCCGATCAAGGCCAGTTTTGCGTGTGCATACGGATTGACATAGATTTTCAAGTCCGGGAACGCCTTCTTGATGTGATA
>JAZNNW010000081.1:0-14643 GCA_045580485.1 Candidatus Avilachnospira sp. | reverse complement strand
CAGATACATGAGGAAATAGTCTGCAATATAAGTCAGCATGAGGGTGGTGATAACCTCATTGGCATTGAATTTATTTTTGAGCCAGCCTGCAATGCCTGCCCAAAGGGCACCGGCTGCGATGGCGCAGATCAGGGACAGGGGAATGCGAATCGCATAAGGTACGGGCACATAGAGTGCCACAGCCGTTGCTGCGATAGAGGACATGATGAACTGGCCGCCTGCACCGATATTCCAGAGCTGAGCACGGAAGGCGATGGATACGCCAAAGGCCAGGATCAGAATGGGGATCAGTTTGACGAACAATTCACAGATTTTTTGCGGAGAACCAAAAGCACCCCGAATAATGGCTCCGTATGCTTCCATGGGGCTGTTTCCTGTCAGCGTCACCAAAATGCCGCCCAGAACCAGTGCGATCAGAATCATACAGACAGTACCCAGAACCTGGGTCACCGCTTTCTTTGCGTTCAGATGCATACTCAAGCCTCCTCCTGTTTCTGACCCATCATCATGGAGCCGATCTGCATGGTATCGGCACCACGGGGGAGAATGCCCATCAGCTTGCCGTCATAAATGACTGCAATGCGGTCGGACAACTGCAGAATCTCTTCCAGATCGGCAGAGATGATCAAAACAGCAGCACCCTGATTTCTGGAATTCAAAATCTGTTTGCGGACATACTCTGCAGCACCGATATCCAGACCCCGTGTGGGTTGGCTGGCAATGAGAACCTGAGGCTCATTGCTCAGCTCCCGGGCCAGGATCACCTTCTGCTGATTGCCGCCGGAGAGACTGCGGGCTTTGTCCTCACCGCTGTTGGCCTTGATCTGATAGTTCTGCTGCATGGTCTCCCAGTTTTTGTTGATGACCTTTCGGTTCAGCAGACCTCGCTTTGCGACAGGGGCCTCATCCAGCTTCTTCAAAATCAGATTATCCTTCAGACTCCAGTTGAGGGCCAGTCCGGTGGTATGACGGTCTTCGGGAATGTAGGATACCTTTTTCTTGATGTAGAATTCGGGAGTTTTGTTCAGAACGGACTCACCATTCAAGGTATAGTCGCCGGTTTTGGCTTTCCGCAGACCGGTCAGGACTTCGCACAGTTCCTTCTGACCGTTTCCGTCAACACCGGCAAGACCCACGATCTCACCCTCACGGATATCGAGGGAGAAATCCTCAAGAGCCAGAACACCCTTGTCGTTCTTGGCGGAGAGATTTTGAATACGAACCTTGATCTCGCCGGGATCTTTCTCCACGGGAGGGAACTGGAACAGAACATCGCGACCTACCATCATACGGCTCAGATCGTCCTTGGTCACAGTTTCATCTACCGTGCGGCGGCCGATCATCTTGCCGTCACGCAGAACGGTCACTTCGTCCACAATGGACAATATTTCCTCCAGTTTGTGGGTGATTAGGATGATGGACTTGCCGTCATCACGCATCTGGCGCAGGGTCTCGAAGAAAATTTCCGTTTCCTGGGGCGTCAGAACAGCGGTGGGCTCATCCAGTATCAGAATTTCCGCACCCATATACAGGGCGGTCATGATCTCTACACGCTGCTGCTCACCCACGGAAAGCTGCCAAATTTTGGAATTGGGGTCGATGCCCATCCGATACTTATCAGAGAGCTCTTTCAGTTCCCGGGCAGTTTCCTTGGTATCCAGAAGGATGCCGCGGCGGGACTTTTTGCCCAGCATCACATTTTCCGTCACGGTCAGAGGACGGGCCAGCATGAAATGCTGATGCACCATGCCGATGCCAAGAGAAATGGCCTTGGTGGGAGAATGGATATCCTCTTCCTTGCCATTGATATACACTTTGCCTTCTTCCTGCTGGTAAAGACCGTAAAGAATATTCATCAGCGTTGTCTTACCGGCGCCGTTTTCGCCAAGAAGACCGTGAATGGAGCCTTTTTTCAGCTGGAAGTCAACAGAATCATTGGCTTTGACTCCGTTGAAAATCTTGGTGACACCTTTCATCTCAATGACAAAAGTATCCATGATATCCCTCCAAAAAATAAGTCAGTAGTTCAAAAAAGAGGCTTGTCCGAAGGCAAGCCCCTTTCCGGTTAACTCAGAATAAAACCAATCAGTGAGCGGCGAACTCGATTGCGTTCTCACCCAGCTGGGCATAGACATCATCGATGACAGCGATGTCTTCCTCAGTCAGCCAGCCCTTGACATCGTTCAGCTCGGTCATGGACAGACCGCCGTTGCCCACATTGATCATGACGATCTCCTTGCCTTCAGCGAAGAAGGTGCCGTCATTGATGGAGGCGAAGATGGTTTCCAGAGCATTGCCCCACTGATACTGCAGACCGGACAGAACATTGTTGGGAGCCAGGTCATACTGGTCTTCCACGTTGCCCAGAACATACATATCCTTTTCTTCAGCAGCCTGAACAACGCCCAGACCGATGCCGTCGCCGGAGTGCCAGATGACATCAACGCCGGAGTCGTACATGCCGATAGCAGCTTCATAAGCGCCGGCAGTGTCAGTCCAGTCGCCGGTGTAGACTTCCTGAATCTCAATGTCAGGGTTGATGGACTTGGCACCCTGCTTGAAGCCTTCGTGACCGCGAGTGATCTCGCTGCCTTCGCCGCCGCCGATGACGCCGATCTGGTTGCTCTGAGTAGCCAGAGCAGCGATGACGCCCATCAGATAGCCGCCAGCTTCCAGCTGAACATCATACTGAGAAGCATTGGCAATGGGATCAATGACGCCGCAGCCCAGCAGGAAAGCAACTTCGGGATACTGACCGGCAACAGTGACAACGGGCTCGGAGAACTGATAGCCGTGACCGATAACAACATCGTAACCGGTATCAGCATACTCGGTCAGAGCGGGAGTGATGTCAGCAACATCATAGATGTTTTCGACAACAGTCAGTTCGATCTCTTCGGAGTGTGCGTTGTAGTAGTCGTTCATGCCTCTGTACATAGCCTGGTTGAAGGAAACATCATCCTTCTTGCCGGGCAGAACCAGAGCGACCTTCATCTTTTCAGCAGTTTCTTCTTCGGCGGGAGCCTTTTCGGCACCGCAGGCAGCCAGAGCCAGCACCATAACCAGAGCCAACACCAGAGCCAGGATCTTCTTCATTTTCATGTTAGAAATCTCCTTTTCTTTCTTATTTTCGTTTGAGTGACAGTTGGAGTCATTTCATTCGCTTATCGCCAATCGCTTCTGTCGCTTGTGTAGAAAAATAAATGGGCGAAAGCAGAGAAAATTATCCAGTAGCTAATAAATTATAACAGTAATGTCGAACGCTGTCAATAAAAAGTCGGTGATTTCTCCCCAAGTGGATGCACATAATTGTTTTACCTTTTCCGTGGGTTGAACTTGGGACGAGCCTATGGTAAAATATATAAAAATTTGTTGATTCGGGAGGAAGCACAGATGTCAAAACTTGTTGGCACCTCTGCCATCCGGTTGGATGTCTCCGACAAAGCCACCGGTAGGGCCCTCTATACAGCGGATTATTCCGCTCCGAATATGCTCCATGTGGTTTTGGTTCGTTCTCCGTTGGCCCATGGCAAGCTGCTGGGTGTTCAAATCCCACCTTTGCAGGAGGGGACTTACTGCTACACGGCGGCAGACATCCCTGTCAATGTGTTGCCCTCGGTTATGAACGATCAGCCGGTTCTGGCAGAGAAAAAAGTTCGTTATATGGGTGAACCCATTGCCATTGTTGCTGCCGGAACGCCGGAGGAAGCCCGGTCTGTTGCTGCGCAGGTGAAAGCAGAGCTGGAACCGCTGGAAATCGTGGAGGATATGCAGGCGGCATTGGAGCCTGACGCTCCCTGCTTGTTTGAAGCAGGGAATCTCTGCTCCGAGTTTCACAGCGAAAAGGGCGATATTGGGGAAGATTTTTCCAAATGTGCCCTTGTGCTGGAGGAAACCTTTGAAATGCCCGTACAGGCCCACGGCTTTCTGGAGCCGGAGGCGGCCTTTACCTACCGGGATGAAGCAGACCGCCTGTGTCTGATCTCCTCCACCCAGAACGCCTTTGCAGACCGGGATATGATCGCCAGTGTTCTGCAGATTCCCAAGGAGAAAATTACTTCAAGAGCCGCAACCGTCGGCGGCGGCTTTGGCGGAAAGGACGGCAATACGGCACAGATCTTTGCTGCCGTGGTGACCCACTACACAGGTCGTCCGGCAAAATGTGTCTTCAGTCGGGAGGAGAATATCCGCTACGGTATGAAGCGCCACAGCGCTGTCGTCTATGCGAAAATGGGCTTTTCCCAGGAAGGAAAGGCACTGGCTTTTGAAGGGAAAATGTGGATGGACACCGGTGCCTACGCCATTCTCGGACCTGCCGTGCTTGGTTTGGGTACGGAGCATATGACCGGTCCCTACTATATTCCCAGTGCGAAGCTGGATGGTTGGCTGGCCTATACCAACCATGCTCCCGCTTCCGCCATGCGTGGTTTCGGTGCGCCTCAGAGTGCCATGGCGGTGGAGCATCTGATGAATCTGGCTGCAGAGCGGCTTGGTCTGGATCCTCTGGAGATTCGCCTGCGCAATGCCATTCATCGGGGTCAGAGCGGTCCTATGGGTGCCCTGATGGAGCATTCTGTCGCCTTCGAAGAAGCCTTGAAGATGTTTGGTGAAAGTGATTTTTATCAGGAGATGACGCACGATCCGCAGCCCGGTATCGGCTACGGCATTGCAGCCGGTATGATGAGCAGCGGCATGGGCAAGCATGTCCCCGATACCTCCATTGCCCAGATCGAAAAAGTTGCCGATGACCATTACATCGTACGAATCGGACTGGTGGATATCGGTCAGGGCAGTGAGACTATTTTGGCTATGATTGCGGCAGATGCTCTGGAAGTTCCCCTTTCCGCCATCGAAATGCAGATGGGAAATACGGAGGAAACCACGGACAGCGGCTCTACCGCCGCCAGCCGCACGACTTACGGCTGCGGCAATGCCATTGTGGAAGCTGCAAAAAAGATTCGCAAAGGCCAAAGCACTGCCGAAGGTGTCTGCGTCTTCCCGGAAATTCCCGGTGAGGACGGCGTCCACTCCATGTTCGGTTTCATTGTGCAGGGTGTCAAGCTGAAGGTAGACCCTGTGACCGGCACAGTACAGCTTCTGGATGCCTACAATGTCACCGAAGCAGGCAATATCATCAACCCTGTCATGATGGCAGGACAGATTTACGGCGGCATCGCCATGTCCACGGGCTATGCTCTGTCGGAGCAGGTCCGCTATCGGGACGGACGCAGTCTGGAAACGGATTTCGCCAGCTATGTTATGCCTACGGCCCTGGATGCACCGCACATGGTCAATGAGAATGTGCCTGCCTATGAGGAGACCGGCCCCTATGGGGCAAAGGGCATTGCGGAGGCATCGACTGTGGCATTGGCCCCTGCCATCACCGCTGCGTTGAGGCAGGTGTGCCCGACTCTGCTGATCAACCGTCTGCCCATTGACCGGGAGAAAATTCTGGAGGCATTGGAAGCCTCCTGTGCAATCTGATTTGTTTCACCGAAAGGGGATTCTCGATATGCAATTTGATCTGCACCGACCCAAGTCCGTTGAGGAAGCGCTGGAGCTGTATCGGCAGACAGGCGGCTCCTATCTGGCCGGCGGCACCGTCTTGCTGGTGAATCATCACAGAGGTTCGGATGTTGGAAACCACCTGATCAGTCTGGAGGGTATCTCTGCCATGCAGGGCATTCGGGAGACAGAGGAGGGCATCATCATCGGTGCCTGTACCACGCTGGATCAAATCGAATGCAGCCCATTGCTGCGTGAGCAGGCCTTGTCCCTTTGGCAGGCCGCTGCGGAAACAGGCGGACCCCAGATCCGAAACAGAGCGACCATCGCAGGAAATATTGCCGGTGGTGCCCCTTCCTCTGATGCTGCCGCACCGTTGCTGGCCTTGGGAGCAGTTCTGCGTCTGCAGGGTCCCGAAGGAAGTCGGGAACTGCCCATGAAAGATCTGTTTGTCCATGTGTTCAAAACCAACCTTCTGCCGGGCGAGATCATTACAGAGATCGTCATTCCCCGGAGTATCGGCTCCGTTTCTCTCTTCACCAAGGTGGGCAAGCGGAACGCACTGGCGGTTTCTTGCATCAACATGGCTGTGGCACATGCTCCGTCCAATGGATGGTCTGTGGCAGTGGGAGCGGCTGCGCCTACATCCCGGCTTTGCGTCAAAACCATGGAGATACTCAACGAAGGTCCTTTGGATGCAGCCCGTCTTTCCCGAGCCTGCGAGGAAATCCTCACAGAAATTGCGCCCATTGATGACCGCTGGGCGACGGCATCCTACCGGAGAAAGGTCTGTGTCAATCTGCTGAAATCCATGGTGAAGGAGGTAATGGCATGAGTCAGATTTTACATTGCACCGTAAACGGTGTTCCTGTGGAGCGGACTGTGTCTGATGACCGCACCCTTTTAGCGTTTCTGCGGGAGGATCTTGGTCTGACCGGTACAAAGGAAGGCTGCGGCGAAGGTGACTGCGGTGCCTGCACCGTTCTGGTGGATGGCGTCAGCGTCAACAGCTGTCTGTATCTGGCTCTGCTGGCAGAAGGACGCAGCATTACCACCATTGAAGGACTGGAAAAGGACGGTCGTATGAGCGAGATTCAGGATGCCTTCATCCGTCACGGTGCCATTCAGTGTGGGTTCTGCTCTCCCGGCATGATCGTTTCTGCAGAGCATCTGCTCTCCCGAAATCCCGACCCTTCCGAAGAAGAGATCCGCCGTGGTCTCAGCGGTAACCTGTGCCGCTGTACCGGCTATCAGCAGATGGTGGATGCCATTACGGAAGTGGCTGCCGCCAGAAGAGAAAAATAAAAGGAAGGCTTCTGCAAAAGCGCAGAAGCCTTCCATGTTTTACTTACTTGATTTCCAGCACCAGGTCGCAGGTGGTGTGCTTCAGAACATCAATGAGTCCCACATCCGTCAGACCCAGATCGGGAACAGTGGGCAGAGAGATAAAGGACAGTGTCATGAAGGGAGATGCCATGGGGCAGCCAAGGGCTGCCACAGCTTCGTTGGCAATCTCCATCTGCTCCATCACATCGCCTGCAGGCAGGGGACTCATCAGTCCACCCAGAGGCAGTGCAACGGAGGCCTTTACCTGATTGTCTGCCACACAGGCGAAGCCGCCCTGCAGACGCTCCAGCTCCCGGACAGCCAGCAGCATATCCCGGTCATTGGTGCCCACGACCACGATGTTGTGATGGTCGTGGGATACGGAAGATGCCAGCGCACCCCGCTGCAGCTTGAAGCCATGCACCAACGCACTGCAGACACGACCGTTCTTGCCGTAGCGTTCCACCACAGACAGCTTCAGCAGATCTCTGGCAGGGTCGGCAGAGATTCTGCCTTCCCGGACTTCCATCCATGCATCGCCTTCCCGGTTGATGATCTGATCTTTAATCAGCTCGATCACACGGCAGCGGGCACTTGTACCTTCGGCACGGATGGCAAAATCCGCTTCAGACAGGGCAGGGGAGACATGTACCGTCTCAAAGAGATGCTCCGGATAAGTTTTCGGTTCTGCCTTGACGGCAATGCCGTTTTCCGCTACCACACGACCGTCCTTCAGCACCAGACTGGGACGGATGGTCTTCAGATCCGGCAGGAGCATCAGGTCCGCCAGACGACCGGGGGTTAGAGAACCCAGACGGTCCTCCATACGGAAGTGGCGGGCGGTGTTCAGCGTTGCCATCTGAATGGCTGCGATGGGATCGATACCGGCATCAATGGCCAGCTGCACATTGTAGCTGATATGGCCTTCCCGGACGATATCCTGCACATGCTTGTCATCGGTGCAGAACATGATATGATCCGTAGGCAGGTGATGCTCTGCCACACCGGTCAGCAGCTCCCGTCCGTTCCGCTCGCTGCTGCCTTCCCGAATAAACACAGAGATGCCCACCCGCAGGCGGTTCAGCAGCTCTTCGTATGTAACGCACTCATGGTCGTCTGTCAGATGACCTGCGGCATACATATTCAGTTCCAGAGGACCAAGACCGATGGCATGACCGTTGCAGACACGGCCTGCATCCATGGCGGTCAGTACCTTTTCCAGATACTCATCCCGAAGATCCAGAATTTTGGAAGGATCCAGTTCGCCCAGACTGACACTCTCAGCTCGTGCCAGTAAGTTTCGTACCTCAGCAGGTCCCAGAACACCGCCGGTGGTCTCCAGTCCCGGTGCGGTGGGAACACGGGAGGGAATTTCCAAAAACATACGGAA
The DNA here is from genome assembly GCA_045580485.1 of Candidatus Avilachnospira sp. Classification (GTDB taxonomy): domain Bacteria; phylum Bacillota; class Clostridia; order Oscillospirales; family Oscillospiraceae; genus Avoscillospira. Next base: position 6,422 of record JAZNNW010000081.1, on the reverse strand, counting down.
GGGCAGCTTTTCTGCCTGATCCACCAGTGCCAGCAAGCCCTCTTCGCCTGCCACATTGGCGATCTCCATGGCATCCACCATGAGCGTGGTGGTACCCCAGGGGACGATCACTTCTGCCAGAGCCTCCGGTGTCAGCAGGGTGGTCTCCACATGAACATGGGCATCCATAAAACCGGGAACGGCATACTGTCCGCCGCAATCGATGGTTTCTGCCGCACCTACAGTCGGATCCGGGTCAATGGCCACAATATGCCCATCATAAATGCTGATGGAAGCAGGACGAATTTCCTTGGTATATACATCCACAAGCTGTAAATTGGTCAGCAGAAGGTCTGCCTGACGATGACCGCCAGCTGCCTCCAACTGATGCTTCAATTTTTCAATTCGGGTTTTCATGGTGAGGTTCTCCCTTTCCGAAGCAATATACTCATTATATCAAATACAATCTGCCTTAGCAATTGAAAGTCACAGCTCAAAGGCAGAATGAATATAAATTAAAAATAAAACACCACAATGGGTGCTGCTGTGCTGGCGGATCGTACAACCGGGTTCGTTTGTCGTAAAAGTGTCGTAAAATCAGGTTGTCAAAATCCTGTAATACTTGATGTATCATTGTTTCCAGACTATGCCATGGCAAACGAACAAATTATAGTCATAGAAGCTCCTTATGTGCGTTCAAAAGCCAGGAAACGGGTGCCCTGAAAGGTCAGATTGCCTTTGTCGCCTTCTACCAAAGGTCCGTATTCATATCCGGCTACAGGCAACTCTATGCGGTCTCCGCTTTCTACCTGAAAGGTAGCGTAGTAAAAAGTGGAGGAAGGGGTATGATGGGTGTCGGAATGGTGATGACGGTTGCAATCGGCACGTTTAGCGACGACGACTGCATTGACAGTCAGGCGGGGAGCATGGTTGTTTTTACTCCATTGCTTCAAACCCTTTACTGCCATAACTATAAAGATGGATAAGATCAAAAAGAATGCCACCAAGAACAGGACGGAGAAGATACTGAAACCAAAATTAAAGAACATATTATCACTCCTTTTTCCAATTATATCAGAAACGGTATCCGAAAGAAAGCCACAGATGTGCAAAAATAAAAAACGACATTCTTCAACAGCGAAGAATGTCGCTTTTGGCGGAGTGGGAGGGATTTGAACCCTCGCGCGCTGTTTAGACGCCTACTCCCTTAGCAGGGGAGCCCCTTCGGCCTCTTGGGTACCACTCCAGGTCGAATTGTGTCTCAAAGGAAAGATTGGCGGAGAGAGTGGGATTCGAACCCACGGCACATTGCTGTGTCACTGGTTTTCAAGACCAGCTCCTTAAACCGCTCGGACATCTCTCCGAATATCTCTCAGAGACTGCACCATTGTACCATAAAGAAGGTCAGGTGTCAATGCTCATTTTGTTAAAGTGAGCAAAAAAGAGACGGCACATAAGTGCCGTCTCTTTGAAGTTAGAGCTTAGTGAGCAACGGTAGCTTCAACGACATCCTGGTAGAACCAAGCAGTAGTGGGATTATCCTTGTAGTTCTTGGTGTCAGCAGTCTTGCAGTTGTCACGACCCAGGACGCGGTTCATAACAGCAGCGACTTCTGCACGGGTGATGGTAGCCTCGGGCAGGAAGGTGTTGGCACCGTAGCCCTTGATCCAACCCATGTACTGTGCATAAGCGATGTCTTCATATGCCCAGTAGTTGCTGGGGACATCCTTATAACGGCAGGTGTAGGTGGTGTTCTTGGTGTAGAAGTTAGCCAGCATGGAGACCATCTCAGCACGGGTGATGTCTTCGGTGGGTCTGAAAGTAGAACCGTAACCGATAACACCGGCAGCATGCAGAGTGGAGACAGCTTCGTTGTACCAGGCATCGGACTTCACATCAGTGAAATCGTTGGTGGTGGAGTAGTAAGCCTTGACAGTAGCATCGTCCAGCAGACGGTACAGCAGGACAGCAAACTCAGCACGGGTCATCTTGTTGTCGGGACGGAACTCGCCCTTGCCGAAGCCCTTCAGATAGGCAACATGCTCGGAGGTGAGTCTGGGAGCCTGAGCAGTGGACCACTGTGCAACATAGGTGACGCACTCAGTAGCAGTTCTGGAAACCTTGGGGGTCCAGCCAACAAAACGGTAGCCGGGACGGACGGGATCAGCAACAGTGGGAGTGGTAGCACCGTGACGGACGGTCTTCACGATATCGTTGAACACGACCTGGTTGGAGACGCCGTCAGTGTAGCGGATGGTGTGGGAATGATACTGGTTGCAGTTGGTATAAGCATTGCCGTAGCCGATGACCTGGAACACAGCGTAAACAGTGGTGTCAGCAGCGGGCATGGTGAAGTTGGCAGTCATGGAGTTGCTGAACTTCTTGTTCACATTGTACCAACCAACGAAACGGTAGTTAGAACCGGAGGGAGCCTTGGCACGGAGAGTGACCTGCTCGCCTGCGTTGTAGGAACCGGAACCGTAAGCACGGAAGCCGTAGGTGCTGCCGTAGGAAGTGCCGTAGTAGTAATCGTTCTGGTACTTGTTGTTGGTAGTGGGGTAGTACTTGCCGTAGCAGTCATTCTGGTTGTAATAGTAGTAGCCGCAGTACTGGCAATTGCGCTGGTTGCAGTTGCACTTGTAGTTGGGAGCATAGGGACCTTCGTAGGGATTCCAGCTGGGATCGAACACATCGTCCCAATCGTAGCTGGGAGTCTTGTAATCGCAGTGATACTTGCAGTAACGGTCAGTGCAGGGGTACTTACCGTTGCAGACATAGTCATACTTGCCATTGTAGCCGTAGCCGTAAGTGGTCACATAGACGCGAACATCCAGATCATACAGCTTGCCGGTAGTGGGGGGAGTAACGGTACCCTGGTTGCCACCCTGGTTGTTGTCATTACCGCCGGCATTGGAGTTGGGGAATGCAACGAAGCCGACAACACCTTCGCTGGAAGCCAGAGCCTGCAGCTCAGCGTAAGTAAAGGTAGTACCGGCGGGGAAGAGCTGGCCTGCACCGCTCCAAACGACAGCGTCAGTGCCGGGGAGCTTATAGGAGCCGCCTTCCTTAACGGTGGTGGTGTAGGAGCCAACACCGGTGCCGGGGGCATTAGAAGCGTCAAAGGTAAGTGTGAGGGAAGCAGGCTCGGTAGCGCTGGCAGCGACGGTAAACATACCGACCAGCATAACGAGAGCCAGCAACAGGGTCACAAGTCTCTTGCTGTTTTTCATGATAGTTTCCTCCAGTTTCTTGTTGTTTTCTCCGGCGGGGCAGTTCAGGAAGAAATGGTCGCACCGCTGGATATATATACCTACGGTCATTCTAGCAGAAATGAATTGGTTTGGCGATTACAAATTGTTACTATTTGAGCAATCTTCCATATTTTTTTCAGAGAAAATTCAGGACAAGCATCACAAAAAGAAAAAAACGGCACTTCCTTGTCGGAAGTGCCGAAAATTGCACATCAATAGCCGGGTTTGCCCAGAAGCTGGAACATGTTTTTCTTATAGGCTTCCACGCCGGGCTGGTTAAAGGGATTGACACCGGTCATATAGGCGGAAACGCCGCAGGCAAATTCGAAGTAGTAGATCAAGCGGCCAACTTCTTCCTCGTTGATGGCATCCATGTACAGTACGGAGACGGGAACGCCGCCGTCGATGTGGGCCTTCTTGGTGCCTTCCATGGCCTTGGTGTTGACATAGTGCAGTTCCTTGCCGGCCAGATAGTTGAGGCCATCCAGATCAGCATTGTCACCGGGTACGGTCATAGCAGTGCGGGAGCTTTCGAAGAACACCACAGTTTCCTGCAGCATACGCTCGCCGTCCTGGATGTACTGACCCATGGAGTGCAGGTCAGCGGTCAGGTCCACGGAAGCAGGGAAGATACCGATCTTGTTCTTGCCTTCGGATTCGCCGTAGAGCTGCTTCCACCACTCAGCCATGAAGCGGAAGGAGGGCTCGTAGGCAGCCAGAACTTCCACCTTCAGACCCTTGTCATACTGCGCCTGACGCTGAGCAGCATACTGGGCGGCAACGGATTCTGTGCCCTTGTTCAGGCACTCTTCGCGCTCCAGCTGAGCGCCCTTCATGAGGGTCTCAATGTCGATACCGGCAACGGCGATGGGCAGCAGACCCACAGCGGTCAGAACACTGTAACGACCGCCCACATTGTCGGGAACAACAAAGGTCTCGTAGCCTTCGTTGTCAGCCATGGTCTTCAAGGCGCCACGGGCACGATCAGTGGTGGCATAGATGCGATCCTTGGCGCCGTCCTTGCCATACTTCTTTTCCAACAGTTCCTTGAACAGACGGAAGGCGATGGCAGGCTCGGTGGTGGTGCCGGACTTGGAGATGACATTGACGGAGAAGTCACGGTCGCCGATCATGGCGATGGTGTCAGCGATAGCGTCAGCGGACAGACCGTTGCCGATGAAGTACACATCGGGGGTGGACTTGGGCAGAGCATTGTAGTTGGGGCTCTTCAGCAGTTCGATGACGGCACGGGCACCCAGATAGGAACCGCCGATACCGATGACGACCAGAGCCCTGGAATTTGCCTGGATACGCTTGGCAGCGGCCTGGATACGGGCAAACTCATCCTTGTCATAGTTGACAGGCAGATCTACCCAACCGATGTAGTCGTTGCCGGCGCCGGTACCCTTGACCAGAGTATCAATGGCAGCGGCACAACGAGCCTTGTCGGTATCAGCGCAGAAGCCAACAGCTCCGCTGCGGTCAAATTTCAACATAGTATATTCCTCCTAAAGTTGTATCTAAATCAAAGTCCCAGCATGGCAGCGCCGATGATACCGGCATCATTGCCCATGACAGCGGGAACGATCTCACCGTGAGAATCGAAGAAGCACTTTTCCAAAGTCTTCTTACGCAGGGGTTCAAACAGGAAATCACCTGCATGGCTGACACCGCCGCCGATGGCGATGACCTCCGGGTCCAGCAGATGAACCACGGAAACGCAGGCTGCCGCCAGATGATCTACATACTGATCGAAAACTGCCTTGGCTGTGGGGTCGCCTGCTTTGGCGCAGTCGATGGCATATTTTGCGGTCATATCGTCCGTCTTGACAAGGTCGCTTTCGGGATGCGCTTTTGCCGCTTTTACAGCGTCCCGGATCAGAGCCGTAGCGGAGCAATAGGCTTCAATGCAGCCCCGGACACCGCAGGTGCAAAGCTCACCGCCGGAGACGATCTGCATGTGCCCCAGTTCGATGCCTCTGCGGCAGCCGCCGGAGAACATCTTGCCGTCCAGAATGACGCCGCCGCCCACACCGGTACCCAGGGTCAGCAGTACACCGGTCTTGTGACCTGCAAAAGCACCCCGTCCCAGCTCTGCCAGTGCAGCACCGTCGGCATCGTTGGCCAGATAGACGGTTATAGAACCAAAGGCCTGTTCCAGTTGATCCCGGAAAGGAACATCATGAAAACCCAGATTATGCGCATCCAGAATGATCCCGCCTGTGGGATCGATACTGCCGGGCACCACCACGCCCACATGGTGGATATCCTCTATGGAAACATCATGCTCTTCCAGAAAATTTCGGACGGTTTCTGCCAGCAGCTTTGCCACACCTTCACCGCCGATCATGGGGAAGGGGATGGAAGTACGCTGCACAATATGTAATTGCTCGTCCACCAGACCAATCTTGATGCTGGTACCGCCGATATCTACGCCGATCTGATACAAGGTGATCACTCCTTCGCAGAACGCACAATCCTACCATTATATTATTGAAAAAATGTACATGGTTGTCAAGGGACAAAAGTACAAAACAACGCCGTTGGAATTTCCGGTTTTTTGTGCTATAATAAAAATATAAATGAGGTGATGGAATGACAAAAGCGGAATTTCTAAAGCTATGTGAAAAACCGGTCCTGTTGGACGGTGCGACTGGTTCCAATCTAATGAAAGCCGGTATGCCTCGGGGTGTCTGTGCGGAGGAGTGGAATCTGGAGCATCCGAAAGTGATTTTGGAGTTGCAGCGTGCTTATGTGCAGGCTGGAAGTCGGATCATTTATGCGCCCACATTCACTGCCTCAGAGCCTTATTTGTCTCAGCACGGCTTGGCAGAGGAACTGGAAAGTATTAACGGCAAATTGGTGGCGCTCAGCAGGCAGGCAGCAGAAGGAAAGGCTTTCATAGCAGGTGATATGACCACCGTGGGCAGACCCGATGTGCCTTATGAAGAGTTGCTGGCGGTCTATACCCGGCAGGCAACTGCTTTGCGGGATGCCGGTGTGGATCTGTTTGTCATTGAGACCATGATGGGGCTGGAAGAGACCATGGCAGCATTGGAAGCCTGTCGGATGGTATCTGACCTGCCGGTGATGTGTTCTTTCTCCGTCACTTCTGATGGTATGCTGTATTTTGGCGGCAGCGTCTATGAAGCTGCGCCCCAGCTGGAAGGTTTTGGTGCTGATGCTGTGGGT
>JAZNNW010000080.1:0-4336 GCA_045580485.1 Candidatus Avilachnospira sp. | reverse complement strand
GAGAATCATGTACCAAACTGGAGAAGATGTTCCCATCAGTTTGCCGGCAGATGTGGCAATGATGCCAAGGGTAACAAAGGTCACGGCTGTTCCTGCCGAGAATATGACGGAATAAGCAAAGGCTCTTTTGGTGTTTTTCTCTCCAACACCACCCACATAGCCGATAACCAACGGCACACTGGACAGAGAGCAGGGCGTTACTGATGTGAGAACGCCTGCTAAAAGTGCGAGAAATGGAGCAAGCCAAAAGTTGTTCTGAATGACTTCGGCAATTTGGGAAAGCCAATTGTCAATCAAACTATTCCACCCCCATTTCTTTCAAAATAGCCCACATCTGTTCCTCGGTCAAGCCGCCTTGATGAACGGTAAAGATGTGTTCGCCGGTTTCTCTATGGCTATACATCGTAAATCCAATCTGAGCAGAGAGTTCTTCGCTTGGGACGAATGGTGTGCCATCTGCATTCACAAGAACCTGGGTAGGAATGACCTGGACCGGGACATTGCTTGCCGCTTCGGGATAATCCCACACATTGATAAACTTAATAAATGCTTTTCCCTGAAATTCCTTGTTGGCCTTTTCCAGAACGGGAGCCATTTCCTTACAGGGGATGCAGGAATCCGCACCGTAGTCAATGATTGCAGGCAGACCGAAAGATGCCAGTTCCTCAAAATCAATGGCGTCCTGTTCACGAAGTCCAAAGTCAGCACCTTCCAAGCTTTCCGGCAGTTCGACCTCGGTTTGCAAAAGTGTGTTATCATCGGTCACATCTGCCTGTTCTTTCTGATTCTTCACAAGCCACATTCCACCGATCAACGCCACGATCAAGACAGGGATTATGATTTTAACGATAAGTGATCTCTGTTTTTCCATGTTTTCATTCTCCACAGCAGCAACACCCCTGTTTCTTTTCCATAGAGTCGCCGGTGTCTCCCACATAGGAGATTGCCCCGGAAGGGCATTTCTTCTGGCAGCCGTGGCAGTGGTCGATACAGCTATCAGGATTGACCACTACCGGAACGGGTGCCTTTTGTTTATCATAGACACCGTGAGGGCAGAACTCCACGCAGGTTCCACACTCCACACAAGTCAGAATGTCAATGACAGGATACCATTTTTTCGCCATGTTTGTTTCCTCCTCTTACACAAGTAAATATTGAATTGCATTGAAGAAATAACCCACAATGATAATTCCGACCGTACAGATCGCCACAAAGATGCCCAGCAGCTTGGGCTTTACCGCCTTGCGGAGCATAATCATGGAAGGAAGAGAAAGGGTCGTGACAGCCATCATAAAGCTAAGCACCACACCAAGTAATGCGCCCTTTGCCAGCAGAGCTTCCGCAATCGGAATCGTGCCGAATATATCAGCATACATAGGAACACCGGCAATAGTCGCAAGAACCACACCGAAAGGATTGTTGTCACCAAGCACCTTGACGATAAATTCTTCCGGAATCCAGTTATGAATGAAGGCACCAATACCCACACCAATCAGAACATAAGGAGCAACCTTTTTGGCGGTCGATACCACCTGCTCCCAAGCATACTGTATTCGATCTTTGAAATGTAGTTCCTCTTGGGGTACATCCAGTGACCGTCCGTTACGGATGTATTCTTCCACCTGGTTTTCAAGGTGCAGCTTTTCAATCAGTGTGCCGCCGGCAACGGCAATCACCAGCCCCAGCACCACATAAACGACAGCGACCTTCCAGCCGAAGATGCTCATCAGCAGCACCAGACTTCCCAAATCCACCATGGGGGAGGAAATCAGGAAGGAAAATGTCACGCCCAAAGGCAGACCGGCGCTGGTAAAGCCGATGAACAGCGGAATGGACGAACAGGAACAGAAGGGTGTTACGGTTCCCAACAAGGCTGCAACACAATTTGCTCCAATGCCATGGAAGCGACCCAGAATCCTTTTTGTGCGCTCCGGTGGGAAGTAGCTCTGAATATAAGAGATAAGCAGAATCAGGACTCCCAACAGCACCATGATTTTGATAACATCGTAGATAAAGAACTGAATACTACCGCCCACTTTGCTGGTCAAGTCTAACCCACAGGCTTCCAAGATACTGCCAATCAGACGATTTAACCATTTCATTCCAAGGACTTCATTTTGGAAGAAGTCCCACCCCGTGCGTAATGCTTGCATATTTGTTTCCTCACTTTCATTTCAAATTCAAAATTTTCGATTTGATATGCCTGTAAAAAGCCATCTCCGCATTGGGATGGCCTTTTACCTTACTTACAGCATCCTTTGCATTCTGTGCTGCTTTCTGATACTGCTGTAATCTTTTTCAGTAGCTCGATTGCTTTTTCACTGCCTTCTTTACTGATTTGATAATGTGTCCATTTGCCTTCTTCTCGGCTTGTGACAATACCGGAATCGCAAAGAATTTTCATGTGGTAAGAAAGGGATGACTGAGGCATACCCATTTCATCAATTAACACGCAGGCGCATTTTTCTCCGGTATGCAGTAATTCCAATATCCGCTGACGACGCTCATCGCACAGAGCTTTGAAAACCTTTGCACGTTCCTCGTATACTGTTGCCATGCCTTCACCTCAAATCTAAATTTCTTGATTTGATTATACGCTTCAAATCAAAAAAAGTCAATATGAATTTTTAAGGTGTCTTGATCATAAAATCGAAAAATAAAAAAAGAACCACAGCCTACACTCCAAACCGGAGCGTAGACTGTGGTATTTTCAATTATCGCAGTGGCTTCTTTTGCTCTTTTTCCTGTTCCTTCTTCTTGTCAATATTCAGAATCGTCTCGACCGTCTGCTTGGCAATTAGGTATTCCTGCATATCTTTCTTGACCTGTCGATACTCTGCATAGGCTTGTTTTTTCTCAACCAACAACTGATTGAACTCTTCATGCAGAGCCTTACGGGAAGGAACCTTTTTGCCCTCCAGTTGGTCAAAGGCTTGCTTTGCCGCCTTGTGGAGCATCAGCTCGTCACGATGTTCTTCAAAGAACGTTTTGCTGTACCCGGACTTGCGGTACGCTTCGTAGCTCTTTCTGGTCTTGGAGTAATTATTGATGTGCGTCTGCAATGCTCCAATCTCAACCATCCGTTTCTCAGCCGCCTTAATGGAATCGGAAAGTTCAGAGAAGCGGGAGGTCAGCTTATCTGTGAGGGCAACCAAATCATCATAACTGTCCACGCCTTTTTCTTTCAAAAGGCATACTGTCCTGGCAGCTTCTTTGCGGTTGTATTTCTTTGCCCACTTCTCATAGCCAACCGATTTTCCTTCCGCCATCTTAGACTGAATATCAATGAGAAGGTGGAACTGCTTCTGTTCAGGTGCCTGCCGGAAACCACCCTTAGACTTGTGCAGGCTTTTCCCGGAGATAACGGCACGGATTTCTTCCTCACTATACCCTTTGCCCAGAGAACGCAGGCGGATAAATCGCTTCTGCTCCTTTCCCCGAAACGCAGGCTGATTTCCATCCTTAAACTCGAATCCTAAGTTAGAAAGAGCCTGAACAAATTTTTCAAAACTCTTTGGCTTCTCTTTGAGTACCGAGTCGATGGCTTCGCAAAGCTCGTCACGCTGGGTTCGCTTTTTCGGGAAAACAGTTCGTTTCTGTCTCTCCCGGTAGGGTTTTGGTGTGATGATAGAAAGTCCATGCTCCGCACACACACGATCACTCAGATTTTGAATCGCCAGACCGGAAAGAAAGAAGTTGTTAAACTTCCGTGAGCAGTCAATGGATGTCGAATTATAAATGATGTGATTGTGTATATGGGCTTTGTCGATATGGGTTGCAACAATGAAAGCATGGTTTCCCTTCGTCCAGCGCATTGCCGTTTCGTAGCCCACTTGATTTGCTTCTTCCGGGGTTACTTCTCCGGGCTTAAAGGACTGGCGTATCTGATAGGCGATGATATTATTCTTTTGCTGTCTGCCGGTGATGTGCTGATACTGCCTTTTGGAAAGAAGAAATTCTTCATCAGCAGTCTTGGGATCACACTCATAGGAGCTGATAAACTTGCCGTCATTGGTTTTTGCTGCATTTTGAGAGTAATCAGTACGGTCAGCCAGACACTGAGCGACTGTTTTGCCTTTGTTCACATGGAGCGCAATCAATCTTGTTGCTGCCATTCACATCACATCCTTTCCAAAAGAAAAAGCCACCCGAAGGTGACTTTCTCCTAAATTATCTCAACATCTTTTCCCGATCTTCTGCACCACGCAGATATGCCAGTTTTGCCAGATGCAGCTGAACCGCATAAAGGCTGTTGATTGTGTGTTCGCATTGTTTCCAAAGGGGTGTATTCGCTTCGCCTACGATGTCTGCAAGGGCGTGTATGGCTTCATCAGCC
>JAZNNW010000079.1:0-16740 GCA_045580485.1 Candidatus Avilachnospira sp. | reverse complement strand
TCTATCAGGCAGCAACAGAACTGACCGAAGCCAATGCTGTAAAGCTGGAAGACAATGAAATGGTGCTTCAGAGTGACGGTGTCACCTACAAGTTCTCCTACGACGATGCTGCCCCGAAGGAAATGTTCTCCGCAGTTTATGCCTGTGCAAAGATCACCGATACCAATGGTAATGTGCACTATGGCGGCGTAGCAGTCTACAGCCCCGAGCGTTACGGCTATACCAACTATCAGAAGGAAACCACTGCCGGCCGTCTGGCGAAGGCTCTGGTCGTCTACGGTGATGCCGCAAGAACTCTCTTCGGCTAAATTCTTTCGATTTTTCATCGAGTGCCTCACGGGTATTTCAATACCCGTGAGGCACTGCTCATATAAGCGAATTTTGGTACTAATAACTTGAAAAGACCGATCAGAATGATATAATGAATATAATCCATTACTTGTGAGGTTATTGCCATGAAAGCCTGTATTTTTCAGCCGCCCTATTTCCGTGATACCGCTCACGCAGAGGAACATTTTGCCTATAAGCTGTACTTACTGGATCAGTGCGATGAGACTATGGATCTGATCGTTCTGCCGGAGTACAGTGAGCTTCCCTGTGTGGTCTCCACAGCGGAAGATAAACTGATCTATCATCGGAAATATATGAATGTTCTGTTGGATCGTTGTGTGCAGACTGCCAGAAGATGTAATGCCATTGTCTGTGTCAATGCCATGTCTCTGGAGGAGAATGGCTACAGAAACACCACCTATGTCTATGACCGTCAGGGCAATTTGGCAGGCAAATACTTTAAGAAGCATTTGGCACCGTCTGAGATGGAATGTGAGATCATGGACACTGACTATACAATGGAGTTTTCGGAGCCTTATGTGCTGGAACTGGAGGGCCTGCGCTTTGGTTTCCTGACCTGCTATGATTTCTACTTTTATGAAGCGTTTGCCAACATGGCAAAGCAGGATCTGGATATTATCATCGGTTGTTCTCATCAGCGCAGTGATACCCACGATGCTATCGAGATCATGTGCCGGTTCCTCGCCTACAATACCAATGCATATGTGGTCCGTTCCTCCGTCAGCTTTGCTGAGGATTCTCAGATTTGTGGCGCCAGTATGGTGGTATCACCCTACGGTAAGGTGCTGTGCAATATGAAGGGCAGATTTGGTATGGAAACCGTGGAATTTGATCCCCATGACAAATATCTGAAGCCTGCAGGTTTCGGCAATCCCGATGCACCCCACTACAAGTACATCGAATATGGAAGAAAACCCTGGCAGTATCGTGCTGCCGGCCCTGCTACTGTGGCTTACGACAGTGTCATGGAATATCCCCGAATCTGTGCCCATAGAGGCTTCAATACCATTGCACCGGAGAATAGTATGCCTGCTTTCGGCGCAGCCGTTGCCATGGGCGCACAGGAAATTGAATTTGATATCTGGAGTACCAAGGACGGTGTTTTGGTTTCCTGCCATGATGATACCCTGGAACGGGTCAGTAACGGCACCGGTAAGATCGCAGACTATACCTATGAGGAACTGCTGCAGTTTGATTTTGGCGTCAAGCACGGAGAAAAGTTCTGTGGCTTGAAAATTCCCACTTTCGAGGAAATTCTGAAAAAATTTGCCGGTCTTGTGGTCATGAATGTCCATGTGAAGATCTGGAATCAGCAAAATCCGGGAGCCCACATGGAAGAAATCGTTTCTCTGGTCAGAAAGTACGACTGCGAAAAGTATGTCTACTTCATGACTGCCTGCGATGAAGCCATTTCCAAACTGCAGAAATTGGCACCGGATATGAAGTGCTGTGTCGGCTGGAATGGAGACAAGGACCCCATGTCCATGGTCAACCGTGCGCTAAAATTGGGTGCTTATAAAATCCAGCTGTTTAAGCCTTATTTTACGGCAGAGACCGTAAAAAAAGCGAAAGAAAACGGCATTTTGTGCAATGTTTTCTATGCCGATGACCCGGAAGAAGCCAAGGCTTATCTGGATATGGGTATCGATACCATTTTGACCAACGACTATAATCTGGTCTCACAAATTCTGAAATAATGATAAGCGGACAGGGAAGCCTGTCCGCTTTGTAATTGTAAAGAAAGTGTTTCCAATGAAAAAGAAGGTGGATATTATTGCGGCAATGTGCTATAATACAATGAATCAAAATGGGTATTTTATGCAGACTCGTCATTTTCTGACAGCTTTAGCCAATTGGAGGTGTTTGCAATGGCAAGAAATCGACAGCAAAAAGCACCCCGTTCTCCTTGGAACTGGGCAGGTAAAATCTTCGGCACTGCGGTGCTGGTGGGATTTATGGCATTGCTGATCTTTGCTTGCATCTTTGCTATATATATCAAAACTGATTTGTCTGAACAGGTAGATTTCTCAGTGGAGGGCTTTGCCCTTGACCAGACCTCTGTGATCTATTATCAGGACCGTGAGACCGGCCAGTGGCAGGAGCTGCGGAAACTCTATGAAAAAGAAAACCGTGTCTGGGTCGGTTTAGAGGAGATTCCTCTGAACCTAAAAAATGCGTGTATCGCCATTGAGGACAGACGCTTTGAGGAACATCAGGGTGTGGACTGGCTTCGTACCGTCCGCGCCAGCCTCAATATGTTCTCCGGCAACAAGATCTACGGTGCTTCTACCATCACACAGCAGCTCATCAAGAACCTGACCCATGAAGATGAGGTCACGGTTCGCCGGAAGCTGGTGGAGATTTTCCGAGCGTTGGAGTTTGAAAAGAAGTATTCCAAGGATGATATTCTGGAATGGTATCTGAACATCATCCCTCTGGGCCAGCGATGCTATGGCGTTCAAGCTGCCTCCAAGGTCTATTTTGGTAAGAATGTGGAGGATCTGTCCCTGGCAGAATGTGCCTCTCTCATTGGCATCACCAACAACCCCTCCATGTACGATCCTTACCTTAATCAGACTGCCAATAAAGAGCGGCAGGTGGATATCCTTTACACCATGCTGGAGCAAGGCTATATCAGCGAAAGCCAGTATGAGCAGGCAAAGAACGAAGAACTGGTCTTTGTGAATAAATCTAACGAAAGCAATACGGCTGACTATTTCTCCTATTTTGAGGATCAGGTCATCAATGAAGTGGTCTACGATCTGATGGAAAAGACCGGTTATGAGTACGGTGTTACTCTCCGTATGCTCCAGACTGGCGGTTATCAGATCTACTGCACCATTGATCCTGAGGTGCAGGCAAAGGTGGATGCAGTCTATGAAGATCTCAGCAACCTGCCGGAGACCGCCAGCAGTCAGCAGCTCCAGTCTGCCATTGTGATCACCGATAATGAGACCGGTGATGTGGTTGCCATGGCAGGCGGTGTAGGTGAGAAGAAGGGCAGCCTTTTGCAGAACAGAGCTACCCAGAGCTATTTTCAGCCAGGTTCTATTCTCAAGCCCATCTCTGTTTATGCACCGGCTCTGGAAATGGGACTGATCGATCCTGCAACAGTTTTCGATGACACACCTCATCAATTCACAGAGTTTGCTGCGTGGCCTCAGAATATGGACAGAAAATACCGTGGTCTCGTCTCTGTCCGAGAGGCGGTCAGCTTGTCTCTCAATACAGTTGCCGTAAAACTGGTGGCTGAAATGACACCTCAGGTCAGCTTTGATTTTGCCAAGGACAATATGAAGCTGAACAGTCTGGTGGAGGAACGGATCACCTCCAGCGGTACTGTTGTGACCGATGTGGGTCTGGCACCGCTGGCTCTGGGTGCTCTCAACGGCGGCGGCGTAACAGTGAAAAACATGGCACAGGCCTACACGGCATTCCCCAACAACGGCTTGCTTCGGGAAGCCAGAACCTATACCAGAGTATTGGATTCCGAGGGCAAGGTGGTTCTGGATAACACCCAGGATCAGAATGTGGCCATGTCCGGTAAAACTGCTTGGTATTCCACGGATATGATGATGGATGTCGTAGAGAGCGGAACCGGTACCGGCGCACAGCTGGGGAAGATGTCTGTGGCTGGCAAGACCGGTACTACCGATGGCGATAAGGATCGCTGGTTTGCAGGCTTTACCCCTTACTATACGGCTGTGGTCTGGTGCGGTTATGACTATCCCGAGGAAATGATCTTGACTGACAGCACTGCCAATCCTGCGGTGACGCTCTGGCAGAAGGTCATGTCCGGCATCCATGAAAATTTAACGCCTGTTAGTTTTGAGCGTCCTACCGATGTGGTCACAGCCAGCTACTGCCGTGACAGCGGCCTGCTTGCGACAGAAGCCTGTCGTGAAGATGTCCGTGGTGACAGAACCGTCTCCGGAGATCTGGGTTTGGAGGATGTGCCTACAGAGTATTGTGACTGCCATGTGATGGTAGAACTCTGCGGCGATCACATCGCCAATGAATTCTGTGCAAAAGCACCGGGTAATAAACTGAAAAAAGTCGGTCTCATTGAAGTGGATCGAGTATTCCCCATTTCCGGCATTGTGGTTCTGGATCAGTCCTATGTGGCAGATTCCGGCGACGTGGAGCCCGGCTGGTATACAGCCGCTACACCGGAAGTGGATCCCATCAGCCTCCCTTGCTATGTCCATGTGGAAGAGAAGGAGTCTGAGGAGGAAGAGGAAGAAGAGACAGAAGAAAATACGGAAGAAAGCAGCGAAGACTGGGGCGAACAGCTGGAAGAGCAGCTGCCGCAGTAAGAACGGAGTATCAATATGTGGATCGCAGATAAATGGAAAGATTACGAGGTCATCGATACCTCTGACGGAGAAAAACTGGAGCGTTGGGGTAAGTATACCCTGGTGCGTCCCGACCCACAGGTCATCTGGAATACCCCCAAGCAGGACCGCCGCTGGCGGAACTTTGACGGCCGCTATTCCAGAAGCAACACCGGCGGCGGCAGATGGTCCGAGCACAAATTGCCGGAACGCTGGCAGGTGAAGTATGGTCCTTTGGTTTTCAATGTAAAGCCCATGAACTTCAAGCATACGGGCGTGTTCCCGGAGCAGGCTGTCAACTGGGACTTCTCTATGGAGCAAATCAAGAATGCAGGCCGCCATGTGAATGTACTGAATCTGTTTGCTTATACAGGCGGTGCAACACTGGCAGCAGCTGCTGCCGGTGCATCTGTCTGCCATGTAGATGCCGCCAAGGGTATGGTGGCATGGGCACGGGAGAATGCCAAGTCCTCCGGCCTGGAGGAGGCACCCATCCGCTGGATCATTGATGATTGTGCCAAATTTGTGGAGCGGGAAATCAAGCGTGGCCGTCGGTACGATGCCATTATCATGGACCCGCCTTCCTACGGCAGAGGTCCGTCCGGTGAGATCTGGAAGCTGGAAAAGGATCTGTATCCCTTCCTGGAACTGGTCACCGGGGTTTTGTCCGATGACCCTCTGTTTGTCATCATCAATTCCTACACCACCGGACTTGCGCCTTCGGTTCTGGGCTACATGATGGATACCCTCATTACAAAGAAATATGGCGGACATACAGAATGTCAGGAACTTGGCCTGCCGGTGACCAATACCGGACTGACACTGCCTTGCGGCAGCACCGGCCGTTGGTTCCGTTAAAGGAAACACTATGGACAAGCAAGCATTGATCGCAGAAGATCTGACCTATGCCTATCCCGGCACAGATGAGAGTGCACCAATTCAGGTCTTTGAGCATCTCAATTTGAAAATTGAACAGGGGAGCTTTGTGGCTGTACTGGGTCACAATGGCTGCGGAAAATCCACCCTTGCCAAGCATTTTAATGCCATTTTGCTGCCGTCCGGCGGCAGTGTTCATGTCTTTGGCATGGATACCCGGCAGGAGGAACTGCTGATGCAGATTCGCCAGCAGGTGGGTATGGTATTCCAGAATCCGGATAATCAGATCGTCTCCAATGTAGTGGAGGAGGATGTGGCTTTTGCACCGGAAAATCTGGGTGTTGAGCCTGCAGAGATTCGCCGCCGAGTGGATGAAGCATTGAAGGAAGTGGATATGTACCGCTATCGGGAGCATGCTCCTCATCTGCTTTCCGGTGGCCAGAAGCAGCGGATCGCCATTGCCGGTGTTATGGCTATGCGTCCCAACTGCATTGTACTGGATGAACCCACCGCCATGCTGGATCCTCAGGGCAGAAGGGAAGTGCTCCGTGCTATCTCCCGACTGAACAAAGAGCATCACATGACAGTGGTGCTTATCACCCATCATATGCCGGAGGCAGTTTTGGCTGACCGTGTGATCGTCATGTCAGAAGGTACTGTTATTACGGACGGAACGCCGAAGGAAGTGTTCACGCAGGTGGAACTGCTCCGTTCTGTCGGCCTGACTGTGCCGGAGACCACACAACTCCTTTATGAACTGAACAAGGAAGGCTTTGATCTTCCTCTTGATGCACTTTCTGTGGATGAGTGCGCGCGGGTACTGCAGGAACAGTTTACGCAGATCCGACCCTAATTTCGGAGGAATGGGACATTGAACCCTATTTTGCAAACCAAGAATTTGACGCACACATATGGAGTTGGTACGCCCTTCCAGCGTGATGCGATTCATAATGTGAATCTGGAAGTCTATCCCGGTGAATTTGTGGGCATTATCGGTCACACTGGTTCGGGTAAGTCTACCATGATCCAGCATCTTAACGGACTTCTGAAGCCAACTTCCGGTGAGATTTTACTTCACGGCAGAAGCATCTGGGAAGACAAGAAATATACCAGACAGGCCCGTTTTACCGTGGGACTGGTATTTCAGTACCCGGAGTATCAGCTTTTTGAAGAAACGGTCTATAAAGATATCGCCTTCGGCCCCAAGAATATGGGCCTTTCTCAGAAAGAAATCGACGAGCGTGTGCGCCGTGCAGCCGGTTTTGTAGGTCTTTCGGAGGAGGCTCTGGAGAAATCTCCCTTTGAGCTTCCCGGCGGACAGAAACGGCGAGCCGCCATTGCCGGTGTTATTGCCATGGAACCGGAAGTGCTGATCCTCGACGAACCCACTGCTGGTCTGGACCCTGTGGGACGGGAGGAGATTCTGTCGAACATCCGAGCCTATCAGGCTGCGCAAAGCGCTACTGTGATCATGGTCAGCCACAGTATGGAAGAGATCGCTTCTAATGTAGACCGCTTGATCGTCATGAATGACGGCACGGTTGAAATGACAGGCACACCCCGGGAAATCTTTGCCCGTGCTGAAGAACTGACGGTCATGGGCTTGGATGTACCCCAGATTACTCAGGTGTTCCTGCGGCTGCAGGCATTGGGTATGCCGGTGGATGCTTCCGTGTACACAGTGGAACAGGCAAAGGAAATGCTCCTTTCATGGAAGGGAGGCGCTTCCAATGCTTAAGGATATTACACTGGGTCAGTTTTTCCCCGGTGATACAGTCATTCATCGACTGGACCCCAGAACCAAACTGATCATGGTCATTGTCTATATCGTTACCCTTTTCAGTGCAGAAAGGTTTATTACCTACGGGATCGTCCTGGCATTTTTAGCGGCTGTTATTGCACTGTCAAAAATCCAACTGAAAACCATTCTGAAAAGCTTGAAGCCATTGCTGTTTATTATCGTGCTGACAGCTGTTCTGAATTTGTTTTATACTCCCGGCAAGGAATTGGTTTCTTTCTGGATCTTCACGATCACAGAAGAGGGCATCCTCAGTGCAGTGTTTATGGCACTGCGTATCACCATGCTCATTGCTGGAACATTTATGTTAACCTATACCACATCGCCCATCGCCTTGACAGATGGCTTGGAGCAGCTTTTGAACCCTTTAAAAAAAATCAAGGTACCTGTCCATGAGCTGGCGATGATGATGTGTATTGCCCTTCGTTTCATTCCTACTTTGATCGAGGAAACGGATAAAATCATGAGTGCCCAGAAGGCAAGAGGTGCCGATTTTGAAAGCGGTAGTCTTTTTTCCCGTGCAAAGGCACTGGTTCCCATTTTGGTGCCTCTGTTCATCAGTTCTTTCCGCAGAGCAGATGAACTGGCAGTTGCGATGGAGTGTCGATGCTATCACGGCGGTGACGGTCGTACCAGAATGAAGCAGCTTCATTATGCCCGTCGGGATGTTGCGGCGCTGTTGATCGGTTTGACGACCATGGTCGTTGTGATTATTCTGGGCAGAATGGGCCTTTAATGGAGGAAAACTATGCGTAATATCGCTCTGTTTTTGACCTATGAGGGAACAGCCTATCACGGATGGCAGGTTCAGAAACGGGATATCTCCGTGGGTCAGACCATGGAGGAGGCTGCTGTCAGAATTGTGGGACATCCGGTGAAGATGACCGGCTGCGGAAGAACCGATGCCGGTGTCCACGCCCGCCGATATGTTGCCAATTTCCGTACAACCTCCACCATCCCTGTGGATCGGTTGCCCTATGCCATGAATACCCACCTGCCGGAGGACATTGTGGTTACCGGCGCCATGGAAGTTCATGATGACTTCAATGCCATTGGCTCCTGTGTGAGAAAAGAATATACTTATCTGATCTATAACTCCCGTATCCGTGATCCTTTTTATGTAAACCGCGCGTGGTTCTATCCCAAGCATCTGGACGAGAAGATCATGCAGCAGGCAGCGGATCAGTTTGTAGGAACCCATGATTTTGCTGCGGTGCGGTCTGTGGGTACGGATGTAAGGTCCACTGTGCGGACGGTCTATTATTACAATGTGGAACGGGAAGGCGATTTGATTCGTCTGAAGGTTTGTGCCAACGGCTTTCTGTATAACATGGCTCGAGCCATGGCAGGTACGATCGTTTATGCCGCTGAGGGAAAGATCAAGCCGGAAGAAATCGGTGCGCTCTTGGAATCCGGCAACCGAACGGCTGCAGGTCCTACGGTGCCGCCCGGCGGTTTGTACATGACAAAGCTCTGGTATGATGATGGGAAGGTGTCATTCCATGTGGAATAAACTGAAAATCGTGAAGCAGCCCAAGGAAAGACCGCTTCTGAAAAGAATTATTGCAATGGCCTTGGTGACACTAATCGTGTGTGGTGTTGTGGCACTGATTATTTTTTGGGATGAACTGCACATGGATGCAAGGCTTTTGCGGCTGAAGTACTGGCGTGCCGGCGGTGAAGGTACCCATGGAACTTATAGCTTTGATGCCCATAACAGTAACTGCTATGCAAATTTTGAGGACGGGCTTGCAGTGGCTTCGGTTGGTGGACTCAGCACCTATACAGAAGACGGACGCATAGCATTTGTTTCTCAGAACCAGATGTCTCTGCCGCAGATCAAAGCAGCCGGAGATATGGTCATGGCATTTGATGTCAGCGGAAAGTCTCTGATGGCAGTGCATAGAAAAAACGGTGAAGTTCTGCGAATTGATGCAGAAAAGTCCATTTTGGATGCGGATCTTTCTGAGGATGGAGATATTTGCTACCTATCGTCTGAGGGCGGCTATAAGTCTGTTCTGACTGTTTATAATGAGAAACAGGAACTGATCTACCGATGGCTGTCTACCAGCACTTATTTTCCTGTTTGTGCGATCTCGGAAAAGGGAAAGAATCTGGCTGCCATCGGTCTCGATCAGAAGGATGGGAGTTTTTCCAGTACACTGAACCTCTTTCAGACGGATTCCGATCAGATCGTGAATACTGTTCATTTGGGCAGTGATTTGATTTATGACCTGTTTTACGCAGATGAAGATACCCTTTGCGCTGTTGGCGAAAGTGGCGTGACTTATCTGGATGGGGCAGGAGATGTGCTTTGCACCTATTCCTATGAGGGAAAATATCTGAAAGACTATGACGATGGCGGCAATGGATTTTTGGCACTCTCTCTGAATACCTATAGAGCAGGTAACCGATATTCTCTTGTAGTCTTGGATGAGACCATGGAAGAACCGATATCTGTCTATGTAGGTAAGGAGATCCTGGATTTATCAGCAGCAGGCAAGTATATTGCGGTTCTGACATCCAGAGACCTGACCATCTATGATCGTAATCTGGCTGTTTGTTCTCAAACGCAGCAAATTAATGCGGCAACAGCGGTTTTGATGCGCCCCGACGGTACGGCGTTACTTTTGGGCGGCGGCACGGGACAACTGTATATTCCTTGAATTATTTGGCGGTAGGCACAAAGCCGGAAGTGTGCTATACTGCTTGTACTCTGAGTAAAAGGAGAACTATTTGATGCAACCCACTTTGTGTTCGAAATGTAAGAAAAATGTGGCGGTCATTTTTGTCACTAAAATAGAGAATGGGAAAACACTGTCCGAAGGTCTTTGCCTGAAATGCGCCAAGGACATGGGCCTGAAGCCTGTGGAGGATATGATCAGCAGAATGGGCCTGTCTGAAGAAGAACTGGAAGGTCTGTCCAACGAGATGATGGATGCCTTCCAGGGCATGGAAGGTCTCATGGCTATGGATCAGCCTCAAAATGAGGATGAAGATGAAAATGAGGAAATGGATAGCCAGACAGCTACTTTCCCGTTCCTCAATAAGCTTTTCAGCAACCGTCAGGATGAGAATACACCTGTGCCAACCCCGAACAAGGACGGGGAGAAGCAGGAAAAGCATGACCGCAGCAGCAAGAATAATAAGAAGCGTAAATTCCTGGATACCTATTGCCTTAATCTGACAAAAAAAGCCAGAGATGGTGGATTGGATCGCATTATAGGCAGAGATGTGGAGACGGAGCGGGTGATCCAGATTCTCAACCGCCGCCAGAAGAACAATCCTTGTCTCATTGGTGAGCCCGGTGTCGGTAAGACTGCCATCGCCGAAGGTCTTGCACAGCGAATTGTGGAGAAGGATGTGCCCTATAAACTGCAAGACAAGGAAGTCTATCTCCTGGATCTGACAGCTCTGGTGGCAGGTACCCAGTTCCGTGGACAGTTTGAAAGCCGCATGAAGAGCCTCATTGAAGAGGTCAAGAAGCTGGGAAATATCATTCTGGTCATCGATGAAGTCCACAATCTGGTAGGTGCCGGTGATGCAGAAGGGAGCATGAATGCAGCCAATATTCTGAAACCTGCTCTTTCCCGTGGAGAAATTCAAGTCATCGGTGCGACAACCTTTAAGGAATATCGCAAGTATATTGAGAAGGACTCTGCTTTGGAGCGCCGCTTCCAGCCGGTGACGGTCAATGAGCCTACTATGGAGGAGGCCATTGATATCATCCGTGGCATTGCCCATTACTATGAGGAATTCCATGGCGTCGAGGTCTCACCGGAAATTGCAAGACAGGCAGTTGTTTTGTCTGAGCGTTATATCACTGATCGTTTCCTGCCCGATAAGGCTATCGACTTGTTGGATGAAGCCTGTTCCGATGTGAACCTCAAGAACAAGTCCATCGGGCAGCGAATGGCTCTGCAGAAAGAGCATGATGACCTGCAGCTGGAGCTGCAGATGATCATGGAGGCTGAAGAGCAGGACTATGCCCGCATGGCAGAGCTCCGCAGCCGTGATATGCAGGTGGAAAAGGAACTGGCGATTTTGAATGAAGAACCGAAGCCGGCCCTGACCATTGAAAACCTTGCCAGAATAATTGAACTGTGGACGAAAATTCCTGCCAGCAAGATTCAAGCGCAGGAATACGACCAGCTGCGTCAGCTGGAGACCCGCCTGAAGAAGAGAATCATTGGACAGGATGAGGCAATTTCTGCCGTTGCAGCGGCAATCCGCCGCAGCCGTGTGGGTATCTCTCCCAAGAAACGGCCTGTCTCCTTCATCTTTGTGGGAGCAACCGGTGTCGGCAAGACCGAGTTGGTCAAGTGTCTGGCAGATGATCTGTTCGATTCCGTAGAGACGCTGATCCGTTTGGATATGTCCGAGTATATGGAAAAGCACTCTGTTTCCAAGCTTATCGGTTCACCTCCCGGTTATGTTGGCTATGACGAGGCCGGTCAGCTGACGGAAAAGATCCGTCGGAAGCCCTATTCGGTGATCCTTTTTGATGAGATGGAGAAGGCTCATCCTGATGTGCTGAACATCCTGCTGCAGATTTTGGATGACGGCCGCATTACAGATGCCCAGGGCCGTCTGGTAAATTTTGAGAACACGATTATTGTTATGACCTCCAACGCCGGTTCTGACCGGAAAGGAGGCTCTGTGGGCTTTGGACAGACTGTCTCTGACCAGACTAAGGAAAAGGCTATGAAGGCACTGAGCGAATTTCTCCGTCCGGAATTTATCAACCGTGTGGATGAAGTCATCTGTTTTAACCGCCTGACAGAGGAGAACTTCCGTGGCATTGCCGGTATTATGCTGGAAGAACTACGGCAGTCTCTGGAAAACCGTGGCGTGGCATTCCTTTGGGATGACAGCCTGTTGGACTATCTGGTCAAAAAGTCCTACTCCATCACCTATGGTGCCAGAAATCTTCGCCGTACTATCCAAAAGGATGTGGAAGATCCCGTGGCCAGTAAGCTGATTGACAGCTTCATGACCCCGATCCATTCCATCACCGTTACTGCCGATGACAACGGTGTTCTGGTAAAAGGGGAATAAAGGAGGCGCGTCCTATGTATGAGCAAATCAGAAAGCAATCGGAACAGGTAGTTACAGAATTAGTGTATGCAGCTGGACTGCATACAGGTGATTTGTTGGTTATCGGCTGTTCCTCCAGCGAGATCATGGGTGAAAGAATTGGAAAAGGATCCAGTTTGGATGCAGCCAAAGCTGTTTATGCCGGTGTTGCACCGGTTTTGAAGGCTCATGGTATTTTGCTGGCGGTGCAGTGCTGTGAGCATCTGAATCGGGCTCTTGTCTTGGAACAGTCTACGGCGGAAAAATTTGGCTATGAAACGGTCAATGTAAAGCCCCAGCCCAAAGCCGGCGGCTCCTTTGCCACAACATTTTGGGAGGACATGACGCAGCCTGTAGCAGTGGAACATATTCGAGCCAAGGCTGGTCTTGATATCGGCGGCACGCTGATCGGTATGCACCTAAAAGAGGTAGCAGTTCCGTTACGCCTGTCTGTTAAGCAAATTGGTCAGGCCAATATCCTTTGTGCCCGTACCCGTCCCAAGTTCATTGGGGGCGAGCGTGCCTGTTATGTAGAGGAACTGAAATGATAAAAGAGGGAACGCAATGCGTTCCCTCTTTTATATGAAGGAGGATATAAGCCAAAGAAAACTAACAACAACTGCCCCGATGGAACACCACGCCAGCTTCTGAGAGCGGAGTAAGCGGCATTCTGAACCTTTGCATGCACGCTTCGCTTCTGCCAGGAGTGCTTCTTCTGTGATACCGCCTTCTGATAAGACATCGTCACGAACCAGGAAAATTGCCTGCTCAAACAGCTTTGCATCCGCACCTTTGACAACAATGACCTGTCTTGTAATTCCCTTTACCATGCTGTTACCTCCCATTACGATTACTGGTAGTATCACCCAATGAAGTGAGATTTATTCCTGTCCCGTTTTGCTTGCGAACTGTCGTCTTTTCTGTTATACTGAGAAAAAACAGGAAAGGAGCATACCGATGAAGAGAAAGCTGTTGGCAATACTGTTGATGGTATTATTGCTTTTGCCTATGTTGACAGGCGTAACCGCATTGAGTCCTCTTTGCTTTGTTGCCAACAATGATTCGGTGCCGCTGATTTTATCTGGCGGTGAAGCTCCCTACTATTCCGGCAGCAGACTCTACATACCTCACAATGCGTTTGATGCCAGTCCCAATGGTGTTGGAGCATCCTATAATGCCGAGAAGAACACTTTTGTTCTTTTTAACCGGGATCAGACCCTGATTTTTGATCTGCAAGAAAAAACCTATACAGATAAGGCAAATAAAACCTATCAGGCGGAGTTGCTGTTCCGTGGAGGCATTGTCTATCTGCCTGCCAGTATTGCCGGACATTTTGGTTTGTCTGTGACACTGCTGTTCAGCCGTTACGGATATCCCATTATCCGGTTTACAGATGGCAGTCAGGTCTACGATGATGGAACCTTTGTTGCTCAGGCAGAGAATCTCATCGGCAGGGCAGTGGAAGAATATGAGAGAAACAGCCAGTCTTTCCAGAAGGACCCCAATGATTTGATCGGAAGGGAAGAGGATGAAGAGCAGAATCAGACTTCTGTGTATCTGGCGTTTACAGGAGACGCTGTTAATGCGGAGACCCTCGATATGCTCACGACCATGTCTGCCCATGGTGCATTTTTTCTGACTGAGGAGCAGATTTTAGCCGACAAGCAGTTGGTAAGAGATATTTATGCAGCCGGTCATACCGTTGGTCTGACGGTTAAGGATGATGAATGGGATATTGCATCGGCTCTTCAGCGCGCCAACGATGCACTGGACGAAACTCTGTTTTGCCGATCTCTGTTTCTCTTGCTGCCCAGAGGATTGAGCTTTCAAACCAGATCCTACCGTGTGCTTCCGGAACCTGCAGCAGAGACCATAAACAGTATTCTGGATAATCCGAAAAAGGAACATCTGTATGTTGTTCGCAGCGGAGCACCGGCGATCATTGCAGATCTTGCAGAAGGTGGCGCAGCACTGCTTCGACTGCGAGAGACGACTTTCTGATATTTTTTGATTTTCTTGAAAAAAGTACTTGCAATCTCTGACCGCTTGTGTTATTATACTCAAGCGAAATGCGCCGGTAGCTCAGTTGGATAGAGTGACTGGCTACGAACCAGTAGGTCAGGGGTTCGAGTCCCTTCCGGCGTACCATTAAATCCGTTATCCCACGGGGATAACGGATTTTTTATGCAGGAAACAAACTCCGCATATGCGGAGCTTGTTTCTATTTCATGACCAATCGGCCTCGTTCCTCCATCAGTGGATCTGTTTCATATCCGGGTGCAGCAAAGAGAGAATACAGTCTGGATGCTTGACATTCCATTTTGTAGTATTCCTTATCCAAAGGAGTCTGCCCCGGATTGATGAGAGGAATCATGTCGTTCTTTTTTGCTTGCCGCAGCAGAACTCTGCCGGCTTCTGTAGCTGCCAAAATACGGACATAAGGAATCGGCTGCTTCAGCTTTTCAGAAGAGATACCAAGATACGCACACAGCAGCAGGCGCTGGATTCTGGTTCTGGGATACCGCTTGGATTTAATGGCAGAGATGACCGATTCAAGGTCTTTTTCAGAGCGTGTAGCAGTCATGGCCTTGCGCCACAGTCCCTCAGAGCCATGGGCGCAAGCCTCCCATTCTTCGTCAGTTAAAGCTCTCAGGCGAGACAGAACCGCTCGCTCACCAAACTGCAGATCATACCAGGGCATCTGCTTCAGGATTCTTGCATATTTCGGCACAAAGTCCTGCCAGTTTTCATTAGGGAACAGTGCCCGGACTGCCGTCGCAGAAGGCTCATTTCCCAGCGCTTCAGCGTCATGATAGTTACTGTTGCGAATAACAGGCAGCGGTTTCAAACGGCTATTCTGCTGGAGAATAGCATGACAGTATTCCAGTGCCAGAATGTTATTCGGTGTATCCAGTAGATTCTCTCCATCGTTCAGCGCCTGCTGACGGGCAGCCGCATAGGGGAGACCGGCATCCAGACCGGCTCTCAGTTTTTCCTGAAATTCCTCTGTATCCAGCTCCTTTGCAAGGGAGAGAAATGTATGTCCATCGCCGCTTTCCACACCAAAACTGAGGTAATCCACACAGCCCAGTTTTGTCAGAATTTCCACACCGGCAGAGGCAAAACCTTCTGCGGACTGCAAAACGCCTGTAATGGGCAATTCCAGAACCAGATCGGCTCCGCAGTTCATTGCCACCCGTGCCCGGGTGAATTTGTCCCACATGGCTGGCATGCCTCTCTGGACATAATTGCCGCTCATGACACAGACGATGGCGCAGTCATCTTCCATGTGCTGCCGCATCAAATGGATTTGACGCTGATGACCCAGATGAAAAGGGTTATATTCACAAATGATTCCAACAGTATTCAAAGAAAAGCACCTCGAAAATAAGGAAAAATCACTTTTTCCTCTTGTCACTTCTGCAAATGTATAGTAAAATACTTTGAGCAACACAATTCTATCATGAAATATCCCATAAGGGAATAACGAAATTACAGGAGATGGTCAATATGAATATTCTGATTATCAATGCAGGCAGTTCTTCTCTGAAGTATCAGCTGATGGATCCTGATACCGGTGTGGTTTCTGCCAAGGGTTTGTGTGAGCGTATCGGCATCGATGGTCGCCTGAATCACAGTGTCCCCGGTCGTGACAAGGTCGTCCGCGAGATTCCTATGCCCACCCACTCTGAGGCTATTGCAGCCGTTATGGAGATTCTGGTGGACGCAGAGAACGGCGTTATCGCTTCCGTTGAAGAGATCGATGCTGTTGGTCACCGTGTGCTGCACGGCGGTATGGCTTTCACTGAGTCCTGCCTCATCGATGACGCCTGCATCGCTGCCATTGAAAAGTGCATCCCTCTGGGCCCTCTGCACAATCCCGCAAACCTCATGGGTATCCGTGCCTGCCAGGCTGCTATGCCCACCAAGCCTCAGGTTGCCGTGTTTGATACTGCTTTCCACATGACTATGCCTGCCAAGGCTTACACCTATGCTATTCCTTACGAGTATTATGTGAAGGACGATGTCCGTCGCTACGGTTTCCACGGCACTTCTCACCGCTATGTTTCTGCCCGTGCTATCGACATGCTGGGCAACCCTGTGCACAGCAAGATCATCTGCTGCCATCTGGGCAACGGCTCCTCTCTGTCTGCCTGCGTAGACGGTAAGGTCGTTGATACTACTATGGGCCTTGGCCCCTTGGCCGGTGTTCCCATGGGTACCCGCTCCGGCGATATTGATGCCACCATCATTGAGTATCTGATGGACCGCTACGGCTACGACATCAAGACCATGATGAACATC